>DHOI01000122.1:7864-8110 GCA_002409725.1 Christensenella sp. UBA5394
GCAGCACCCGGCTGTGGCCGCGCCGCCCGCCAGGCCCGTGAGGCCCAGGGCGGCGCACAGGGCCGCGCTGGAGATGGGCAGGGTGAGCACGATACCTACGATAACGGATACCAGGATGCCCATCCCAAATGGCTCCAGCTCTGTGGCACGCATGACCAACGCGCCGCAGGCGTTCATCAGGGCGTTAATTCCAGGGCCGAGCAGGACCGCGATGGCGCAGCCGGAGAGGATGGTTACCGTGGGGGT
>DHOI01000122.1:8320-8638 GCA_002409725.1 Christensenella sp. UBA5394
AACAGGATGTCTACCCGGGTTTCCTTGGAAACCAGCTTGCCCAACTCCGTCGAGACCACGGCCGCGAAAAGGGTGCCCAAGGGGCCGCCCAGGGAATTAGCTGCCGCGCCCACCGCACACAGGCAGAAAAGCACCAGCGAGGGCGCATGCAGCGCAAAGCCGATGGCCACGGCCATAGCCGGGCCCGCGGCGGCGGAGCAGAAGGCCGCGGCTTCTGCCAGGAAGCCCCAGCCCGTTTGATCGGCTATGGTTTTGAAAATTGTACCGATCAAGAGCGAGGCGAATAGGCCGAAGGCCATGGCGCCCATCGCATCAATA
>DHOI01000048.1:0-3884 GCA_002409725.1 Christensenella sp. UBA5394
TCCTCACCCCAGGCCGTTATTACCAGCCTGGTATCCGATCCGCTGGCCCGCGCCGGACACAAGATTCCGGATATCGATAAATACGCTGCTGAAATGCAGAACCCCGATATTACCAAGCCCGCGGGCGCGGGCGATGTGCCTACTGCCAACTATAAGATGATCGCGGCGCTGGCCGTGAAGCAGGGCGATATGGAAAGGGCGGAACTCGCCACCTTTGCCGCCGAGCACGGCATGGTGGGCTGGGCGCCTACCCAAGGCCACATCCCCAGCGGTGTGCCCTACCTGGGCTTTGCCCGGGAGGAAATCCTAAACGGCGAAACCGGCACGGCCATGATCATCGGCAAGGGCAGTCTGTTCCTGGGCCGTATGACCAACCTGTTCGACGGCGTGTCCTTCGTGGTGCGCAAGAATGAGGGCGCGCAGCAAGAAGCGGAAGGCGGCGTCTCCAAGGCGGAGATCCGCAGCCTCATCGCGGACGCGCTGCGGGATTTTGCAGCCTCCATGCAGGCTGAGTGAGTGAGGCAGGCCATGGCAAAGGATCAAGTTAAAACCATGATCGCCCAGACATTCCTCGATATGGCCGACGCCCTGGAGAGCGGCCGTATGGGCGGCCGCCCCAAGATCGCCCTCACGGGCATGGGCAGCGAGCACGGGGAAGAGAACGCCATGCAGGGGGCCGTACTGGCTGCCAGGCAGGGTGTGGACGTATACTACATCGGCACGCTCCATCACGAGGGCGTAACCACGGTGGAAGTGGCCAATGAAGACGAGGGCCACAAGAAGATGGAGGAGCTGCTCACGAGCGGAACGGTACAGGGCGCTGTTACCATGCACTATCCTTTCCCCATCGGCGTATCCACCGTGGGCCGCTGCGTGACCCCGGGCAAGGGCAGGGAGATGTTCCTGGCCACCACCACGGGCACTTCCTCCACGGATCGCATCGAGGGCATGGTGAAGAACGCCATCTATGGCATTATCGCCGCCAAAGCCTGCGGCATCAAGGAGCCCACCGTGGGTATCCTCAACGTGGACGGCGCGCGCCAGACCGAGACCATCCTCAAGGAGCTTGCCTCCCGTGGCTATCCCATCCGCTTCGCCACCTCGGGCCGGGCGGACGGCGGCTGTGTGATGCGCGGCAACGATGTGCTCACCGGCTCTGCGGATGTGATGGTGATGGATTCCCTCACGGGCAACGTCATACTCAAAATGCTTTCCGCAGGCGCTTCCGGCGGCAGCTACGAAACGCTGGGCTGCGGCTACGGCCCCGGCATCGGCGAGGGCTACGACCGGCTGGTGATGATCGTTTCCCGCGCAAGCGGCGCCAATGTCATCGCCGGTGCGCTCACCTATGCGGCGGAGCTGGTCAACGGCGACTACCAGGCCGTGGCCAAGGCGGAATTCGACGCTGCAAACGGCTGCTGCCTCAAAAAGCTGCTGGCCGAGAGCGTAGCCTCCCGCAAGGCCCCTGCGGCAACTGCGGCGGAAGTGGTCAAGGCACCGCCCACCGAGGTGGTGACTGCAGATATCGCAGGCATTGAGGTGATGGATCTGGAGGACGCCGTGCAGCTCCTTTGGAAAAACAACATCTACGCCCAATCCGGCATGGGCTGCACCGGCCCCATCGTGCTGGTAAGCGACGCCAATTTGGAAAAGGCCAAGGCCATCCTGCAAGAGGGCGGCTTTATAGGTAAATAAAACCAGCAGTACAACCATGCGCACACCAAACGAGCGGCCTAAGGGCCGCTCGTTTAATCATGGCGATTTTAGAGGAATTTTTGCAGCCGACGCAGGTTGTTTTCCTCGGTCGTGAGGAGCTTGCGGGCCAGATCCTGCACCTCCTCGGAGGCGGCGGTATATTCGCGGCTGTCGCGGGCGATATCCACAATGCCCATCAGGCTGCCGTGCATGAGCATTTCCGCCATATGGGTGGAGGTACGATCAATGAAGAGGTTGAGGTCCATATGCTTGCGCAGGGGCAGGAGAAAGGGCTGCCGGGGCTCAAGGTAGGCGGCCTCGAGCAGCTTTTCCGCCTCTTCCTGTATCTCGTGATATTCCGCGAATTGTTCCGCCATTGCCTGGCGGAAGTTCGCATCTTGGCAGCGCTTGATCAGGCCGCCCAGGGATTCCTTGCCCATGGCGGCGTTTTCATATATGCTTTCCAGCAGCTTGGCGTTATGATCCATCGTATCCGCTCCTTTGTAAACATTATCCGTAGTGTGGGGGAAAAAGGCGAAGAATATGCATTGCTCAAAAAGCGGCTACGTATTATACTATAATGTGGATATATGTGAATGCTTATACCGTATATGGTAGCACATAGCAATTTTTATCGAGCGGAGGCAATGGATGGCCAAGGACTACAGCGTAAGCGACATCAAGATCATGGAAGGCCTGGAGGCTGTGCGTATGCGACCGGGCATGTATATCGGCTCTACCGGCGTTAGAGGCCTGCACCACATCCTTTGGGAGATCGTGGACAACGCTGTGGATGAGGCAGCCAACGGTTATGCAGACCAGGTGCGCGTGACCCTGCACAAAAACCACGCCGTCACCGTGGAGGATAACGGCCGCGGCATCCCTGTGGGCATCCACGAAAAGCTGGGCGTAAGCGGCGTGGAGGTGGTCTTTACCCAGCTGCATGCGGGCGGCAAATTCGATAACGACAGCTATGGCTATTCCGGTGGCCTGCACGGGGTGGGCGCCAGCGTGGTCAATGCTTTAAGCGAATATTTAGAGGTCGAGGTTTATACCGGCGGCAAGGCATATGCCCAGACCTTCCGCAGCTATGAGGATAGCCAGGGTAAGATCCATTCCGGTCAGCCCATGACCCCCCTTCAGGAGCAGGGCCGCACCCGAAAGAGGGGCAGCAAGATCACCTTTTTGCCGGATAAGCGCGTGTTCGAAACGCTGGACATGCAGTTCGAGGCCATCGCCAAACGCATGCGGGAGCTGGCCTACCTCAGCCGGGGCGTGACTTTCACGCTCGTTGACGAGCGGGACAAGCGCGAAAAGGAATACTGCTTCGAGGGTGGCATCTCGGATTTCGTGCGCTATATGAACGGGGACAAGACCCCCCTTTACGACGAGCCGATTCACCTTCGCGGCGAGCGGGACGGCATCGACGTGGATATTGCGCTGCAGCATAACGACGGCTACAGCGAGAGCATCTTCTCCTATGTGAACAACATCCCCACCACTGAGGGCGGCACGCATGAAACGGGCTTCAAGGCGGCTCTCACCAAGGTGCTCAACGATTACTGCCGCAAGGTGGATATTCTCAAGGATAAAGACCCTTCGCTCTCCGGCGAGGATTTCCGCGAAGGGCTTACGGCCATCATCTCCCTCAAGATGCACAGCATCCAATTCGAGGGGCAAACCAAGACCCGCCTGGGCAACACCGAGGCCCGGCCTGCCGTGGAATATGTGGTTACGGAAAAGCTGGTTCCGTATCTGGAAGATTTGCAAAACGCCGAGACCGCCGCCAAGATCACCGATAAGGCCGTGAAGGCCGCCAAGGTGCGCGAAACCGCCCGCAAGGCCAAGAGCATGGCCCGGGAGAAAAATAAGCTCGAAAACGCCCCCCTGGTGGGCAAGCTGAGCAGCTGCACTGGCCGCAACCCCCAGCTGAACGAAATGTTCATCGTGGAAGGCGACAGCGCCGGCGGCAGCGCCAAGCAGGGGCGGGACCGGCGCTTCCAGGCCATATTGCCCATCCGCGGCAAGCCGCTCAATGTGGAAAAGAAGCGGCTCGACCAGGTGCTGGCCAATGAGGAATTTCGCTCCATCATCACTGCCGTAGGCACCGGCATAGGCGAGGATTTCGATTTGAGCAGCCTGCGCTATAACAAGATTATTATCCTCTCGGATGCGGATCAGGACGGCGC
>DHOI01000048.1:4099-4328 GCA_002409725.1 Christensenella sp. UBA5394
CACATCCGGGCCATCCTGCTCACCTTCTTCTTCCGCTATATGAAGGAGCTGATCACGGACGGGCACGTGTACATCGGCCTGCCGCCGCTTTACAAGGTGCAAAAGGGCAAGGAGATCATTTATGCCTACGACGATAAGGAGCTGGCCGCGGCCACCCGCAAGGTGGGCAAGGGTTACACCCTCCAGCGCTACAAGGGCCTGGGCGAGATGAACCCCGAGCAGCTCTGGG
>DHOI01000085.1 GCA_002409725.1 Christensenella sp. UBA5394
AGCCCCGTTATGACCACTTCGATATCCCTCCGCGGGCGTGCCGAGCGCGGCGCTGGCGATTCACGCAACGGGTATTATACCCCATGCGAGCGAAAAATGCAACGCCGGATTGGGCTGAGAGGGTTTACCGGTAGATCATAAACGCCACCAGCAGGGTGTATCCTAAAAAGAAAGCAGCGGAAAGGAAAGCGGGCGCGCTGTAACCCCGAAGATGCTCGCTCTTGCGGCAGAGGATTGCCGCGATCAGCAGGATTACGCCGCAGACGGCGGATAACCAAATAGGCATAGGGAATCCTCCTTTACACGGTCGTTTCAATGCGCGTCTAGATACGTTTATTATTGTAACGGCTTTGCGTCCCTTGCGCAAGCGTGGAAGCGCGGTGGCCCTGCACGGGGATAGAAAATCGGCTGCCGCGCATTTTAAGCGTGTGCACGCGGGGAATGTATGTTACACTAAATTTGCAGGCCTTCCACTTGCCCGCCGTGATTACTGGCGGGAAAAGGGGGGCAGAAACGGGGGAGACCGCCAGGCCGCGCGAGAAAAGGATGGATATTTGGCGCGGATATGGTAAACTAGGAGCATGCATCATATCGTATTCGACATGGAATGGAATCAGGCGGTCATCAAGGAGAAGATCATCCAGACGCCCGTCTTTTTGCACGGGGAGATCGTACAGATCGGCGCGATCAAGCTGGATGCGGATTTTTGCCCGGTGGGCGAGTTGAAGCTAGATGTGCGGCCCGCCTATTATACCCGCATGAACAGCCGGGTGCGGCGGCTTACGGGCATCAGCAACCAGATGCTCAAGCAGGGCCTACCCTTTTTGATGGCGCTGGCGGAATTCAAGGCCTGGTGCGGCGCGCAGGGGCTCTTTGATTTTATCACCTGGGGAACGGACGACATGCCCATTCTGCGGGAAAACCTGCTGCTTTATGAGCAGGAGCTGGATTGGCTGCCCCCTTGCTATGATTTGCAGCGCATCTACGATGCGCAGGTGGGGCAGGAGAACCGGCAATGGTCGCTAGCAACGGCGCTTGAAAAGCTGGAGCTTTCGGCCTTTGGCCAAGCGCACGATGCGTTGGATGACGCCCGCAACACCGCCCAGGTCTGCGGGGCGCTGGATATGGGCCGGGGCATCGCGGAATATGCGGAGCCGGTGCGGCGGCCAAAGCGCCAGAAACGGGAGCAGCAGCAGGTCTACCAGGGCTATGCGGAACGCGGCGCGGTCTTTGAGGATAGCAAAGCCCGTCGCTTCTATTGCCCGGCCTGCGGCAGGCGGCTACGCTGCGGCAATTGGACGGCCCGGGGCGGCGGCCGCTTTGTGACCGCTGCGACCTGCACCCAGCATGGCGAGTTCTTTGCCAAGCTGCGCATCAAGCAAGCGCCGGACGGCACCTTTACCCTGGTTCGCACTCTTAGGGCCATGGATGATGATGGCCGCGCCCAGCTCGAAGCGCCCGCCACGCAGCGCCGCCGTAGGCGACGGGGGCGAGGCAAGGGCGGCGCGCCCGCCGCGGAGGCGCAGACGGCGCAAGCTGAATAGAAACCATCGCAAGAAAAGCCGGGAGAAATTCTCCCGGCTTTTTGCGCCTTATGGGCTGCTTACCATTTGATTCTGGTGGGCTTTTCCTTGAGAAAGGCGATTAGCTCCGCCCGCTGCGCCGCATCCAGGCCGGCCTTGAAGACGACCGCAAACTGCCGGGCCGCCGTGAAGAGGGCGTATACGCTTTTGGTCTCCACAAATCTTGTCAGCACTTCGTATCTTATAGCGGTGTTTGCACCGCTTGCATAGTTGCGCACGCGAACGGAATCCGGTTCAAACGAAGTGGTGTAGGAAACCGCCGGCGTACCCTCGGTTTCCTCCCACCTTTGCAGCATGAGCTTGACGGCCTTGTTCAGCCTGATTTCATAGAGGATGATCAAAAAAAGGATGCCGCAAAGGGAAAAGGCCATTCCGCCATAGGAGCGCATGAAAAGCTGCAAAAGGGCGATGAGCAGCAGCAAAGCGAGGCATATCCAAAGGAAAGTCCTGCGCTTGGGCGGCAGCAAATGCCGCTTAAGTTCCACCAAAATTGTTTGCTCCATGCGTCCGCTGGTTTCGAACATTTTGCCTGAGCCTCCTGTGTAAAGATAAGTAACCTTATTTCTTGTGCGCACCGCCGTCTTTCAGGTTTTGGGCAAGGGTCAAAAACTTTTTTTCGGATAATATCTCGTTGGTTATATATTCCCCGTTATAGAAGAGGGCGTAGTTCGTCCACACGGCCGGAGCGTTTTGCGCCTCTTCCAGGCTGCCGATACGGATGCTTTGGAACGGCAGGCTGGCTTGCGCTGCCGTTTGTTCGATCAGCGGCACATACTTGGTCGTGAAGGGACAGCCGGGTGTGTAATAGAGTGCGAAGCCGCTTTGCTCCACGCGGGGCACCTTGGCCTTCTCCTTGAATCTCGGGATGGGGGCATTTTCGGCAAAGGGCAGATATAGCAGCGTAAAGTACGGTTCCGCTGCATCCGCCTGCAAAAAGCCCTTATAGGCGAGATATGCCGGGTCTGAAAGGAAGGGCATTTTCTTGGGTGAGGAAATTACGCATAGGCCGCTTTTGCCCTTCGCTTGGCTATCGCGGATGCAGCCTTCCAGCAGCGCGTTCGCATGACCGTGCCCTTTGTGCTGCCCGGAAACCCAGAAGCAGTTGATGTGCATATAGCCCGCCGCCTCGACGGGAACCCAGGCATATTCCGCCGGGACATACTCGATGAAGCACTTTCCGCGCACATCGCCCTTGAGAAAGACCAGGCCTTCTCCTAGACGATCAGCCAGCCAGGCCTTTTTTGAGGCCACCTGCGGATCCTTGTTGTTGGAAATGGCGCAGCAGATATGCTCCCTTTCGAGGTTTTCCTGCGTCAGTTGGATAAGTTCCAAGAAAGATCCTCCTGTTTGCATAATAATCCTCATCTAAACAGATCGTCAAAGGCCTGCTTTTTACCGAAGCGCATACGGCCGATCGTCCAGCTTTTTCTTGCAGCCGAGGGATTTGGCGATGCGGCCCATGAAGAACTTTTGCATGGGCCTGCCGATCAGCTCGAATTTGCGCAGCGTGGAGGCGGGCAGGTATTCCCGCCCGGCAAAGGCGGCTGCTTCCGCATCGTCAAAGCGTCCGGCCTTGGCAAAGCTGCGGCCCATCTCTTCAAAGGGCAGCACCATTTTCGAGCCGAGCTTCTCGCCCATAAGGTTCACGCCGAACATATCGCCCTTGATCAGCGCCCCGGCATATTCGCAGTTGAAATAGGGGGGCAGCGTTTGCACAAAGGATTCGCAACAGCGTAGTTGGGAAGCTTCGGGGAACCCGCCCTGGATGAGAAAGGCAATCTTCGTGCCGGGCTGCGCCTTGGGCGGCAGTCCTTCTAAAAACTCCAACATGATCCCGGGGATGTTCTCTACATAGAGCGGCAGGGCAAAGAGAATCAGCTCATTGTTTGCGAAAGCCTCCCGCGCGCTCTGCCATTGCCGCCGGTCAGAAAGATACCAGACTTCGGCCGTGTTCCCGCCTTCTTCAAAGCCCTTGCGGAAGGCGGCGATGATTTTAGCCGTGTTGCTTTTTGGCATGGGGCGCGCCGCGCCACTGATGATTACGAGATGCATGCAAGGACCTCCTTCACGCTTTCGATGGGGTATGCGCCCAGGCTCTGGCCGCCCATATTGATGGCCACCCGGCCCAGCCAGCGGTCGAGATAGGGCTTGTCCGCAGAACCGGCATACAAAAGACCGCATTTGAAATCCTTCTCATAGCGCATCACGTGGCGCATCTGGCCATCCACGATATAGGTGAGCATAGTAACCAGGGGCAGGATACGGTCGATCACGTTTTTCATGCGGTGATCCACAAAGCCCAGCGCCGTGCCCGCGATATATACCACCGCGTCGTATTGGAGGTAGTCCTTTAATATATCTTCGTAATCATCCTTGATGGCGCAGAGGCCTGGCGTCACCAGCCAGCAGGCGTTGCAGCCCACGCAGGGCGAGATGCGTAGGCCCTCCGTGTTTATCACCTTGTAATCCTGCACGGCGGCTGTCAGCTCTTCAATGGCCGCCCGGGCTGCCTCGTCCGCTGCCGACAGGGTGTTGACGATTAGCAGGGTCATATGATCCTCTCCTTCGTAAATATATGATTCGATCCAGTTTATCTAGTAAATATTATATCATGGCTGATACAGATAAGGGGATATCATTACGGCCTATATTTTTCCACCAATCCCCGCGCCCATTCCTCAGTTGGGGATTCCACGATGGTAATCACCTCCGGCGCGCCCTCGTATTGCGGGAAGAGGAAGATGGTGGGGCCGCTGCGGATGCGGCCGGGCTGGAGTTGCACGTAGAAAAGGGCGTAGGGGATATACCCCTCGCAATAGACCAGCAGGGTGCATTCGCCATAGGGCTGGCACAGAAGCCGGTTTTGCGCCCGGTGCCTCTCGATAGGCAGGCCGAAGACCTGTGCCCGGCCCGCTTGATCCGTTACGGCTTGCTTGCCGCTATCCGGAAAGACCAGCACCGCGTCCGCCAGAGGCTCCATGGTGTAGGCGTCTACCACGGCGGCGTCTATGTGCCCGTATTCCCGGCCCGCAAAGGCCGCATAGAGCATCAGCCCCAGCAAAGTAAGGCCCATAGCTATCAGCAGGGCAGGGAGCGGGTGGAGCTTGTGCTGATCCAAATGCATAGGCGACCTCGATTTGGCAGGATTCATGACGATAGGATTCATACAATAAACTATGCCCACAGGGGCGGGATATGTGATATACTTACCTGGTATGCTCAATAAACTTGACACGGGAGGAACCTTCATAAATTATGCAACGGTATGAAGATCGGCAATGGCGTGACGCCATGCGCATCCGCGTGGATTATAACAATATGCTCCGGCCCTATGTGGGCGAGATGGGCCTTGACGCGGCGGAGCTTACGGCCCGTGTCGGCCAATACGCGGCCGCCGCTGCAGCCATGGAAGCGAAACGCGACAGCGGCATGAAATGGCGCAACCTCCCGTACAACCAGGGCCAGGTGGTACAGAAATTACTCGAGGCCGCAGGCTATGTGCGCGAGAATTTCGACACCTTTGTGGTGCTGGGCATCGGCGGCAGCGCTCTGGGCCCCATCGCCGTGCAGCAGGCCCTTTCCCACCTGCGCTATAACGACCTGCCCAAAGAGCGTCGGGCAGGCCCCAAACTTTATGTGGAAGATAACGTGGATCCGGAGCGCATGGCCTCCTTTTTCGATGTGATCGACGTGAAGCGTACCTGCTTCAACGTGATCACCAAATCCGGCAGCACCTCCGAAACCATGGCCCAGCTGTTGCTCTTTACGGAAGCCTTGCGCCGCGAGGTTGGGGAGGATTGGAGCCGGCATGTAATCGCCACCACGGATGAAAGCAAGGGCAACCTAATCAAGATCGCCAAAGAGAACGGCCTGCGCACCTTCTATGTGCCCGATGGCGTTGGCGGCCGCTTCAGCGAGCTTTGCCCCGTGGGCCTATTGGCCGCGGCCGTGTGCGGCATCGATATTAAGGAGCTTCTGGCCGGCGCGGCCTATATGGACGAGCTTTGCACAGAGCAGGATATCCACAAGAACCCGGCTTATATGCTGGCTGCGCTAGAGGTGCTGGCCATGGAAAAGGGCTGCAACATCGGCGTGCTTATGCCCTATGCGGACTCCCTTAGGTATATGGCCGATTGGTACGCCCAACTGTGGGCTGAATCTCTGGGGAAGAATAAAGACTTGCAGGGCAACCCTGTGCACACGGGCCAAACGCCCGTCAAGGCTCTGGGCGTTACGGATCAGCATTCACAGGTACAGCTCTATACCGAAGGCCCCTTCGATAAGGTGGTCACCTTCCTCTGTGTGGAAAAATACCGCGAGGAGGTTGCCATTCCCCACGTATTCGACGGCATCCCGGATGTATCCTTTTTAAGCGGCCATACCTTCAACGAGCTGATCTCCTCTGAGCAGCGGGCCACGGAATACGCAGTGACCAAGAGCGGTCACATGAATAAAAGCATTCGTCTGCCCGAGGTCAACCCCTTTACCATCGGCCAGCTGCTGTACCTTTTCGAGGTGCAAACGGCCTTTGCCGGCGAGCTTCTGAATATCAACGCCTTTGACCAGCCCGGCGTAGAGGAGGGAAAAAACGCTACCTACGCCCTTTTGGGCAAGCCAGGCTATGAGGCGAAAAAGCGGGAACTGGACGCCGCGCCCGCCAAGGAAGCGCGCTATATCATTTAAGGGCGCGAAAAATGATGAATCTGTAAATTAAAAGGCAAAACGGCTGACAAGAGGGCCGTTTTGCATTATCATGGCTTTATTACAGCCCGGGAGGTAGGTAGGCTCGTGAAACGACACATTCTCGCCCTTGTGGCCCTTATGGCCCTGCTGCTTTGCGCCTGCGCAAAGCCTTCCGCCGCGCCCGTGGCCGAGGAAGAGGCACAGACCGGCGAAACCGCCGGGGCGGAGGCTCTCGGGGCGGCTTTGGATGGCCTGGGCGAGCTGGTAGGCTTTATCGCCGAGGATGACGGGCAAATGTCTACCTACATGATGATGCATGGCTTTTTACGCACGGCGGAGAACCTGGGCCACCCGGCCAAGCTCTACCGTGCCCCAAAGGGGACGGGGGCTACCGCAGCCGTGGCCCAGGCGGCGGGCGAGGGCTGCAAGGCGTTGCTCATCGCCAACCCGGATGGGGCCAACGACGGGGCCGTGAAAGCCGCCCTCGAGGCCGGGCTATACGTGGCCGTGCCCTATGCGGCCTGCGCCATCGAGGGACTGCACGCCAATGTGGTGGCGGATGATACGGATTATATCGAGGAGCTTACCCGGGGCATTGCCGAGCGTATGACCGAGCGCAGCCTTAAATCCGGCCGCATCCTGATCTATGGCGTGGGAACGGCGGAGATCTCCGGCAAAATCGAAGAAGCCATCCGCCAATATTACCCGCAGTACCAGGCTGTGAGCCTGGAGCGGGCGGGGGAGGGCCAGGTGGCCATCGACGCCCTGGCAGAATACATCCTCTATAACCGGGATATCAAGGGCCTCTATGCCGTGGATACCGCCTCGGCCTCCCTGGCCGTGAAAGCCCGCAGCCAGGCGGACAGCCGCTTCCGCAAGGATGGCGCGCCCTCGCCCAGCCCCACGCCCGCAGCGGCGGAAGGGCAGGCCCCGGCGGTCACGCCCAACCCGGCCCTGCTCAACCAAATCTCTATCACGGTGTTCGGCTGCGGCTTGAGCGATGAAAACCTGGAGCTTTTCCAGGATAACGACATCTACGGCCTGTGCATCGAGCCCTATTTCGAGGCTGCAGCCAATGCCACCATGCAGCTCGATAAGCTGCTGCTGGGTGAGGGGGCCGAGCACACCATGCGGGTGAACCGGCCCATCGTTTATGCCGCTACCATCGATAAATACCTGGCGACCTATGAGCAGGTGAAGGAGCTGTTTGGGCGGGGTAGCCCCCCAAACGAAGCATAGCCTATGTTCGATAAGGATTTTTTAAAACAGATCGATTGGTTCACCCTGGCCCTGGTGGTGCTGCTGGTGGCCATCGGCCTTATCAGCATCGCCAGCATTATGGCGGATCCCTTTAGCGGGGAAGAGGCCGGCCTTTCCGATTATCTGGAAAAGCTGAATCTTACTTATGTCAAAAAGCAGGCGGTCAACTTCCTGGTGGGGCTGGCTGCCTTCCTCTTCATCATTGCGGTGGATTATAAGGTGTATAAATTCGTGATCAAATACGCCTATTTCGCCATCGTGTTGCTGCTGCTGATCCTGCTGACCACCACCAAGGTGCGCGGCATCCAGGGCTGGTTCAAGCTGGATTTCATCGACCGCGCCCTGCAGCCCGGTGAGTTCTGCAAGATCGCTATCATTATGGTCCTTTCAGAGATCGTATCCGAATCCATGGATAAGTACGGTAGGCTCACAGGCCTCAAATCCATTGCCTACGCAGTGCTCCTCTGCGCCGGGCCCACCGTTTTGGTCATGCTCCAGCCGGATTTTGGCACCGCCTTTGTCTATATATGCATATTGGTTTTCATCTTCTTTATGGGTAGGATCTCCTGGGGCTATATCGCCACCGCGGCCGGGGCCCTGGCCGTAGGCGCTCCGCTTGCCTACCGGTTTTTGCTCGATCCCAAGCAGCAGATGCGCATCAAAGTCTTCCTTGACCCGGAGCTGGATATGACCAACTACGGCTATAACGTATCCCAATCCAAGATCGCCATCGGCTCGGGCCAGCTTTATGGCAAGGGCTTCTTCTCAGAGGGTACGCTGGCGCAGCTCAGATTTGTGCCGGAGCGGCATACGGATTTCGTCTTTTCCGGCATCGTGGAAGGCCTGGGCTTCATCGGTGGCACGGCTATCATCGTGCTCTACTTCCTGCTGATTTTCCGTTGGCTCTATATCGCCATGGCCACCAAGGATAATTTCGGCAGCTGCCTGGTGATCGGTGTGACCGGCATGATGACCGCACACGTATTCGAAAACATCGGTATGACCATCGGCCTGATGCCGGTCACGGGCATCCCTCTGCCCTTCATCAGCTATGGGGGCAGCAACCTGCTCACCAATATGATCGGCGTGGGCATCGTGGTCAACGTTTGGATGCGAAGACCCAGAAAGCATTAAGAAGCACGAAGAATCCCGAAGAAGCATGAAATCCCTCCCCCCGCTCATATGATTGAATGTGAGAAGGGGGGATTTTTATGTCTATCGAGCCGGTGGAACATACGGGCTTTACCTCTGGAGAGGCCCAGGGCCGCCTGCGTACACCCCGCTATATCGGCGGCGCGATCGGCGATTCGGCCCGCAGGGGCGCGCGCCGCCTGCGCCATCGGGCCTATGCCGCACCACGCGCCGGCAGCATGCTGGTGAAAGCCGGCCTATGCGCGGCAGCATGTGCGACTGTGCTGCTGCTGCGCTGGAGCGAAGGCACGGGCGAAACGGTGCTGCCCATTTCCGGCTTGCGGCAGGCGCTAGAGGATGCCGTATCGGATAGCGCCATGGAGGGCTTGGGCCTGGACGAGGGCCTGGGCCGCCTTCGTTTTGTGGAGCTGCCCGGCATCATCGAGGTTTTTTCAGCCGACGCCCGGCCCGAACTGGGCATAAGCTATGAGAGCGCCAGGCTGGATGATGAGAGCCTGCTGGCTACCCTTACGCTGGGCGGCGCGCAGCAGCTTTACGCGCCGGCTGCCTGCAAGGTGAAGGAGCTGGGGGAGGACGAGGCCTTGGGCGGCTATGTACGCCTGACGCTGCTGGAGGCGGATAACGAGCTGGTCTACTACGGCCTCACGGAGATCGCTGTGGAGGAAGGCCAGCAGCTGGCCGTAAAGGATACGTTGGCCCGGGCGGAGGGCAGCCTGGTTCTGGCCGTATACGATGCGGGCAGGCCCACGGATCCCATCGCCTATTTCGGCCTGGATGCGGGGCGCGTATAGGCCGTGCGGCTGGGCTATGTAGGGGAGACTGCCCTCGAGTGCAGCCCGCTGCTGCTGCTTTTGGTCCTGTGGATGGCCATCGCCGGGGAATTAGGAGCCTGCCTTACGGCCCTGTTGGCCCTTTCCCTGCATGAGCTGGCCCATGCCCTGATGGCCCGGAGCCTGGGCTGCCGGGTGGAGCGCATCGAATTGCAGCCCTTTGGCTTTGTGGCCCGCATGGAGCGGGCGGGGGGGGGGGACGCCCTGGCCATCGC
>DHOI01000076.1 GCA_002409725.1 Christensenella sp. UBA5394
CAATATCCTGAATACCAGCTTTTTGAGGAGACCGTGGCCAAGGATGTTGCCTACGGCCCCCGTAACATGGGCTTCGGGGAAAATGAGATCGAGGCGGCCGTGCATGAGGCGCTGGAGCTGGTTGGCCTCCCGTATAAAAAATTTGCTTCCAAATCCCCCTTTGAGCTGAGCGGCGGCGAAAAGCGCCGGGCTGCGCTGGCCGGGGTCATCGCCATGCGGCCCAAGTACCTGGTGCTGGACGAGCCCATGGCCGGGCTGGACCCGGCGGGCCGCTCGGATATCCTCCATACTATCAATAACCTGCGTGGCGAGATCGGCTGCGCTGTGGCGATGGTTTCCCACTCGATGGAGGATGTGGCGCGCTGCGCAGGGCGTATCGCCGTTTTAAACCAGGGTAGGCTGGTGCGCATCGGCACGCCCGCTGAGGTTTTCGCGCAAGAGGATGAACTGCGTGCCATCGGCCTTGATCTGCCCGCTCCCTGCAAGCTGGCCACGGCCCTGCGGGCGCGGGGGTTAGAAGTCCCCCCGTTATACGAAATGGAAGCCCTGGCCTCCTTCCTGCTGAAAAGGGAGGGCCGCCATGTTTAAAGATATCACGCTGGGGCAGTATTTCCCAGGCAATTCCCCCGTGCATCGCCTGGACCCGCGAACCAAGCTTTTGCTGATGATCGCCTACCTGGTGGCGGTGTTTTTGGTCAAGGATATGTGGCTCTTCGTGCCTGTGGCGGCCTTTGCCGTGGGTGCTACGCTGCTCTCCCGCGTGCCGCTTAGCTACCTTTGGCGTTCCCTCAAACCGCTCAAGTGGATTCTGGTGTTCATGTTCGTGCTGAACCTGTTGATGATCCGCACAGGCGCGCCGCTGTGGGATTGGTGGGTCATCCACATCACCACAGGGGGCGTTTGGCAGGCCTGCTTTATCGCCCTCAGGTTGGTGCTGCTGGTGGCAGGTACCTCGCTGATGACTCTTACCACCACGCCCATCGCCCTTACGGATGGATTGGAGCGGCTGCTGCTACCCTTTTCCGCCCTCAAATTCCCGGCGCATGAGCTGGCCATGATGATGACCATCGCCCTCAGATTTATCCCCACGCTGCTGGAGGAAGCGGATAAGATCATGAAAGCCCAGCTTGCGCGCGGGGCGGATCTGGAATCCGGCAACATCCTACAGCGGTCCAAGGCCATGGTACCCATTCTGGTGCCGCTGTTCGTAAGCGCCTTCCGCAGAGCGGACGAGCTGGCCATGGCCATGGAAAGCCGCTGCTATCACGGCGGCGAGGGCCGCACCCGCATGCACGTGCTGAAATTTGCCCCGGCTGATGCTTGTGCAGCCGCCCTTACCCTGGGCCTTATCGCCCTGATCGTGGCCGTGCAGGCCATAAGTTGATGCTTATGGAAATGAAGGATAAACAACGCAATATCCTACTGATCGCCAGCGCCGTTGTGCTGGCCATGGCCCTGTTGCTGTGGCGCGGCCTGCCGGCCGATCATCCCTATGAACACGTGGCGGCTCTGCTGCGGGAAGCGGGCTATACCGTGGAGGCGGAGCAGCTTTACAACGCCGGCAGCTTTCCGGATCAATCCATTGCCGGCGCGCTCTCGGACATAAGCTTGGATGAAGCCGTGGCCGCGAGCCTTTCGGGGGGCTTCCCCAGCCGGGTGGAGCAGGTTGGGGATGTAACCCTGCTGCTGTGCGCGCTGGAAAACCAGGATGTGATCACGATATTTTTGCTAAATGGCGAGCCCGAGCTGTGCTTTGTGCAGCCGCTGTTGGGCGGCCCGCTCAAAGTTCTCGGCTCTGAGGAAACGCCATGAGCCGTATCCGCATGATCGTGCAATACGACGGCACGGCCTATGTAGGCTGGCAGACCCAGCCCAACGGCCTTTCCGTGCAGGAGAGGCTGGAAGCAGAGCTGCATAAAATCACCGGCGAGGAGATCCGCCTGCACGCCTCCGGCCGCACGGACAGCGGTGTGCACGCCCGCGCACAGGTCGTACATTTCGATACGGATAGCCGCGTGCCGCCGGATAAATTCGCCTATGCCCTCAACGCGGGCCTGCCGCCGGATATCCGTGTGGCCTACAGCTGCCCGGCCCCGGCGGATTTCCATGCGCGCTTCGACGTAGTGCGCAAGCATTACCGCTATACCGTTTGGCATGCGCCGCATGGCAGCCCGTTTTTGAGGAATACCGCTCTGCACGTGCACCATCCGCTGGATTTTGCGGCCATGGAGGAAGCGGCGGCCCTCGTCATCGGCGAGCACGACTTTAGCGCCTTCAAGGCTGCGGGTATAGAGATGAAATCCACTGTGCGCACGGTTTACGAATCCAAGTGGTTCAAGGCTGAAGAACCGGGCCTTATTTGCTATCAGATAGCGGGCAGCGGCTTCTTATATAATATGGTGCGCATATTGGTCGGCACAATGCTGGAGATCGGCGGGAGGCGGCGCTCAACGGCCGATCTGGCCCGCGCCCTTGAAAGCGGGCAGCGGGAGGACGCCGGGCCTACGGCGCCGGCGCATGGGCTGGCGCTTTGGCGGGTGGAATATCCCGCGTTTGATACCGAGGACTATATTCTGCCCGACATCCGGGCGTGAGAGGAGATACAATGAGCAAAAAGACTGATGAAAAGGTGCGCCTGATTGTGCGCATCGCTACGCTGTGCGCCTTGGTGTGCGTGGTGACCATTTCCATGCCCATCCCCATCCCCAATATGAGCGGAGCCTACGTGAACGCGGGGGATGCCATTGTCTACACCTGCGCCTATATGCTGGGCGGTGCATGGGGAGCGCTGGCCGCGGGCATAGGCAGCGCGGTGGCGGACCTGATTTTGGGCAGCATGCTCTATGCTCCGGCCACGCTGCTTATTAAAGGGCTGATGGCCTTTATCGCGGGCCGCCTGATGGCGCGAGGCAGCGGCTCCTTCAAAAGCAGATTTTTTGCGCTCGCCCTGGGCGGCGCGGTGATGCCGCTGGGCTATTTCCTCTATGAAAGCATCCTCTATGGCCTGGCCCCGGCGGCTGCGGGACTGCCCTTCAATTTGATCCAATATGTGGGCGGGGTGGCGTTGGGGCTGTTCTTGGTGCAGGCCGTAGACCGCGTGTTGGGCCGCAAGGGGGAAGCGTAAATGCAGGTGCTGTCCTGGGCCCTGCTGGGGCTTTGCGCCCTGTGTGTAATTTTGCTGATATCGGCCCTTGTCAAGCTGGCAGGGCTATCGCGCGAGCTGGCTGCGCGGCGGGAGGATGTAGACGAGCTTAGCCGGGAGCTGGCGCAGAGCCAGCGTGACCTACGATCCGAGATGGCGGATACCGTGCAGCGCAGCGTGCATTCCCTGGGCTCCCTTTTGGCCGAGAACCAAGTCGCCCAGGCCCGCGCGCAAACGGAAAAGCTGGCGGATATCCAGCGTAGCCTCCTGGCCATGAGCGGCCAGATGGAGAACCGACTCAAAACCAGCGCCCTGGAGAACGAGCAAAAGCTGGAGAACATCCGCGCTACCATGGAGCAGCGCCTGGGCGCTTTGCAGGCGGATAACAACAAGCGCCTGGACGAGATGCGCCTGGTGGTGGATCAGAAGCTACAAAAAACATTGGACGAGCGCATGACCCAGTCCTTCAAGCTGGTGAACGAGCGCCTGGAACAGGTCTACAAGGGCCTGGGCGAGATGCAGAGCCTGGCCGTGGGCGTGGGCGACCTCAAGAAAGTGCTCTCCAACGTAAAGACCAGGGGCATCCTGGGTGAGATCCAGCTTGAGGCCATCCTCACGGAGATCCTCACGCCCGAGCAATACGAAAAGAACGCGCTCACCAGCCCCCGGGGCCGGGAACGCGTGGAGTTCGCCATCCGCCTGCCCGGGGATGGCGAGGGGCACGTGCTGCTGCCCATCGATTCCAAATTCCCTATGGATGCTTACGCCGAATTGATGGATGCCTACGACGGCGGCGACCCGGCCAGGGTCAAGGCCAGCCAGGAGACCCTTAAAGCCCGTATCCGCGGCTTTGGCAAGGACATCCGCGATAAATACATCGACCCGCCGCATACCACGGAGTTCGGCATCATGTTTTTGCCCACGGAGGGGCTTTATGCCGAGGCCGTGCGCCTGGGCTTGATCGAGCGGCTGCAGGTGGAATACCGGGTGAACCTAGCAGGGCCTTCTACCATGGCTGCCCTGCTCAACAGCCTGCAAATGGGCTTCCGCTCCGTGGCCATCCAGCGCCGCAGCGGAGAGGTGTGGAAGGTGCTCAGCGCCGTGAAAACCGAGTTCCAAAGGTTCCACGAGGTGCTCACACGCACGCAGAAGCAGCTTACCCGGGCTAACAACGAGCTGGATACGCTGATCGGCGTACGCACCCGGCGCATCCAATCCAGCCTCAAAAGCGTTACCGCCCTGCCCGCTTCGGAGGTATCCCTCTACCTGCCCGAGGAGGCGCCGGAGCTCACTGAAACGGACGATTATACCGAGGAGGAATGAATCATGGCTAACATCGCTACCCCGCACATTCAAGCAGTCCCTGCAGATTTCGCCCCCACCGTGCTGATGCCTGGGGATCCCCTGCGGGCCAAATTCATCGCTGAGACTTACCTTGAAAACGCCAAGTTGGTCAACAACGTTCGCGGCGTACAGGGGCACACCGGCCTCTACAAGGGCAAACGCGTATCCGTCATGGCCAGCGGCATGGGCATGCCCAGCATCGGCATCTACAGCTACGAACTATTCAACACCTTCGGCGTGGAAAACATTATCCGCATTGGCTCGGCCGGGGCCATCAGCCCCGAACTGAAGCTGCGCAGTATCGTGCTGGGCCAGGGAGCCTGTTACAATTCCAATTTTGCCGAGCAATACGGCCTTTTGGGCCATTTCGCGCCCATCGCCAGCTGGGGCCTTCTCAAAAAGGCGGCGGATAAGGCCGAGGAAATGGGCCTCATCACATACATCGGCAACCTCCTCTCCAACGACCTGTTTTATGACGATGGGCTGCACACCATGGCCTGGCAGAAAATGGGCGTGCTGGCGGTCGAAATGGAGGCAGCGGCCCTCTATATGAACGCTGCCCGCACGGGCAAGAACGCACTAGCCATCTGCACCATTTCGGACAGCCTGGTCACGGGGGAGGAATGCAGCGCACAAGAGCGTCAGGAGACCTTTACACAGATGATGGAATTGGCATTAGAAATCGCTTAATGCAAGCAACGGCCCCGCACGGAAGTGCGGGGTCGTTGCGCAGACTGTCAAAAAAGTCCTTA
>DHOI01000104.1:0-261 GCA_002409725.1 Christensenella sp. UBA5394
ATTCATTTAGATATAGAAGATGGCAATTTTGTAAACAATATCACCTTTGGCATGAAAACGATACGGGCGGTTGCCGCTTTCACCCCCCAAGCACTGGATGCCCATTTGCTGGTAATGGATCCCGAACCCTGGATTGATCAGCTCCTCGCCTTGGGCATCAAAAAAATTGCAGTTCATATTGAAAGCGCAAGATACCCTGCCGTGCTTCTGCATAAAATCCGCACGGCGGGCGGCCAGGCGGGCCTGGCGTTTAATTGTATC
>DHOI01000104.1:462-3170 GCA_002409725.1 Christensenella sp. UBA5394
GGCGTTTAATTGTATGGCTTCTACTGACCGGGCTCTTCCCTATGTGGATGATGTGGATTATGTGCTGATTATGACGGCCGAGCCGGATGGCCGGATGCAAAGGTTCAATCCGCATATACTGGACAAGATCACATACGCAAGGAGCATGTTGCCCCCAAGGATATCCATCATGGTGGACGGGGGGATTGATCGGACGGTTCTGCCGCAGGTGGTGGACGCCGGTGCGGATGCGATTGTAATAGGGCGGACGATTTGGGAAGCTCCAGAGCCGGCCGAACAATATGAGAGCCTGCTGAGAGAGATAAATGAGCGGTGACTTTATGTTAGAACGATATCCGCTCTTTGGAATTTATGAAAAAGCACTCAAACCCCAGACATTTGATAAAATGTTTGGCGAAGCCAAATCCTGCGGCTACGATAGCTTTGAATTAAGCCTTGACAGCACGGATGCCCGCTTGGCCAGGCTGGACTGGGGGAAAGAAGAAACTGCCCGCCTGCGCGCCGCAGCCGCCAATAACGGGATGATGATCCTGACGACTTGTCTGAGCGGCCACAAGCGTTATCCCCTGGGCAGCGGCGACCCCAAGCTGGTGCAAAGGGGCTTGGATGTTATGCAAAAAGCCATTCGGCTCAGCGGCGAACTCGGTATCCGAATCATCCAGGTATCCGGCTTCGATGTTTACGACCAGGAGCCTAGAACAACGGAGACGAAAAAACGCTACGTCGAAAACATCGAAAAATGTGTGAGGATGGCGGAACGCGCATGCGTCACGCTGGCCATTGAACCGGTAGAAGGCAACCTTCTGGCGGTTCGGGATACGATGCAGGTGGTAGAGCAGATCGGCTCCTGCTGGCTGCAAATATACCCGGATGTGGCCAACATAAATTCGCTGGGCATCGACCCGGTGATGGAACTTCCCTATGGGAAGGGACATATCGTAGCTGTGCATATGCGCGATTCGATCATAGGCAACTATGAGGCCACACTTCCCTTTGGGACCGGGTGCCTGGATTTTCCAGCGGTATTCAGAACGCTGGATGAGATGGAGTTTTGCGGCCCGCTGGTGGTGGAGATGTGGAACACAGAGCGCGAGGACTACCTTGCCTATATCACCCAGGCCCGTGAGTTTATGACGCGCTGTATAGATGAAGTGAGGGAACGCAATGTTTGAACGGGAAAAAGAGCAAGTTCTGAAAACGGCGTTGGAAATCAAACGGGGTCATTTGGTATCGCTTTCCGGCGGCAACGTAAGTGCGCGGGTCGGGCGGGATCAATATCTTGTAACACCTTCCGGCATGTCCTATGAGGAGATGACACCGAAGGACATATGTCTTATCAACGGTTGCTGCGAGGTTTTGGAAGGCCGTCGTAAGACTTCTTCGGACTCGTGCGCCCTGATCTATATGTTTGAGCATATGCCCAAGGTGAACGCCATCATCCATACGCACCAGCCGTGGGCCACAGCGGCAGGCTTTATAACCGATACGTTGCCCGAATTCCTGGTAACCATTATTGATGCCTGCCACAATCCGGTTAGGGTTGCGCCTTTCACGCCCTCCTCCGCGGTTGGCATGGGCATGCTGGCTGTGGAATATGCGGGGGAGTCGCTGGCCGTTATTCTTAAGCACCATGGCGTTCTAGCCTATGGGGCCGATCTTGAGGAGGCCCTGTATTCCGCCGTTTACCTTGAAGAGAGCGCTAAAACTTTTGTGCTTGCCAAGGCGATGGGCGCGGATATCCCGCCGCTGGATCCTGCGCTTATTGCCCAGGAGAAGGCCGGCTGGGAGACATACGGCCAATAAGCAGCGTATGGGGAAAGGAGACCCGCCGGGATGGGAACATACAGTATAGGCCTAGATTTTGGTTCCGAAGAGGCACGGGCGGTACTTCTTGATATGGAGGGCGCTATGATAGCCAGCGCCTCGCAGCGGTACGCCCATGGCATTATGAGTGAACAGCTGCCCTGCGGTGTTCCCCTGGAGCCCTCCTTCGCGCTGCAGCATCCGGCAGATTATATACAGGCATTGGATGTGCTCATTCCCACGCTGTTTCAGAAGGGGGCCGACCCGCAGGGCGTGATCGGCATTGGTGTGGATTTCACCCAATGCACGATGATGCCCGTTGATAAGCAGGGCGTGCCTTTATGCCTGCATCCACAATACGAAGCCAATCCCTACGCTTATGCCAAGCTATGGAAACACCATGCCGCGCAGCCCCAGGCGGAAAGGATGACGGAGGTTGCACGCAACCGGGGTGAACGGTTCCTACAGTTTTGCGGCGGCAGTATTTATGCTGAATCCATGTTTCCTAAAATATTGGAGACATATGAAAAAGCACCGGAGATATACCAAGCGGCGGACGCTTTTATCGAGTTGGCGGATTGGATCACCTTTTACCTGACCGGCTCCCGTACCAGAAGCCGCAGTATAGCCGCCTGCGCAGCCCTGTGGAGTCCACAGGCAGGCTATCCCTCTGGCTATTATTTTGCCGCGGTTGCACCGGGGTTTTCCCAAGTGGTGCAGGAGAAGCTGACACAAGACTTGGCCGGGGTATGCCATCCTGTTGGCCAGATAAAACCGGAATTGGCCCGCCGGTGGGGGCTGCCGCCTGCCATCCCGGTGGCGGCTGCCCTGGGGGATAGCCAAGCGGCTTTTGTGGGAGCGGGGGTATCTGAGCCCGGCGTTATGCTTTCCGTTATGGGCACATC
>DHOI01000104.1:3314-3927 GCA_002409725.1 Christensenella sp. UBA5394
TGCTTTCCGTTATGGGCACATCGAGCTGCGATATGCTGGTAAACCAGCAGGAATTGCCCATACCGGGGCTATATGGTGTTTCGTATGATAGCATTCTTCCGGGCTTGTATGGCTATGAGGCCGGGCAAGCTACCTTAGGCGATCTTTTTAAATGGTTTGCAGATACCTGCGTGCCCGCTTCTTATTTTGCGCAGGCACAAGATAGAGGCCTATCCGTTTTTGATCATCTCAACGATCTTGCAAATCGCTACGGGCCCGGTGAGAGCGGGCTCCTGGTCTTGGACTGGTGGAACGGAAACCGCTCTGTTCTTTTGGACACAAACCTGTCCGGCATGATCCTGGGGCTGCGCCTGTCTACGAAATGTGAGGAGATTTACCGGGCGCTGGTGGAAGGACTGAGCTTTGGCAAACGTAGAATCGTGGAGCAGTTTTGCAGCTATGGGATTCGGGTGGAGCGGCTGTGCGCAACGGGAGGTGTAGCGGTGAAAAACCCGTTCCTCATGCAAACCTATGCCGATGTTATGGGAATACCGGTTTCCGTTTCTACGGCGGATAACGGAAGCTGCGTTGGCAGCGCGATTTACGGCGCGGTAGCGGCAGAAGAAGCGGCCGG
>DHOI01000097.1 GCA_002409725.1 Christensenella sp. UBA5394
GCTGGGGCCGGAATTCTATATCCTGCGGGAAGCGTCGCTTTCGGATATCGAGCAGGCGGGTGGCCCGGTCCTGGCCGAGGGCATCCGCCGCCTGCGGGCTGGACAGGTCACGAGAGAAGCGGGATACGATGGCGAATACGGTGTGATCTCCCTCTTTGCCGCAGGCGAGCTAGAAGCTTTACGAGGGCAAACCGCTCTGCTGGATCTTGCCGCCCCGGGCTTGAAAAAGAAAGCGAAGCAAGCGCTAGCACCCAAAGCGGAGCAGACCCCCGTGCAGGAAGAAAAGAAAGAAGCCACCGCTCCCTCCGGCCTGAACCCCGCTCAAAAGCGGGCGGCGAAGGCAGAAGAGCGGGCCGTGGCCGTAATCGCCGGGCCGGGTACGGGCAAAACCGGCACGCTGGTCGCGCGCATCCTCTGGCTGATCCAAGAGCGGGGCGTGCGGCCTGGGGAGATCACGGCGGTGACCTTTACCAACGCGGCCGCCAAGGAGCTGCGCGGTCGCATCGAGGCGGCGCTGGGCGGCAAGCGGGCGGCCAAGGGGCTGACCGTGGGCACCTTCCACGCCATCTGCCTGGATATGTTGCCCCCTAAAGCCCTCCTGGGCCGGGGCGAGGCCCTGGCCCTTCTGCGCGAAGTGATGGCCGCGCGGGGGGATAAGGAACCGCCCGCCAAAGTGCTGCAAGCCATTGGCAGGGCCAAGGCCGGGCTTAGCCCAGAGAAAGCGGGCATAGACCCCGCCCTGCTCGATGCCTATGCCCAGGCGCTGCAAGCGCATAATGCCCGCGACCTTGACGATCTCCTGCTGGAAGCCCTGGAGACGGACGTATCCAAACAGCGCCGCTTCAACTATCTTTTGGTGGATGAATTTCAAGATATCAACGCGGTGCAGCGGCAGTTGGTGCATCATTGGAGCGCGGCCGGCCAAAGCCTTTTCGTCATTGGCGACCCGGATCAATCCATCTATGGCTTCCGGGGGGCCAGCGCCAATTGTTTTGATGAGCTCAAAGCCGAAATGCCGGAGCTTGTCACCCTGACCCTGGGTGAAAACTACCGCTCCACACCCGAGATTTTGCAGGCGGCCGAAGCGCTTATCAGCCACAACGGCGGCGCGCCGCGCGGCCTGCAGTCACATTGCCCTTCCGGGGCTTCTGTTCGCCTGCTGAAGGGGGATAGCCCTTTTAGCGAGGCGGTGTGGATTGCCAAGGAGATCGGCCGCATAACAGGCGGCGTGGATATGCTGGCGGCCGGGGCAACACCCCAAGGGGGCAGCGCGCCCCACGAGGGTAACGTGCGCGGCGAGGGTACGCGCGCCTTTTCCGAGATGGCCGTGCTCTGCCGCACCCACCACCAGCTCGATTTGATCGAAAGCTGCCTTCGGCACGACAGCATCCCTTGCCTGATTCTGGGCCGAGGGGATTATTTGGAGGACGACAAAGTGCGGGGTACGCTGGCTTTCTTCACATCCCTGGTCGCCGCCCCCCCAGTGGATACGCAAGCCCTCTGCGCCGCTCTGGAGCTGGTGTGGGCCTGCCCCAAGGATTTGCGGGAGAAGGCGGCGCGAACCGTCGCTTCCATGGAAACGCTCGACCTCGCCGCCCTGCGGCAAAGCCTGGGCGGCTTTGGCCACCTGGCCCTTTGGCTGGACGAGGCCGAGGCATATTTGCCCAAGCTGGCAAAAGAAAAGCCCCGCCGCCTGCTGGAAGCTTGGGCAGAGGCGCACGGGGGCGGGGAGGCTATGGAGCGCCTGCTCAACGCCGCCGCCTTCCATGATCGCATGGCGGACTTTTTGCAGACCCTGATTTTGGGGCAAGAGGGGGATATCCGCCGCGCTTCCGGCAAAATCTACGCCTCCGGGGCCGTGCGATTGATGACCCTGCACGGGGCTAAGGGCCTGGAGTTCCCGGTGGTCTTTCTCGCCGGGCTGCACCGCAGCGCGCTGCCATTGGAGCGGGAGGGAATGGAAACGGATATGCAGGAGGAACGCCGCCTGCTCTACGTGGGCATGACCCGTGCGCGCGAGGAATTAATCCTCACCGGCGGTGGGGAAGCCTCGCCCTTTGCGGCGGAGCTGCCCCTCAAGGCGGCAAGCCTGCCCTGCCGGGCCAGACAGGCCGAGCAAGTACGGCTGTTTTAGGGCATCCAGCCCTCCACCCGGTCGAGAAAGAGCGCCAGAGCCAGCATATCCGCGCTGCCGCCTGGGCTGAGCCCCCGGCTGATGCAGGCCGCGTCTAGCTCACGCACGGCGCAGAGCAGGCGTTGCGCATCCGGCTCCAAGGCCAGGATGCGGCGGGCCTCGCCCTGCACGAATTTGAGGCCCGCTTCGCCGCCCCGGTGCAGAAGGTTGGTATCCGCCAGCTCCGCCATAGAGGAGAGCAGGGCCAGGATGCGGGCCTCGTTCTCGGGCAGGCTTTTTCGCGTGGCACGCAGGGCCACATGCGTCTTGACGGCGGTAGGGAAGCCCGCCGCCGCCTCGCCCCGCGCGCCCAAGAGGCCCGTTTGGCTATAGATGCGCTCCCCATGGCTTTGGGGGGCGCGCTTTGCATTTTGCAGGGCTTCCTCCAGGCCCACACCAGCCAGACGCTTGGCGTGGAGGATATAATTCTCCTCCTGCCCGGCAAGGCTCTGACCCAGGCCGCACAGCAAGAGGCCCAGGCTGTAGATCAGGCCCTTGTGCGTGTTCACGCCGCCCGTGGCGGCGAGCATGGTTTGCTCTGCTTCTAAGCCCGCTTGACGCAGGCTGGCCATGGCGGGTGCATAGGCGGCGTTTTCCAAGCCCAAGCGTACGGCTTCGCGAAAATACGGCAGGAGGGCGGCCGCGCTCTTTTCAAAGGTATAAAGATCCATATCTTGGTGCGCGCCCGCGTTGGCCCCGTCCACAAGGCCGGGCTTGGGGGTGAGGCAGGCTTCGTCGAGCAAAGCCCAATGGGCGGCCGCGGCCAAGGTATCCGCCGCGAAATCCGCCAAGAGGGCCTCCGCGGCGGCCTGCACCGCGCTTAGGCCATGGGTGCGGCTGCGGGCGCAAAGGGCGGCCGGGCCGCCGCAGACCAGGCAAGGCCGCTGTTCCTTGCGGCTAAGCTTTATGCCATCCGGCCCAATCACATCCATATCGAACAGGCGGCCCACGGACAGGGCGTCCTCCATGGATATGGCGGCTTCTTTCAGTTTAGGGGCAGGGATGTCCAAGGCGTAGACGGCCTCGCAGCCCGTGGGCCGGCATAGGCGGATGTGCTGCCTGGGTTCCCATCCCCGGGCGGCGATCATCCGCTCCCCGGCCAGGAAGGCAAAATCCGCCAATGGGCTACGCTTAACGGGCCCGGCCAGATTCATGGTGAAGCAAAGCAAGGATCCCCCGTATTCGGCCAGGGTATCCTGCTGCAAGGCGGCCCGGCGTTCCCGGGCTTCCAGCATTTGGCTAAGCGTTACTTCGCAGGGCTTCATAGGTGCTTTGCGGCACGAGCTGCCGCACCCTTTCCCAATCGTTTGCGGCCATAGCCCGCCGCACCTCGCTGGCGCTGATGCCGTCCTTGCGAGGTAGCTCTACCAGCTCCAGGCCATAGCGGGGTAGTTCCTCGGCCAGGCGCCGGTTGTAGCGGGCGGTCACGGGGCAGTAGGGCTCCGTGCCCACGAAGCGGATGGAGATGGAGAGCGCCGGGGCGATCTTTTGGCCAAACAGGGCAATATCCAGTTCCGCCTGCGCGGCCTCGGCCCGGCATTTATCTTTAATGAAATAGGTGGGGAAGGTGGCCGCGGATACCAGATAGCTTCCACATTCGTGCAAAAGGATATGCGGGATATCCGCCGTGCCGACTTTGACCATGGCCAGGCGCTTTTCGGGCGAAAACGGCCCCCATTCTTCGCTCACCACAAACAGGTGCAGGCTATCCACCCGCTGGGCTGCTTCTTCTACCAAATAGCGGTGCCCTAGGGTGAAGGGCGCACAGTTCATCACCACGGCCCCCTGGCGGCCTGTTCCCCGCTGTAAGGAGGCAAGGTAGGCATCCAGCCCGGCTTTGTGGTTTTCCAGCATGGCGATGCCGCCCGCCGCGATCACATCATAAAAGCCCAAAGAGCGGAAGAAGGGCGCGCTATCGGGTTTGGTGTAGAGGAAAAGATGGGTGCGGCCCCGCCTGTACGCCTCACTCGCCAGCTCGCTGACGATGCGGGCGCAGGCACCCTCGCCCTGGGCGCTTTCCTCCACTGCCACGTATTTGAGCACGTTGCCGCAAAGCGAGCCCGTGGCGAAGATCACACCGCCCTCAAAAAGCTGGGCTGTATAATCCATGTCCTCGCCCATGCTTAGGCCGTGGCGGGCCAAAAAGGCCCGGGTATCCTCGAGCCTTTTCCCTTGCAGTAGGCTGATGGCGGAAAGCTCGCTCATCCCTGTACCTGGCGGATCACATCGATCACGGTATTATCCCGATACATCACCACGCCCACGATCTTATCGACATAGCGGATGGGCTCGGGCGCGCCCACGATGCGTTCCGCCCGCTCCCTTAGTTTCTCGATGTCGTACACGGGCAGGCCGGCGCTCAGCAGCCGGGCCTTGAGCTCCGCACGGCGGGGGTGCACGGCTACGCCCTGATCCGTCACCATCACATCCACCGTATCGCCGGGGGTGACCACGGTGTTTACATGGCGCACGATGCTGGGGATGCGGCCTCGCATCAGGGGGGCCACGATGATGGAGAGGGCAGCGCCGGCGGCCGTATCCGGGTGGCCGCCAATGGCCCCGCGGATCACGCCGTCGCTACCGGTGAGCACGTTTACGTTGAAGTCTGTATCCACCTCCAGGGCGGAGAGCACCACGAAATCCAGCTGGTTTACGGCCGCGCCGTGGTTGAGGTAGCTGGCGTAAAAGGAGGCGTCGATCTGCTGGTGGAAGCGGTTGTTTTTGAGGGAATTGGCGGCCGTTAAATCAAAGGATTGCACATCCAGGATCTTCTCGATCAGACCCTCCTCGTGCATCTCTACGATCTGCCCGGTGATGCCGCCCAGGGCAAAGCGGGCGGTGAGCTTTTTTTGCAGCATCTTTTCCCGCAAAAAGCGGGCCGTGGCCAGGCTGGCCCCGCCGCTGCCCATTTGCATGGAAAAACCGTCGTAAAAATAGCCGCTCTGCTCGATCACCTCCGCTGCCATTTTGGCGATGAGCAGCTCCTTAGGGTTGGTGGTGAAGCGCGTGGCCCCGCTCATGATGCCGCCCGGGTCGCCGATGCTATCCACCTGCACCACATAATCCACATTGGATTCCGGTATGCCAAAGGGCGCGTTGGGGAAGCGGACGATGTGGTCGGTGATGATCACGGTTTTGTCCGCATAAAGAGCGTCGAGCTTAGCGTAGCCCATGGAACCGCAGCAGGAGCCGCTTTCTTCATCGCGGTTGTAGCCGTTGGCGTTGCCGTAAGGGTCGCAGCTGGGCGCGCCCAAGAAGGCCACGTCGATGTGGAACTCGCGGCTCTCAATGGCCGCCGCTCTGCCGCCGTGGCTGCGGAAGACCACCGGAAAATCCATCAGCCCGCCGGAAACCGCCTCGGCCAGCCGGCCCCTAAGGCCGCTGGTCTCGATATGGGTGATAACGCCATTTTGAATATGGCCGATCAGGGGCGCGTGGATGGTGGTAAGGGAGCTTGCGGCCAGCGTAAGGTTTTTGATGCCCATGCGGGCGATCTCCTCCAACACCATGTTGACGATATAATCGCCGTTGCGGAAATGGTGGTGGAAGGAGATGGCCATGCCGTCCCTAAGGCCGGTTTTTTCAATAGCCTCGCGCAGGCTGTGGACGATCTTGTTATCATAGCGCATGCGCTCGAAAAAGCTGTGCGTGCGCTTTTCCGCCCCGCCGCAGAAGGGGCCGTGCTGGGCGCTGATCTCATCGATGTGGGGAATGCAGCCGATATCCATCCTAAACCTCCTCCACCATGGTACGCTCGCCCGCCTCTGCGAGGTCGATTAAATATTGGGCTCGCAGGGCTACGGGCCTGTCGATCATGCGGCCATTAAGGCTGGCCACGCCGCTGCCCCGCTCTTCCGCCTCGGCGATGGCCTCCATCACGGCCCGGGCCTTGGCGAGCGCCGCTTCATCCGGCATGAACACCGCATGCAGGGGCGCGATCTGCCTGGGGTTGATCACGCTCTTACCGTCAAAGCCCAGCTGACGGATGAGCCTGCACTCCCGCAGGAAGCCTTCTTCATCATTCACATTGGAAAAGACCGTATCCAGCGCATCTATGCCTGCTGCCCGGGCTGCGTTGAGGATCATATTGCGGGCAAAGAAGAGCTCCGTGCCGTCGCTGCGGGTGGTCTTTAAATCCGTTACATAATCCTCCGCGCCCAGGGCGATACCGATCAGGCGGGGGGAGGCGGTGGCAATCTCATAGGCGTGCAGCACGCCCTTGGCGCTCTCGATGGCGGCCATCATACCCGTTTGACCCACGGGGATGCCGGCCTCCCGCTCGATACGCGCAATCTCTCGTTCGCAATCCAGTATATCTTTGGCGGTTTCCGTCTTTGGCAGACGGATCACGTGGGGCTTGGCGCGCACGATGGCCTCCAGATCCTTCACGCCCAGGCCGCTCTCCAGGTCGTTAATGCGCACCACCAGCTCCTTTTGGCCATAGTTGAGGCTGGTGAGCGCGTTGTATACGAGGAAGCGGGCCGCGTCCTTTTCGCGGATGGAAACGGAATCTTCGAGGTCGAACATTAAACTATCGCTGCCGTAGATATAGGCGTCCCGCAACATGCCGGGGTTGTTGCCCGGCACGAAGAGCATGCTCCGCCGAAGCCGCTTCATACCTTCACCTCCCAGCTATGGTTCTCCTGGCCAGCGCCCCGGTAGGCCGCCGTCATTACCCGGGCGCGCACGGTACAATCCAGCGCGCCCTTGTCTACCGCCGTGACCCGTGCGCTTTCCACACCCAGCTCCGCTAAGGAGCCGCGGATGACGGATTCGATCTGCTTGCCAAATTGGCTAAGGACGCTGGATTCGAGGCTCAGCTCCACGCCCGCGCCGCCCGGCTCGATGCGTATCATGATATCGCTGGATTCCATGGTGCCCGCCACGGCGGGCTGAACGATTTGCATAGGCGCCTCCTTGGCTGATGATAGGATTCGAAATGCGACGTTGCAATGCTTTGCAATTTTACTGTAACGCGCCGCCAATTCATTTGCAAGCGCCCGTCAAAATATACATATATGCAAAAAAGCGCGTATACAGCGCCCGCTTTCCGGCCGTTTGCGGCCCACTGGCCTTGCGTCGGCCTCTGCATTGCTTTATAATGGGAAAAGATGGATTCGGCCGATTGGCTGAAAGGCGATAGGGGGGAATGTTTATATGCCGCGCAAGCATGGGGCATATCCCAGCGTACGGGAGGCCATTTTGGCCACCGCGGCCCAGCTTTTCACCCGCCAGGGCATCCACGGCACGAGCCTGGGGGATATCGCCGAGGCGGCGAAGCTGAGCAAGGGCACGCTGTATTATTATTATCCCGCTAAAGAGGAACTGGTGTTTACCATCGCGGAGGGCTGCCTGGCCCATTTCACAGAGGCGATCCTCGCCTGGGTGGATGGCCTTAGGCGGGAGGAGCCCATCCGCCCGGCCCTCACCCACCTGCTTTACGCCCTGCGCGCGGATGAGAACAGCGCTCGGCTCTATTTGGTGCTGCTCACCGAATGCGCCACCGGTAACGAAGGCCTGCGCGCCCTGGTGCAGCAGCGCATGCGCGAATGGGTGGTGATGCTGGAGATGGGCACGCTCAAGCTGCAATCCCGGCCGCAGCTGTTGGGTAAGCAGGCGGAGCTGTTCTTCACGCTCTTCTCCGGCTGCCTCTTGCAGGATTTGGCCGGCAATTTCGAGATTTGCGACGATACTCTGCTGGACGCCGTGCTGCCCGGGTGATAAAAGACAGGCGATATTAAACAAAGGACGGGGCTTCCTATGCGTCCCGCCTCGGGCTGTCAAAAAAGTCTTTAGGGGTTCGGGGGCCGTAGCCCCCGGAGGTTCTATTCGCCGCCAGCGACAGGCGCGGTGGCGGCGAAAGGCCTTGCGTAGCAAGGTTTCCCCGCAGGGGTTGCTGGCCGTGCCCACAGGCACA
>DHOI01000052.1:0-2349 GCA_002409725.1 Christensenella sp. UBA5394
CTGTTCCAGTTCCCGCCGCCGCTGGGGCGCGCGGGAACTCTCCAGCATCCGGTGTGCCGCGGCCTGGGTATGGGCGAAGGAAACGCCGCCAAAGCCGTACTCTTTAGCTAAGGCAAGGGCTTCATTCCAGGAGAATTCCTCCCAGCCCCGGGTCTCAAAGGATAGCTTCATACCGTGCGCTCCTCATGTACGATCTTGTTGACTGCGTGCAGGTAGGCCTGGATGCTGGCGCCGATGATATCCGTAGAAAGGCCCCTACCAGGATACACCCGACCCTCGTGACGCAGCTTCACCAACGCGTCGCCCATGGCCTCGCGGCCCTCGGTAACGGCCTGGATGTGGAAATCTTCCAGCTCGAAATGGTGGCCCAGCATCTGCTCGAGCGCCAAAAAGGAGGCGTCGATCGGCCCGTCGCCCACGGAAACGGCCTGCATGGCCTGGCCCTGCTTTTCCAGCTGGATGCTGGCCGTGGCGAGGATGCTGTTGCCGCTGTTGATGGTATAGCGAACCAGCTGGTAGGTGGGGGTTACATGGCGGGTCAGCTCGGCCACCAGGGCCTCGAGGTCGCGGTCGTCCACCTTTTTCTTTTCCGCCAGCAGCCTTACGCGCTGGGCTACCCGCTTGAGGTCTTCCTCGTCGAGGTCATAGCCCAGCTTTTCGATGCGGCGGCGCAGGGTATAGGCATCGGATTCGGCGGTGATGGGCTCCTTATCCCGGTCGCCCTCCGGTTCGGCTGTGCCGATAACCCGGCTGAAAGCGGAGCGACCCGTGCGGTTCATGCCCAGCAGGGCCTCCATATGCTTGCAGGCGCGCTGGCATTGGGTGGTATCCACGCCGCTCATAATACCCAAAGCATCCCCCCGGCGGGAAATGGCCTGCAGGAATTCCTCCATGGAAAGGCAGGTGCCGAGGCCGTTGAAGGTGGTCTTGAAGGCGGCAACGCCGGCTGCGGCACATGAGAGGGCGTTGGCCGTAGCCAATCCTAATCCATCCTGCAGTTGCACGCAAAGGCGCGCTTCGGAAAGGGCGGGTATAGCGGCTTCCAGGCTCCGTATAAGCTCCGCCGCCTCGCCGGGCAAAAGCTGGCCTGCGCTGTCGCACAGGGCGATGGTTTTCACGCCCCCAGAGAGGGCGGCATCTACCATCTGCGCTAAAAAGGCAGGCTCGCTGCGGGTTGCATCTTCTGCCGTGAATTCCACATCGCCGCAAAGGGCCGTGCACAGCGCAAGGCTTTCCTTTACTGCCTTGAGCAGCCCCTCCGGCTTGAGCTGGTAGGCGTATTCCATCTGCACCGTGCTGGTGGGCACGGTGAGGTTGAGCCTGGGGCGTTTAGCCCTGGAGAGGGCTTCGGCGGCCCTTCGGATTTCCGCTTCCGAAAGGCCCACGGGCACGCTGACCACGCTCTCGACGATGGTGTCCGCAATGGTGCGGATGGCCACCTTATCCGCCGGCGCATCGCCGATGCAGCCGGTTTCGATCACATCCACCCGCAGCTTTTCCAGCAGCTTCGCGATCTCCAGCTTCTCCTTGAAGCTCAGGCCGGAGGCGGAGAGCTGGCCGCTCACCCGCAGAGTAATATCTACGATTTCGATCTTGCGCAAGGATACTCACCTGCCTTCTCAAAACTTAGAGGGTCATAGTCCAGCCCATGTCGTCCGGGACCTTGCCCGTTTGCATGCCGTAAATGGCGTCGTAGAGCCGCTGGGCCACCGGGCCGACCTTGCCGTTGCCCACGGTCACATCTTTATCCTTATAATGGAGGCAGCCGATGGGGGAGATCACGGCCGCGGTGCCGCTGGCAAAGACCTCCTGCAGCTTGCCAGCCTCCGCTGCCGCGAAAAGCTCGTCAAGGCTCAGCCTGCGCTCGGAAACGGGCACCCCCCACTTGCGCAGCAGGGTCAGCACGCTGTCGCGCGTGATGCCGGGCAAAATGGTACCGGTAAGGGGGGAGGTGATTACCTCGCCATCGATCATGAAAAAGGCGTTGGAGGTGCCGATTTCTTCAAGGTAGCGGTGTTCCACCGCATCCAGCCACAGCACATCCTTGCAGTTGTGGGCCGCGGCCTTTTCAGAGGCCTTCATGCCGCCCGCGTAGTTGCCGCCCACCTTGGCAAAGCCCGTACCGCCTACAGCCGCACGGATGAATTCATCCTCCACATAGATGCGGGTGGCGGCGAGGCCGCCGTCGTTGGCTGCGTAGTAGGAGCCGACCGGGGTGAGGATGATCATGAAGCGGTAATGCTTGGCTGGCAGCACGCTGAAGGAGACCTCGTCCGCGAAGATGAAGGGGCGGATGTAGAGGGCCGTGCCGGGCCCATCCGGCACCCAGTCGATATCCGCCTGCACCGT
>DHOI01000052.1:2642-2956 GCA_002409725.1 Christensenella sp. UBA5394
AAAAGCTGCACGCGGCCATCCGCCCGTTTGTAGGCCTTCATACCCTCGAACATCATCTGGGCATAGTGGAGCACGGCGCACGCCGGGTCCATCATAATAGGCGCGTGGGGCACAATCTGCCCGTCGTGCCAGCCCTGGCCCTCGTCGTAGCGCATCACGAACATGTGATCCGTGAAATAGCGGGCAAAGCCCAGTTGATCCGCCGGGGGCTTGGGCTGGGGGTTCGTTGTACGGGTGATGGGGAATGTATAGCTCATAGCGTAAAAGCTCCTTTCATCTTAGCGGCTCTTAAAGGCATGGAATGCCTTCCGGTT
>DHOI01000009.1:0-583 GCA_002409725.1 Christensenella sp. UBA5394
GGCTGGTTCATCCTGCCGCTGCTGGCCGGCGCTACGAACTTCTTTTCCTCCTGGCTGATGCAGCGCGGCCAGCCCCAAAACCCGCAAACCAACAGCACCAATAAAATGGTGATGTGGATGTTCCCCATCATGAGCGTGTGGTTCTGCCTTACGTACAACGCAGCCTTTGCGCTCTATTGGAGCATCAGCAGCATCTGCATGATCATCACCAACCTGGTGCTCAACAAGAAATTCCCCCGCGCCCCCCGAGAAGAAGGAGATACAAAATGAGAAGCATCGAATCAACCGGCCGCTCGATAGACGAAGCCATCTTCAACGGCCTTAAAGAGTTGGAGGTATCCATAGACGGCGTAGAGATCGAAATTTTACAGCAGGAAAGCAAGGGCATATTGGGCATCGGCGCCCGGCCTGCCAAGGTGCGCCTCACCGAACGCGAGCCCGAAGAGATCATCATGCCCGATTACCTCAAGGAGCAGCCCCGCGACCGGTTCGACCGCCGCGACCGCGGCGACCGCCCCGGGCGTAACGACCGGAATGACCGCCGTGACCGCAGCGGGCGTCCAGACCGCGCCGACCGCGCCGA
>DHOI01000009.1:811-2100 GCA_002409725.1 Christensenella sp. UBA5394
CGACCGGCCCGAACGCGAACGGCAGCCGCAAAAGCCCGCCGTGGAATATACACTGGAGGCCGCGCAGGATAACCAGGCCGCCCAGTTCCTCACCGGGATGATCCACAACATGGGCGTGGACGGCCAGGTGCTGGCCAATGTCAGCGAGGAAGGCGTGCGCCTGTGCGTAGATACGCCTAACATGGGCGTGCTCATCGGCCACAGGGGCGAAACGCTGGATGCCATGCAATACCTCACGAGCCTTGCCGTGAACCGCAACCGCAAGGAGGAAGGCTATACCCGCATCACTCTCGATACCGAGGGCTACCGTGAAAAGCGCGAGGAAACCCTGACCCGTCTGGCCCGTAAGATCGCCGGCCAGGTCAAGGCCAGCGGCAGGCCCCGCGTGCTCGAGCCCATGAACCCCTACGAGCGCCGCGTGCTGCACGCCACCTTGCAGAGCAACCCCTATGTGACCACCCACAGCGAAGGCGAGGAGCCCAACCGCCGGGTCGTGGTATCCCCCAAGCCCCGTGGCGAGGGCAGCGTGCCCCGCGGGAACTCCGCGCCCCGTGGGCCGCGCCGGGAGCAGCGCCCTCGCCCGAACGGCCAGTCCGCTGCACAGGTAGAGCAGGATGCCTCCGCGCAGGATACGCAGGAGTAAGGGTTACCCATCTTCAACACCAACGCTTGGGCGCGGCGCGAAGGGAATGCGCCGCGCCCGTTTGTTTGCGGAGCGTACCCCCACGGGGAGAACATGTTGACAACTTTGCCAAAGGAGGGGCCATGAACGACACCATCTTTGCCCCGGCTACGCCTACGGGCGGGCCCATCGCCATCCTGCGTATCAGCGGGGAAGGGGCCAAGGCCGCCCTGGCGCGGGTTTTTACGGGCACGATCCGGCCCCGCTATATGGCCTACGGCTATTTTATGGCTGGGGATGAGAAAATCGACAGCTGCATGGCAGTTTTCTTCCAGGCCCCGGCCAGCTATACCGGCGAGGACATGGCGGAACTTTTCCTCCACGGCGGCCAGGCTGTGGTCAACCGGGCGCTGGCCGTGCTCTCCGGTTTGGGCCTTCGGCCCGCGGAACCGGGCGAGTTCACCAGGCGGGCCTTCTTAAATGGCAAGATGGGCCTTTCCGAGGCCGAGGCTGTGCAGGATCTGATCGCCGCCCGGGCGCGCCGGGGGGCCGCTTCCGCCATGGAGCAGCTAAGGGGCGCGCTGGGCCAACGCATCAAGGCGCTGGAGGATGCGCTGCTGGACGCGCTCTCCGGCATCGACGCCGCCATTGATTACCCCGAAGAGCT
>DHOI01000009.1:2372-4059 GCA_002409725.1 Christensenella sp. UBA5394
CAGGGCAGGCAGGGCCGGGTTCTGCGGGAAGGGGCCAGGGTGACCATCCTCGGCCTGCCCAATGCGGGCAAAAGCTCCCTCTTAAACGCCCTTATCGGCGAGGAGCGGGCCATTGTCACCCCGGATGCGGGCACAACGCGGGATATCGTAGAGGCCGAATGCGCCATGGAGGGCGTTTCCATCCGCCTGCTGGATACGGCGGGCCTAAGGGAAGCGGCCGATCGGGCCGAGAAGATCGGCGTAGATCGGGCCCTGGCCGCGGCCGAAGAGGCCGACCTCATCCTGCTGGCTGTGGATGGCTCCGTACCCATAGGGGAAGGGGAGCGAGCCCTCTTGCAGGAGAAGCGGCAGGCCCCCTGTATATGCGTGCTCTGCAAGGCTGACCTTGGCCCCGGTGTGGGGGCCCCCGGTGAAGAGGCCCGGGCTCTGGCCGAAGCATGCGGCCTGCCAGCCCTGGCCGTATCCGCCGTGACCGGTGAGGGTTTGGACGCTTTGCGCAAGGCCATTGCCGAAGCTGTGGCCCCGGGCGGCATGGAGAGCGCCCTTATTACCAACACCCGCCACGTGCAGGCCTTGGAAGAAGCGCTGGCCGCGCTCGAAAGCGCGCAGGTTGCCCCAGAGGGCGATTGCCAGGCGACCGACCTGCGCGCAGCGCTGACCGCCCTAGGCGCGATCACCGGCGAAGAAGTGGACGAGGCTGTGGTGGAGCGGATTTTTAGCCGCTTTTGTGTCGGGAAATAGGGGAATAAATAAAATATTTCCCAAGGCCTCTTTTTTTTGCTATAATAACTTGGACGCTGAAAAGCGCACATATACAATAACTTTTGAAACGGGAACCAGGGGCGAGAAGCCCTGCATATGAGCTTATGAGTAAAACCTTCAAAGCGGGAAATTATGATGTCATCGTCCTGGGCGCTGGGCACGCGGGCTGCGAGGCTGCGCTGGCTTTGGCGCGCATGGGCTTCCATACCCTCTGCCTCACCATCAATCTGGACGCCGTGGCCCTCATGGCCTGTAACCCCGCCATCGGCGGCACCTCCAAGGGCCACCTCGTGCGCGAGCTGGACGCCATGGGCGGCGAAATGGGCCTTGCCGCGGATGATACCTTCATCCAAATGCGCATGCTCAACACCGGCAAGGGCCCGGCCGTTCATTCCCTCAGAGCGCAGATGGACAAGCGCCGCTATCACGAGCGCATGAAGCGCGCGTTGGAAGATCAGCCCCTGCTGGATCTGAAGATGGGCGAATGCCTGCGCATCCTCACGAAAAACGGCAAGGTCTCCGGCGTGGTTACGGGTGGCGAGGCGAAATATGCCTGCCGGGCCGTAGTGGTGGCCACGGGGGTTTACCTTAAAAGCCGCGTGCTGATCGGCGATTTCGTTACCGAGAGCGGCCCCAGCGGCCTAATGCGCGCGAATGGTCTGTCGGATTCTTTGACAGAGCTGGGCTTTCGCCTGCGCCGCTTTAAAACCGGCACACCCCCACGGGTGAGCCGCCATAGCCTCGATCTTGATGAGATGACGCCGCAATACGGCGATGTGCCGCCGCCGCGCTTTTCCTTCCTTTCGGAGCGGGGTGACCGGCAGCAGGATCCGTGCTATCTCACCTATACCAATGCCGAAACCCACGCGGTGATTCTTTCAAATATCAAACGCAGCGCCATGTACAGCGGCCTTATCTCGGGCAC
>DHOI01000126.1:0-2790 GCA_002409725.1 Christensenella sp. UBA5394
CCCTCGTCTCCATCCTCTGGAACCTCTATAAGTTCCTGCGGCCCAAGGCCAACAAGCAGGGCCAGGTGGATAAGTATGGGTCCCTCATCTGGATCGGCGTTACGGTCGTACTCTACGCGCTGACCTATATCCCCGCCATTGAGGCCATCCTGCTGGCCGTGAACATCCCGGTCACCACGTATCTGTGCATCGTGGGCCTGTGCGTATTCAACGACATGCTGCTCAAAACGCGCCTCGGCCAGAACATGCGCACCGTGGGCCAGAGCCGTACGGTGGCCAACGCGGCCGGCATCGATGTGGATAAGACCCGCGTGATCGCCATGGTGCTTTCCACCCTGTTGGCCAGCTGGGGTCAGTTGATCTACCTGCAAAACATCGGCACCTTCTCCACGTATGGCGCGCATACCCAGGTAGGGCAATTCGCCATTGCGGCCCTTCTGGTGGGCGGTGCGAGCGTGCAGAAGGCCACCAACAAGCAGGCCATTCTGGGCGTCATCCTCTTCCACACGCTGTTCATCGTGGCCCCGCAGGCCGGCAAGCAGCTCTTCAACAACGCCCAGCTGGGCGAATACTTCCGCGTATTCGTGGCCTATGGCGTTATCGCCATGGCGCTCGCGATGCATGCCTGGAGAAAAGCCCCGAAGAAGGATGTACTCCCCCCTCCCGCAATGCGCATAGATCCGCCTGATGCGAAGTTAGGCTAAATAGAGCATATAAGCAAAAAGGACGCTTCATGCGTCCTTTTCTCTTTGTGGCGGTTTGTTTACGAAACGGGCCAATGAAGGGCATCGGCCCCTATATTGGTGCAACGCACTATCCGCGCAAATACATCACAATAGCGGCAACGCTCAGGAGCAATTGCAGGCCGAAAAGTCCGTAGCAAACGTTGCGCCGCCGGGAATCGGCCCGGCGTTTGAAGATTTCCGCGCCGATCAGGGGCACCACGGGTATGACGCCCGCGTAAAGCATGAAGGCGATATTCAAGGGGGGCACATCCTTTCCGTTGATGGCCGGCGATTGCGGCTCAAATATGTATCTACATGGTAACATGATTTATGCGTATCCGGCGATAGGAGGCTGCTGGAAAGGCGGGAAGGCTTTGGCGAAGGTAGTTGTGTTTTGCCGATAATATGGTACACTATAAAATGACGTAAAAGGCGAAAGGAGCGGCAAGAATATGGTCAAGCATATCGTATGCCATCAATATACGGATAAGGCCCAGGCGACGGTTATCGCTCCCATGTTGCGGGGATTGGTGGGGCAGGTACCCGGCCTTTTAAGCATGGAAGCCGGGGCGGATTTTATGGGCAGCGCCCGCAGCTACGACCTGGCGCTGGTGGCCACGCTGGAAAGCCGGGAGGCCCTGGCCGTTTATGCGGACCACCCGGCCCACGTAAAGGTGAAGGAATATATCCACCAATACCTACAAAACGGCGTTTCGGTGGATTTTGAGGTAGAATAGGCGCGCATGAATGAATTCAAGGTGGTTTCCCCCTTCGAGCCCCAGGGAGACCAGCCCCAGGCCATCGATCTTTTGGCGAAGGGCGTGGAGCGGGGGGATAAGCTGCAGGTGCTCCTGGGCGTGACCGGCAGCGGCAAAACCTTTACCATGGCCAAGGTCATCGAGCGGGTGCAGCGGCCCACGCTGGTCATCGCCCACAATAAGACCTTGGCTGCCCAGCTATGCGGTGAGCTGAAGGAGTTTTTCCCGGACAGCGCCGTAGAGTATTTCGTCAGCTATTACGACTATTACCAGCCCGAGGCCTATATCGCCGCCTCAGATACGTACATCGAAAAGGTGGCCACTGTCAACGATGAGATCGATAAGCTGCGCCACAGCGCCACCTGCGCCCTCAACGAGCGGCGGGATGTGATCATCGTGGCCTCGGTGAGCTGCATCTATGCCCTGGGTGACCCGGAGGAATACCTCAAGCTCTCGATCTCCCTTAGACGGGGTATGACGATGGAGCGGGATGAAGTGATACGGCGGCTGGTTGAGATTCAATATCAGCGCAACGAATACGACTTCGCTAGAGGCACCTTTAGGGCCAAGGGGGACGTGCTGGATATCTTCCCTGCTAATTGGTCCGAAAAGGCTTTAAGGATCGAGTTCTTTGGCGATGAGATCGAGCGCATCAGCGAGGTGAATGTGCTCACCGGCGAGATTTTGCTCGACCGGGCGCACGTGGCCATCTTCCCGGCCAGCCATTACGCCACGGGCCGGGAAAAGCTGGTGGCCGCCCTTGATGAAATCGAGCGGGACATGCTATCACGGGTGGAGGAACTCAAGGCGCAGGATAAGCTGCTGGAGGCCCAGCGCATCGAGCAGCGCACCCGCTATGATATGGAGATGATGCGGGAGGTGGGCTATTGCCAGGGCATCGAGAATTACTCCCGCTATTTTGACGGCCGTAAGCCCGGCCAGCCGCCCTTTACGCTGCTGGATTATTTCCCCGATGATTTCCTTTTGATGATCGACGAGAGCCACGCCACCCTACCTCAAATACGCGCTATGTATGCAGGCGATCTCTCCCGTAAGAAGGAGCTGGTGGAATACGGCTTCCGTATCCCCAGCGCCTTTGATAACCGGCCCCTCACCTTTGATGAATTCAAGGGCCGCATCCACCAGCTGATCTGCGTTTCGGCTACGCCTGCGGATTATGAGCTGGGCCTTGCCAGCCAGGTGGCGGAGCAGATTATCCGGCCCACGGGCCTGGTAGACCCGCCTATAGAGGTGCGGCCCGTCAAGGGGCAGGTGGACGACCTGCTCTCCCAGATTCGGGAGCGCAC
>DHOI01000126.1:3064-5375 GCA_002409725.1 Christensenella sp. UBA5394
GAATACCTCGACGGGCTGGGCGTCCGCGTGCGCTATATGCACAGCGACATCGAAACCATCGAGCGCATGGAGATCATCCGCGACCTGCGATTGGGCGAGTTTGACGTACTGGTGGGTATCAACCTCCTCAGAGAGGGCCTGGATCTGCCCGAGGTGGGGCTGGTAGCCATATTGGATGCGGATAAAGAGGGCTTTTTGCGCTCCGCCACCTCGCTCATCCAAACCATTGGCCGGGCGGCCCGCAACGCCGAAGGCAGGGTGATTATGTACGCGGATGAAATCACGCCCAGCATGGCCGTGGCCATCGGCGAAACCGAGCGCCGCCGTGAAAAGCAGATGGCCTTCAACGAAGCGCACGGCATTATCCCTAAGAGCATCACCAAGGCCGTGCACGGTATTTTGGAGATCAGCAGCAAGCCAAGGGCAGAGAGCCTGCCCGCGGCCGATAAGGCCGCCCGGGCCGAGCTTTTGCAGCAGCAGATGCGCCAGGCCGCAGCTGAACTCGATTTTGAGACGGCGGCCAAGCTTAGAGACCAGTTCTTTGCCCTTACGGAGCAGGAACAACATAAAAAGATCGCCCCCGGCATGCCGGGCAGCCGCAAGCAGGCCAGGGGACGCACCCGCAAATAGGGCGGGCGTATACAAAAAACGACAGGAGCTATATGAAAGAAGAACTGCGCATACAGGGCGCCAGAGAGCATAACCTCAAAAATGTGAGTCTCACCCTGCCCCGCAATAAATTCATCGTTTTCACGGGTCTTTCGGGCAGCGGAAAATCCTCGTTGGCCTTTGATACCATCTATGCGGAGGGCCAGCGCCGCTATGTGGAATCCCTCTCTTCCTATGCCCGCCAATTTTTGGGGCAGATGGAAAAGCCCGAGGTGGATTATATCGAGGGCCTTTCTCCGGCCATCAGCATCGACCAGAAAAGCACCTCCAACAACCCCCGCTCCACAGTGGGCACCGTAACGGAAATACACGACTACCTGCGCCTGCTGTATGCCCGCATCGGCAAGCCCCATTGCCCGCAGTGCGGCAAGCCCATCGAGCGCCAGAGCATCGACCAAGTGGTGGATCAGGTGATGGCCCTTGGCGCGGGCCGCATCCAGATCATCGCCCCGGCTGTACGCGCCCGCAAGGGGGAGCATGTGAAGCTGTTGGAGCAGATCCGCAAGGACGGCTATGTGCGCGTGCGCATCGACGGCCAGGTATACGATATCAACGAAGTCCCCAAGCTGGAAAAGAACATCAAGCACACCATCGACGTGGTGGTGGACAGGCTCTCCATCAAGCCCGGTGTGGAAAGCCGGCTCAACGAATCGCTCGAAACAGCCTTCGCCTTTGGCGCGGGCCTGGCCAAGGTGGATGTAGTCGGCAAAGAGGAATTGCTTTTCTCCCAGAATTACGCCTGCCCGGATTGCGGCGTGAGCATCGAGGAGCTGACGCCTCGTATGTTTTCCTTCAACAACCCCTTCGGCGCCTGCCCACATTGCGGGGGCCTGGGCATGCTGCTGGAGATGGACGTAGCCCTGGTGGTGCCCAACCCGGCTTTTAGCCTCAAGCAGGGGGCCATCAGCGTGAGCGGCTGGCAGAGTGGGGCCGCGGGCAGCATCGCCAATATGTACTTTACCGCCATGGCCGAGCATTACGACTTTTCTATGGACACGCCCTTTCAAGACCTGCCCGAAAAGGCCCGCAAGGCCATCCTCTACGGCACAGGTAGCGAAAAGCTGCACATCGCCTATCAAAAGGAATTCGGCGCGGGCACTTTTGACGCTTCCTTCGAGGGCATTATCCCCAATTTGGAGCGCCGCTACCGCGAGACCCAGTCCGAGGGCGTAAAGCAGGAGCTGGAAGCCTATATGTCCAGCGTGCCTTGCCCCTCCTGCCATGGCAAGCGCCTCAAGCCTGAAAGCCTGGCGGTTACGGTGAACGGCCTCTCCATCGCCGCGCTTAGCGATATGACGATTGCGAAGGCTCGCGCCTTTATGGCCGCACTCGAATTGAGCGAAACGGAACGGATGATCGCTGACCAGATCTTTAAAGAGCTCAACGCCAGATTGGGCTTTTTGGTGGACGTGGGCCTCGATTATCTCACGCTTTCGCGCGGGGCCGCCACCCTCTCGGGCGGTGAAGCCCAGCGCATCCGCCTGGCCACGCAGATCGGCTCCGGATTGGTGGGCGTGCTCTATATTTTGGACGAGCCCAGCATCGGCCTGCACCAGCGGGATAACGCCCGCCTGCTAGCAAGCCTCAAGGGCATGCGCGATTTGGGCAACACCCTGATCGTGGTGGAGCACGACGAGGAGAC
>DHOI01000079.1:0-3581 GCA_002409725.1 Christensenella sp. UBA5394
TTATGAACGGGGCGACCATCACGCCCCGGGGCTGGGAGGATCTGCCCCAAAATATCCCCCTGCGCGCCTATGTGGCGGATACGTTCCAGGGCCTTGCTCGGGCCGGGGCAGATGGGATACGAATGATTTTATTTCTAGAGGAAGATAAGCAAAGCGATGGATAGCGTCATTGCCCTGGGCACCTTCGACGGCGTGCACCTGGGCCACAGGCAACTAATCGATGCGGCGCTGGCGCTGGCCAGGGAAAACGGCCTGCGCCCCCTCATCTATACCTTTTCCAACCATCCGGGGGAGGCCTTTGGCCAAAAGGCACGTCTGCTGATGCCAGGCCCGGCACGCATCGCCGCTCTCTCCGCCCTCTGCGAGACCGTGGCTGATCCCTTTGACGCGGCTTTTGCAGCCGTGGAGCCCGCGGATTTCATCCGCATGCTGATTGAGCGCTTTTCTATGAAAACGGCGGTATCGGGCTTCAACTATACCTTCGGCAAAGGCGGTGCCGGCGATATCGCCCTGCTGCGGGAATTGGGGGCGCAAATGGGCTTTTCCGTTTGCGAGATTCCGCCCCGCACCTATGGAGGCGCGCCCATTTCGAGCAGCCGCATCCGCACCGCCGTGGAAGAAGGGGATATGGAAGCTGCCGCGGCCATGCTGGGTAGGCCCTTCACGCTAACGGGCCGCGTGGCGGCGGGCAGGGCCATCGGCCATAGCCTGGGATTCCCCACGGCGAACCTCTTGGCAACGGAGGATCAAGTGCTGCCGGCTGCCGGGGTTTATGCCTCCTGGGCCATTTTAGAGGATGGATGCAGCCGCCCGGCTGTGACCAACGTGGGCTCCAACCCTACTGTGGGCGGGCGGGAGATCACCGTGGAGACCCATATTTTGGATGCCCGCGAGAATCTTTACGGCCGCGAGCTGGAGGTAGCCTTTGCCCGCCGCCTACGGGAGGACCGGCGATTCCCTTCCAGGGAGGCCCTGGCAGCGCAGATTGGCAGGGATGTGAGCGAGGCGCGGGCCGTCCTTGCCAGCGGAGACTGGAAGCTGCCCTGATTTCGACTATTTACAAGCCGCCCGGCTTATGATATAGTAAAAAAGCTCCATAGAGCGGAACCGATCGCTGCGTTTGGCGCGTCTCCAACGCCATGCCCGGTCTTCGGGGATACAAAGATTTTAGGAGGATCATCAAACCATGAAAACCAAGGGCGAAATCATCGAACAATATGGCCGGCACGAAGGCGATACCGGCTCTCCAGAGGTGCAGATCGCGCTGCTGACCGAGCGCATCAACCACCTCAATGAGCACCTCAAGCTCAACAAAAAAGATCACCACTCCCGCCGCGGCCTGCTCAAAATGGTCGGCCAGCGCCGTGGGCTGCTCAATTACCTCAAAGATAAAGACATCGAGCGCTACCGCACCATCGTGGCCAGCTTAGGTTTGCGCAAGTAAAAAAGGAAACCCCGAGGGAGGTGCCGTACGGCGCCTCCTTTTTCTATATACAAAACAAAGGGCAGCCTTGCGGGCGGCCCTTTGTATATTTGCAGTTGTTATCGTTCCGTTTCCACCTGCACCTTTTTGCCGTTGAGCAACAGGTGGATGGTTCCGTTCTCATCCGTACGGTAGAGGGGGATGCCCCGGCGGCTGAGCTTTTCCAGCGTTTCGCCGCTGGGGTGGCCGAAATCGTTGCCAGCACCTGCAGAGACGATGGCCAGGCTGGGATCCACGGCCTGCAAAAAGGCGTCGGTGGTGGAATCCGCGCTGCCGTGGTGGCCGAGCACCAGTACGGAGGATGGGAAGGCGCTGCGCGGCAGCTTAGCCAACATGGTCTCCTCGGCGAAGGCCTCCGCATCCCCGGGCAGGAGGATGGAGGTATCATCATAGGCGATGCGCAAGGTTACGCTCACGTTATTCAGCTCTTTATACTTCACACCCTTGATGGGGGAGAGGAGGTTCACACTGACCAGCGGATCCCAGGGGATGGTGGCATCCTTGCCGCCATATGCGGCAATGGTCTGCACATGCTCCTTTTCCAGCGCAGAGATCATGGCCTCGTACAGGGCGGTGGTATAGGGCTCGTCGGGCATATAGAAAGCGCCGATCTCGTAGTTTTGGATGATCTTGGCCATGGAGCCGATGTGGTCGCTGTGGGGATGGGAGGCCACCACCACATCCAGCCTTTCCACGCCCTGCGCCTGCAGGAAGGCTTCCACCACGGGAGCGGAGCTGCTTTCACCCGTATCCACCAGCATGGTATAGCCGCCCGGTGAGCGCAGGAAGGCGCAGCTGCCTTGGCCCACATCGAGAATATAGGCGTGCATGCCGCTCTTTTGCAGGATCTCGCCCGTGTAAACGCCCGGCGCAGGGCTGGCCGTGGGCGCAGGGGAGGGGGACGCTTCGGGCTTTGGCGTGCCGAAGATATCCAGTTCCTCGATTTGGGAGAGGTGGGGCAGCTCGGGCAGCCGGGGCATATCCGGAAGCTCGGGCAGGTCGACCTGGCCTAGGAGATATTGAGCCGCCTCCACCGGCGTGAGGCCCTTATCTGCGCAGAAAAGGAAGGCAACAAAGCCCAGGATGATCAGCGTCACCAAAAAACGAAAGAAGAAGGATTTGCGCCTTTTCGCGCCGTCTCGTTTGGCCATAGGGAGCTCCTTTCCCAGTATGTTCCTATATATTGTATTATAAATCGGGCATAAATACCATAAGGCCGGACAGGGATATTTCCGCATTGACAGATCTTACCTGCAAAGATAGAATAGAAAGGTACTTTTTCTGCATTTTTTGCAGTATTATGTAAGGCGGGATATCTCCCTGCCGGAAGGACTTATTTTTATGAAAGAGTTTGCAAGGCTGCGCGAGATGGTGCATGATATCTCCGGCGTGCCGCAGGAGTTGATCACACCGGAATCCACGGCTGACCAGCTAAACCTGGATTTGCTGGATATGGCGGAGTTGATGCTAAGCGTGGAGGAGGAATTCGACGTGCTCATCGAGGACGACACGGCCATCCAAACCATGGGCGACCTCGTCCAGTTGCTACAGATCGCTTAACGCCAAAAAAAGACGCAAACCAAAAACGCCCGGATGGCAATAGCCATTGGGGCGTTTTTGTAGAAGAGGCTCAAATATACCCGCCGTCCACGCCCAGCACCTGGGCTGTGATGAAGGAAGCCTTGGGACCGGCCAGGAAGAGGATGGCCTCCGCCACTTCCTCCGGCCTGCCGAGGCGGCACAGGGGCGTGGCCTCGGCCAGGGCTTCTAAATCCTCCTTGGAGAGGCCCGCGTTCATATCGGTTTGAATCACGCCAGGGGCAACGCAGTTCACCCGGATGTTGCTTGGGCCCAGCTCCCGGGCTAGGGCCTTGGTAAAGCCGATCAGGCCCGCCTTGGCCGCGGAATAGGGAACCTCGCAGCTGGCCCCACAGAGGCCCCACATGGAGCTGACGTTGACGATGGCCCCACGCTTACGGGAGATCATGCTGGACAGCACGGCCGCGGCCATGTTGCGCGCGCCGGTGAGATCCACATCCAGTGTGTGCTGCCAGGCTGCCTCACCGCCCGCCTCGGTGAAAAGGCCGGGCAGGGAGAT
>DHOI01000079.1:3830-4184 GCA_002409725.1 Christensenella sp. UBA5394
CCATGGCAGCGCAATCCGCAGGGGAACGCACATCCCCTTGCAGGGCGCAGGCCAAGCCGCCGATATCTGCGATGGACTGGACGACTTCCAGCGCCTCCTTTTCGCTTTGGCAATAGTTGACGCCGACGAACCAGGCGTCCCTGGCAAAGGCAAAGGCCGCGGCGCGGCCAATGCCCCGGGATGCGCCGGTGATCAGGACGGAGGGCATACAAAGTACCTCATTTCTCTTGGTCTTAGGTGATCTTGGAGCGCGAAACCGTGCCCCGCAAAAAAGCATAGCAGATTTTGGGCCGCGTGGCAATGCCCGGACGCTCGCGCCGATACTGACAACCCGCCCTGCTTAGTGGTATATTG
>DHOI01000079.1:4518-4779 GCA_002409725.1 Christensenella sp. UBA5394
GGCCTTTTACGCCGGCTTTTGCACGCCGTTCACATCCACGATGGTATCACCGGGGAGGAGCAGATCGCTGATGGTGACGAATTCGTAGCCCTGGCCCTGGGCCGTTTCAATGAGCGTAGGCAAGTATTCCTTGATCTTGTAGCCGTTGTTGTGGCAGAGAATAATGCAGCCCGGGTGAAGCTTGGGCAGCACCGTGTCAAGGATCGTTTGGGCGCTGCGCTCCTCCCGCCAGTCGATGGTATCACTACCCCAAACAAAAAA
>DHOI01000079.1:5046-5720 GCA_002409725.1 Christensenella sp. UBA5394
CACATGAAGTACAGGGATTGTTCCTATGCGCCTGGGTCGAAATGATGTCTCCAGATGATCTCCAGCCCATCATCGAAAAATAGTATTTTTTCAATGAAAATTGCCGCGATCTCCTTTTTCTGTTCCAAGGTTAAGGTTTCCCAATTTTCCTCGATATCCGCAATGGGATATCGGGGGAGGGATGGTTCTGTGCGGTACCTATAAGCATTATACCTTTTTTCAAGTTCAGCCCTTTGTCCATCTAGCTCAGCCAGCCTGGGCTTTACGTATTTTACTGCCAACGGATCCCCATCCGCTATGGCTTGCAGCAGGTTATCGATCTGTTCGTCCAGCTTGGCCAAACTCAATTTATATTGAGCAGCCCGGGCATCGGTCTGTGCCTGTTGAACCAGCTGTAGCCCACGCTTTTCCCGGATATTTTCCAGCAACCGATATTCCACCACTGCTTCCACTTCGGCAATATGAAACACACGGTTGTGGCCCTCGCAGGCATGATACAGGGTTCGACCTCGGCAGATGAACACTTTGCGCGTTGAACTGCCCTTCTGGTTGCTGGATACTGTCATGGTATAGCCGCACTTGCCGCATTTCGTAAGGCCGGAGAGCCAGCTGTGCTTGCTCTGGCCGCTACGGCGCAGCTGGCGGTTTTCATCCAGCTTGGCTTGTACCCGCAG
>DHOI01000056.1 GCA_002409725.1 Christensenella sp. UBA5394
ATTTTAGGCGCTCTGCTATTGCTCACGGTGTTCGTAGCGGTGCATGAGCTGGGCCATTACCTGGCGGGTAGGCTGTTGGGCTTTGGCATTTTGGAATACGCCATCGGCATGGGGCCGGTGGTGCTCAAAAAGGTGAAAAGCGGCATCCAGTACTCCATCCGCGCACTGCCGCTGGGCGGTATGTGCCGCTTTTACGGCGAGGATGAGGATGTGCCCGAGGGCGCGGCCGCCGGCATGATCCCCTTCAGCGCGCAAAAGCTCTGGAAGCGGGCTGTGGTGGTGGCGTCTGGGCCGGTAATGAACATCCTGCTTTCCGTGGTTTTCGCGGCGGTGAGCCTGGGCGCGTTCGGCGATTTTGTGGCCGAGGTGCAGGAGTTCTCCTACGAAAACTCAGCCGCAGAGGCCGCAGGCATGCAGACGGGGGATATGATCTATGCCGTGGAGGGCGAGCGGCTTTTAAGTTACAGCGAGGCCGTGCCCGCCATCCGTGCGGCAAACCCCGATGAAATGGAGATCACCGTGCTTCGGGAGGGCAAAAAGGTGCACCTCACCCTGCACGATATTTACGACGCAGAGGCGGGCTATAACCGCATCGGCGTAAACATCGGCGCGGCGCGCCGCACCTACGGTTTCTTTGGAGCCATCGCCGATTCCTTCGGCTATGTGTTCGCCATAGTGCGCGAGATGTTTCAGGCCCTGGGCCGCATGGTGACCAGCGGCGTGCAGGAGGGGGATGTGATGGGCCCGGTGGGCACCATCACGGTGATGAGCGAATTCGTGCGTTACGGCTGGGAGACCATGCTGCGCATGGCCCTCTTGGTGAGCGCGAACCTAGGCATCCTCAACATCCTGCCCCTGCCCGGCCTCGATGGGGGCCGATTGGCCTTCATGGCCGTGGAGGGTGTGCGCGGTAAGCCCGTGCCGCCTGAAAAGGAGGGCATGGTGCACTTCGTGGGCCTGGCGCTGCTCTTTGGGCTGGTGATTCTGCTCACGGTCAAGGATATCCAGGGCTTGCTGGGGTGAGGCGAGACTGATGCAAAGGCACAATACCAAAAAGGTGACGGCTGGGGGCGTGGCCATCGGCGGCGGCGCGCCGATTACCATCCAGTCCATGACCAATACGGATACGCGGGATGTGGAAGCCACCCTGGTCCAGATCGGCCTTTTGGCCAGGGCCGGGTGTGATATCGTACGCTGCACCGTACCGGATAAAACGGCGGCGCTGGCTCTGCGCTCCATTAAGGACGGCTGCTCCCTTCCCTTGGTGGCGGATATCCACTTCGATCATCGCTTGGCCATCCTGGCCATGGAGAACGGGGCGGATAAGATCCGCATCAACCCGGGTAACATCGGTGGGCCGGCCAAGGTGCGGGAACTCACGGCCTGCGCCAAGGGGCACGGCGTACCCATCCGCATCGGTGTGAACGCCGGGTCGCTGGAAAAGGAGCTATACCAGAAGTATGGCGGGGCCACGCCGCAAGCTATGGTGGAGAGTGCCCTTTCCCACGCGGCGCTGTTGGAGGCGGAGGGCTTTTACGAGATCGTGATCTCTCTCAAAGCTTCTGGCGTGGAGGATACGGTGGCGGCCTATGAGGCTTTGGCCGAAGCCTGCCCCTATCCCCTGCACATCGGCATTACGGAAGCGGGCAGCGGCCCGGCCGGCTTGGTGAAATCCGCGGCTGGGCTGGGGATTTTGTTGCACGAGGGCCTGGGCGATACCCTGCGCATCTCCCTCACGGGCGAGCCCGTACAGGAGGTGGAAGCGGCGCGGCATCTGCTAAGGGCTATGGGCCTGCGCAAGGAGGGGGTGGAGATCGTTTCCTGCCCCACCTGCGGCCGCACGGGGTTTGACCTCTTGCCCATTGTCCGTAGGGTGGAGGAAGCCCTGCCCAAGGATGGGACCTATCTGAAAGTAGCGGTGATGGGCTGCGCGGTCAACGGGCCGGGCGAGGCCCGGGACGCGGATGTGGGTGTGGCCTTTGGCGGAAATCGGGGCGTATTGTTCGCCGGGGGCGAGCAATTGGCGGCTTATCCGCAGGAGCAGGCCGTGGAGGCCCTGATCGCGGAAGCCAAGCGCCGTTTGGCGCGATAGACATACGATAATCATGGGGAAAACGGGGAATCATGGAAGCGGGACTCAACGAACTCTTTGAGCGCAACGGCGCGCCGGGCGCGCGGCTGCTCTCGGCCAAATTGATCGAAAAAGAAAAAAAGCTGCTGGCCACCGTAGAGGTGGGCAGCCTTTTGACGATGGGCCGCATGGCGGCCATTCAGAGGGGCCTGTGCGAGGCCATGGGCTGCGCCACACAGGTGGATTATTGCTTTTGCGGCCCGGCCGAATCCCTCCTCGCGGGGCGGGACGAGGCTCTTTTAACGGCCCTCTGCCAGAGCTTTATGGAGCTGTGGCCCACGGCCCGGCCCGCCCTGGCATGTTCCCGTTGGCGCTTCGAGGGCGAGGGCGAGGCGGTGATCGCCGTAGCGCCAGAGCTCTTGGATCTGGCGGCGGAGCCGCGCGCGCTGCGGGCCGCAGCCGATTTTTATAAGCGGGCCTACGGCCTGAATCTGCGCCTTCGGGTAGAGGCGGACGCCTCTATCGAGGCCCCGGCCCCGGCCAGGGAGGCCGAAGCAGAGGGCCAGGCTGCGCAGATGACAAAAAAAAGCGGCCCGGCTTCCAAAAAGAAGGCGGCCGCAGCGGATAGAGCGGGCGTGCTTTACGGAAAGACCATCAAGCGCAATGCCATGATCCGCCAGAGCGAAGTGAAGGAGGATTCCGGCCGGGTGGTGATCGGCGGCGCGCTGACCAACCTTGACCTGCGGCCCACCAAAACCGGTGCGCACATTCTCACCTTCGCCATTAGCGACAACAGCAATACCCTGCCCTGCAAGATGTTCCTTAGGGAGGGCGGGCAAAAGCTTGCCGATGATATCAACGCTGCCGCTAAAAAGGGCGAATGGCTCTTGGTGAGCGGCGATTACAACATGGATGAATTCCTCCACCGCATGTGCGTGCACGTGCGGGATATCGGCTCCTTCAGCGTACCCAAAAGGGAGGATCAGGCGCCAGAAAAGCGGGTGGAGCTGCACCTGCATACCAAGATGAGCAGCATGGATGGCCTTACCAACGTAAAGGAGGCCATCGCCACGGCTGCCCGCTGGGGCCATAAGGCCGTCGCCATTACGGATCACGGCGTGGTGCACGCCTTCCCGGATGCCGTATCCGCTGCAGATAAGCTGACCAAGGGCGGTCAGGAGATCAAAGCTATTTTGGGCGTGGAGGGTTACCTGCTGCCCGATTGCCTGCTGGCCGAGCGGCCCAAGGAATACGCAGCCATCGCCGTGACGGCGGCCCCAGCCTTTAAGCTGGACGACCTGTTCGAGATCGCGGCCGTGCGCTTTGATGAAAGCGGTATTT
>DHOI01000084.1:0-254 GCA_002409725.1 Christensenella sp. UBA5394
GCCCAGGCGATGCTCAGCCCGTCGAAGGTGCTGGTGCCGCGGCCGATTTCGTCGATGATGAGAAGGCTATTCTCGGTGGCGTTTTTGAGGATGTTGCTCATCTCACTCATCTCCACCATAAAGGTGCTTTGGCCGGAAGCCAGGCTATCCGAAGCGCCGATGCGGGTGAAAATGCGGTCTGTGATGCTGATGGAGGCCGAGGCCGCGGGCACAAAGCTGCCGATGTGCGCCATCAGCGTGATGAGCGCCACCTG
>DHOI01000084.1:494-702 GCA_002409725.1 Christensenella sp. UBA5394
TGCCGGCCATGTTGGGGCCGGTGAGAATCAAGAGCCGGTTATCCTTATTATCGAGCAAGGTGTTGTTGGGGATGAAGCCCTCCTTGAGGCTCCGCTCCACCACGGGGTGGCGGCCGTCGAGGATCTCGATTTTGCCCTTCATTTGCATTTTGGGCCGGTTGTAATTGTGAAGGAAGGCGGCTTGGGCCAGGCTGAAATACACATCCAG
>DHOI01000084.1:886-4830 GCA_002409725.1 Christensenella sp. UBA5394
CGGCTGACATACACATCCAGGCTGGCCAGCAACCGGGCGTTTTCCTGCAGCCTATCGATGCATTCAGCGAGCACGCGGCGCAATTCCACAAAAAGCTGATACTCGAGGGCAACGCCCTTTTCCTCTGCACCCAGGATGGTGCTTTCCAGCTCCTTTAGCTCCGGCGTGATATAGCGTTCGCAGTTGGCCAGGGTCTGCTTGCGCTGATAGGTATAGGGCACCAGGTGCTGGGCCGTGCGGCTGACTTCGATATAATAGCCGAAAACCCGATTAAAGCCCACCTTGAGGTTCTTGATGCCGGTTTTCGTACGCTCGTCCGATTCCAGCTGGGCCAGCCAATCCTTGCCATCGCGAGAGGCGGTGCGGTAGCCGTCGAGCTCTGCGTTGTAGCCCTCGCGGATGAAACCGCCCTCCTTGGCGCTGATGGGCGGGTTTTCGGCGATGGCGCTCGTTAAAAGGGCCAGGATATCCTCCATTGGATCCAGCCCTTCGCGGATACGGCGCAGCTCGCCCGCCTTTAGAAGATCCAGCACGGGCAAAACCTCGGGGATGCGTTCTAGGGATTGGGCCAAAGCCTGGCAATCTCGGGGATTCACAGAGCCATAGGCGATGCGGCTGCAAAGCCGCTCGATATCATAGACCGAGGAAAGGGCTTTCCCCAGGGCCTCCCGCTCCACCGGTTTTTTACACAGGGCCTCCACGGCATCCAGCCGGGCGTCGATCTCGGCGATGTTTTGCAGCGGCTGCTCGATCCAGGCCCGCAACATGCGGCCACCCATGGACGTGGCCGTTTGATCGAGTAAATAAAGCAGGGTACTCTTCTTGCCGCTCTCCGCCCGAAGGGGCGCGGTCAGCTCCAAATTGCGGCGGGAGACCGCGTCGATGCGCATGTATTTGGAACGTGTCACCGGGCGAATCTGGCGAATGTGCGCCAGCGTGTTCTTTTGCGTTTCTTCCAGATAGGCCATCAGGGCCCCGGCAGCGGGCACGGCGTAGGACAGTTCCTCCAGGCCAAAGGGCTTGAGGTCGCTTAGGCTGAAGTGCCGCAGCAATCGGCCCCGGGCCGCGGCCGCCTCAAAGGCGCGGCTGTTGTAGCATTGGATATAATAGGCGCTTTGCAGCCGCTTGACCAATAGCTCCTGCAAAAACAAGGCGTCGTTGGCGATGATCTCCGTGGGCTGGATGCGGGTAAGCTCATCGACCAGTTCTCCGGCCCAGTTGGCGCTGCCCAGCTCCAGGGCGTAAAAAGCGCCGGTCGATACATCGCAATACGCAAGACCCAGGCTGCTTTCAAAGAGATAAATTGAAGCGATGTAGTTATTCTGCCGCTCGAAGAGCATGCTCTCCTCGATCACGGTGCCGGGCGTGATGACGCGGATTACCTCCCGCTCCACCAGGCCCTTGCTCTCCTTTGGATCGGTCAGCTGCTCGCAGATGGCTACCTTGCGCCCCTTTTCGATGAGGCGGTTGATATACATCTCCACGGCATGATAGGGCACGCCACACATGGGCGCGCGCTCCTCCAGGCCGCAATCCCGCCCCGTGAGCACGATTTCCAGCTCCTTGGAGGCGATGAGCGCGTCCTCAAAAAACATCTCATAAAAATCACCGAGCCGATACATCAAAATGCAGTCCGGATATTGCTCCTTTACCTGCATATATTGCTGCATCATCGGGGTGAGGCATGCTGGCATATGGCTCCTTTTCTAGCTGACCGTTAGTGCTTGCATCCCGCGCAGGAGGCGCAGCTGCCGTTGCAGCCGCCTTCTTGCGCTTCGCTAAGATCCGGGTCTTCCATGCCGATGCAGGCGGCGATGGTGCGGTTCACCTGCTGCATCAGCGCCTGAAAGCCCTGCTGGGCCTCCATCATCTCCACAAACACGGGGTGGGTCACCAAGGCGTTTTGGATCTCGTCCAGCTGGCGGCTCAAATCCATCATCTCGCCCTTATCGGCTTCCTCCCCCTCCATCAGGCCCACGATATCCTCCCGCTTTTGGGTATAATCCCGCATCATATGCTGAATGGGCTCGTTTTTATCCATGGCGGCCTTTGCCTCCATCATGCGGCAGAATTCCGCCGATTCGCTCAAAGCAAGGCCAAGCTCCTGTGCTTTTTCGATGATCATCGTTTGTGTCCCTTTCTTTTTCTTCCGGTCTCGTTTTATTGTCTAGTTGTCGATCTGCTCGCCGATGAGGGAATTGGCGTGGGCAGCTGTAATGCGCACGCGGCACAGGCTGCCCACCAGCTCCTCCCCGCCCGGGAAGTAGACCATTTTGAAGCAGGGTAGCTTTCCATAGGCCATGGTCTCCTTGCCTCGCTTATCAAAGCCCTCCACCAGCACCTCGCCCTCTTGGCCGATGAAGCGCCGGTTTTGCTCTTGCAAGGAAGCGGCGATGTCCGCATTGAGCCGGGCCAGACGCTCCTTTTTTATAGCTTCGTCAATTTGCCCCTCCATGCGGGCGGCTGCGGTGCCCCGCCGGGGGGAATACATAAAGGTATAGGCCGCGCTGAAGCCCGCCTCCCGTACCAGGCTGAGGGTATCCTGGAAATCATCTTCGCTTTCGCCGGGAAAGCCCACGATGATATCCGTGGTGATCTCGATAGCCGGCACCTTTTGCCGCAGGGCCGTCACCAAAGCGAGATAATCCTCCCGGGTATATTTGCGGTTCATGGCCGCCAAGATGCGGCTACTCCCCGATTGAACGGGCAGGTGGATATGCTCGCAAACTTTGGGCAATTCCGCCATTGCATCGATCAGCCGGGGAGAAAGGTCTTTCGGGTGGGAGGTCATGAAGCGGATGCGGGCGATGCCCTCTACCTCGTGCACCTTGCGAAGGAGTTCGGGAAAATCCACCTCGCCCCCATCGCCCCGGTAAGAATTGACGTTCTGCCCCAGAAGGGTGATCTCCTTATAGCCGACCTGGGCTAGCTCCCGGACCTCTTGCACAATGCTCTCGCTGGTGCGCGAGCGTTCGCGGCCCCGCACATAGGGCACGATGCAATAGGTACAAAAGTTATCGCAGCCATACATAATGGTGACGTTGGTAGAAAAGCCGCTCTCCCGAAGAGCCGGTAGCCCCTCGGCGATCTCTCCTTCTCCCTGGGAAACGGCGAAGACCCGCCTGCCCGCAAGGGCTTCCTCCAGCAAGAAGGGGAACCTGTGCAGCTCGTTGGTGCCAAAGACCAGATCCACAAAGGGGAAACGCTTGTAAAGCTTTTCCGCTACCTCTGCCTGCTGCATCATACAGCCGCATACGGCCACCAAGAGATTAGGGTTCTCGTCCTTTTGCTTTTTTAATGCGCCAACGTTGCCGAACACGCGCTTTTCCGCATGTTCGCGCACGCAGCAGGTGTTAAAAAGGATTAGATCCGCATCCTGCTTGGTTGCGGCCTTCTGGTAACCGATGGCCGCCAGCATCCCTGCCAGCTTCTCGCTGTCATGGTCGTTCATCTGGCAGCCATAGGATTCGATATAATAATGTAAGGGCCTACCTTTTAGGGCTTCCCGCAGGCGCGAAGCCGCGGCGCGGCCCTCGGCGATGGCCTCGGGGGATACGAATCGGGGGTTGCGCATGCTCTCTCCTTTGTATTCAAAATGTTCCAGTTTCTATTATAGCTAGTTTCGCCCTGCGGCGCAATCCGAGAAAATTACGCGGATTCCTCTCCCATTTCCCTTCCTGTTATGATATAATACAATGAGGAGGCACGCGACGGAAGCTGTAATGTTCTTCCCGTTGCCGCGGTTTTCACTTGCCGCACGTTTCCGGCAGAAAAAAGAATATTGACAAGCGGGCAAATATGCGGTATATTTGTATGCGTCGCGTGACGCACGAACGTTCAGCGGGGTGTAGCGCAGTCTGGTAGCGCACGTGCTTTGGGAGCATGGGGCCGGGGGTTCAAATCCCTTCACCCCGACCAGTTAAGGCCCCTTGGTCAAGCGGTTA
>DHOI01000084.1:5140-5903 GCA_002409725.1 Christensenella sp. UBA5394
TCATAACCGATTGGTCCGGGGTTCGAGTCCCTGAAGGCCCACCAGTTTTTTTGTACGGCCCGGTAGTTCAGTTGGTTAGAATGCTAGCCTGTCACGCTAGAGGTCAGGGGTTCGAGCCCCCTTCGGGTCGCCATTTTGTTCACCGTTGCTGGTGTAGCTCAATTGGCAGAGCAGCTGATTTGTAATCAGCAGGTTGCGGGTTCGAGTCCCATCACCAGCTCCAATGATAACCACTTACTTGCCGTGGATGGGTTCCCGAGCGGCCAAAGGGAGCAGACTGTAAATCTGCCGTCACAGACTTCGGTGGTTCGAATCCACCCCCATCCACCACTTATTCTGCGGGAATGGCGGAATTGGCAGACGCGCACGGTTCAGGTCCGTGTGTTGGTGACAACATGCAGGTTCAAGTCCTGTTTCCCGCACCAAATTAAAGTCATGTATGAGGATTTGAACTCGTACATGACTTTTTCCATTTAAATAGAGTAGGATTTCAGAAGTGGAAAATTGGATGATATCTTTTTAAGACGGAGCTTTCAAAAAAATGCATAGCTTCCCGTCAAGGATGGCTATGTGTTTTTTATTCGTAAAAAATGTGATATTATGGGTTTAAAGATATTTCATCACGCAGGCAAACAGGAGCTTGTAGTGTAGATTATTTATTTTAGGAAGGATTAGTGTTATGGATGATGAATTGAAAATCAAGATGTACTCATTTACGGTGGATTGCAAAGACCCACATAAATTAGCAAAATTTTATGCGGCG
>DHOI01000142.1 GCA_002409725.1 Christensenella sp. UBA5394
ATCATGCGGGATGTGACGGAGGAGACCCGGGCGCAGGAGGCCAAGGAGCAGCTGAGCCGCACCACCATCGAGATCACGGACAAGGTGATCGAAAAGCAGATGCGGGCCGTGCAGGAGATCGCCTCGCTTTTGGGCGAGAGCACGGCGGAAACCAAGGTAGCGCTAACCAAGCTGAAGGAGTCTTTAGAGCATGTATGAGCTCTGCACGGATATCGGCTATGTGAGCCTCAATAAGCAGGGCGAGCAGCTCTGTGGGGATCATGTGGAAACGGTGGAACAGGCGGATGGAGCCGTGGTGACGGTGCTGGCGGATGGGCTGGGCAGCGGCGTAAAGGCCAGCATCCTTTCCACCCTCACCAGCAAGATCATTTCCACCATGATCGCCAACGGCCTTACGTTGGAGGACTGCGTATCCACCATCGCGGCCACGCTGCCCATTTGCTCAGAGCGCCAGGTGGCCTATTCCACCTTTACCATCCTGCGCATCACGGGCAAGGGCGAGGCGGAGCTCATCCAATACGACAACCCCCATACCATCCTCCTTCGGGAGGGCAGGCATGTGGAGTATCCCGAGGTCTGCGAGACCATCGACGGCAAAAACATCTATAAATCCCGCATGGCCGTGCGGGAGGGGGATGTGTTTGTTTCCATGAGCGACGGCGTGCTTCACGCCAGCCGGGGCCAGGCGCTTAACACGGCCTGGAACCGGGCGGCTGTGATCGAATTTTTGGAGACCATGTACAACGGGCAGCTTACCGCCAAAACCTGGGCCGCCATGCTGGTGGGGGAGTGCGATCGGCTCTATGGCGGCAGCCCGGGGGACGATACCTCCGCCTGCGTGGTGCGCCTTAGGCGGCGGGAGGTGGTAAACGTGCTTTTCGGCCCGCCGCAAAAGCGCGAGGATACGGAAAAGATGCTCGCACTCTATTTTGCCAAATCCGGCAAGCGCATCGTTTGCGGCGGCACCACGGGCGAGCTGGCCGCGCAGTTCCTGGGCCAGCCGCTGGATACTTCCCTGCCGCTCTATCTGGACCCGGCCATCCCGCCCACCGCAGCCCTCAAGGGGGTGGATCTGGTAACCGAGGGCGTAATCACCATGTCCCGCGTGCTGGAATATGCCGAGGATTACGTGGCGGAGAACAAGCGCTATCTCGATTGGAGCTGCAAAAAGGACGGCGCTTCCAAGATCGCCCGCATGCTCTTTGAGGATGCCACGGATATCAACTTCTACGTGGGCCGGGCCGTGAACGAGGCCCACCAAAAAGAGGGCCTGCCCATCACTTTCAACGTGAAGATGCAGATCGCTGAACGGCTGAGCAAATTGTTAAGGGATATGGGCAAACAGGTCAATGTGAGCTATTTCTAAGGGGACAAATTTTGAAGGGGCTTCCGGCGGGAGGCCTTTTTTGTATGCAGCGCAGCTATGCGCGGCAGATGGGCGGGCCCTCGGCCGGCTCGTAATGGGGGCTGAGGTGCGGGTCTCCCTGCGGCAGGGCGGCCAGAACGGCCTCGCGGCAGCGCCGCGCATCCCAGGCGGGGGCCTCGGCCAAGGATGGCAGGGGCGCGTGGCAGCGCAAAAGGGCGTAGGGCGTATAGGCTAAGGAGAGGCCCAGCTCCCGAAGGCGCAGGCAGAGGGCCGCATCCAGGCCGAAGCGCTCCAATCCTTCATGAAAGCCGCCTGCCTGCCAAAAGACAGACGCGCGCAGCGCCATGCAGGATAGGGAAAGAAAGGAGACCGCGCGGATGCTATTGGCAAAGCGGTTTTGCCGCAGGCCGGCAAGGGTATCGGCGCTGCCCTCATATAAGCGATGCACCAGGCCATCCGGCCCGGCGGCGCCGCCGCAAAAGCGCAGCCTGCCCAGACCATCAACCAGCTTGCCACCGGCCGCGCCCACACCGGGCCTGTATAGCTGGCCCAGCAGGCTTTCCAGCCAATTGGGCGCAAGGATCTCCGCATCCCGGCCAACGAAGACGAGAACCTCCGCTCCGGCCTCCAGCGCGGCCCGATTGAGCAGCTTGGAAAGGGGCTGCGGGCCGTAGAGGATGCGCGCGGCGCGGTGCTTCTCCAACAGGCCGTAATAGCGGTGCGTTTGCGCATCCTTGCTGCCCAGGTCCGCGATGAGAATGCGGCTGTAAAAATGCAGCGTTTTCGCCTCGATGCTTTCCAGCAGCCGCCGCAGGGCCGGCAGCCCGTCAAGGTTGGGGATGATGATGGCTACGGAAGGCTGCTTTTTCGGCTGACATTCCACCCTGAGGCTCCCGCGCCATTGCCCGGCCGCGGCCGTTTCCCCTTTGGCGAGGGGCGGCTCCAATCCGCTGGGCATGCCGAGCCGCCGATCCCGCGCCAGGGTATAGAGCGGGCGGGGGAGATGCAGGGCCCGGCTGCAGGCGGCGAGGCAGCGCAGGTTATAGGTATAGCGATCTTCCGCCTCCGCTCCGGCCATTGCGCCGGCCCGGCGGTATAATTCGCGCCCTACGGCCACGCCGCAGGAGAGCATGTCAAAGCTGAGCTGGGTGAGGCGGCTGGCCGCGCTCTTGAAAAAAGGCTCCACGCGATCTTGCGCTTCATCCGGGCCCTGGATATCCTCATCGCAGTAGATGAGATCGGCTCCCTCGCCGGCGGCCTTGGCAAAGCGATAAAGCGCATCGGGCGAGAGCACATCCCCGGGCCAGAGGTGGAGGATGTAGTCACCCTGCGGCGCATCTGCGCGCAGGGTGATATCAAAGTACGGATAGGATTGGGCAGAGAGGGAGGTTAGCGTCCGCGCCCAGGCCTGCTGCCCCCATGCGCCCAGCAGGCGTAGGGTAAAGCGCGGGGCAGGCACGGGCGGCTGGGTGCGCTGGGCCGCCAGCTCCGCCTCCGTGGGCGAGATGGCTTGCAGGAACTGCGCGTAGGGCTCCTGTACGCAACGATAAGATGCGCCCTCGGGCTGTGCCGAGAGCGCATCGATCAGCGTTTGTAGTTGTTCCATGCCCAGCTTCATGCGCCTAGTATGGCGCGGCCGGGCCGGATTTATGCCTTTTGCGGCTCGCCGTCCGCTTCCTCATCCACCAGGGTGATGGATTTGATCCGCACGGGCTGCTTGGGCTTATCGCCCCAGCCGGTCTTTACGGCGGCGATGGCGTCCACCACCTCCATGCCCTCGGTTACCCGGCCAAAGGCGGCGTATTGCCCATCGAGAAAAGGCCCGTCCTGGTGCATGATGAAGAACTGGCTGCCCGCGGAATCCGGCATTTGCGAGCGGGCCATGGAGATCACGCCCCGTTTGTGGCCGAGGGGGTTGGCAAAGCCGTTTTGCGAGAATTCGCCGGGGATGTGGTAGCCAGGGCCGCCCGTGCCGTTGCCATCGGGGCAGCCGCCCTGGATCATAAAGCCCGGGATCACCCGATGAAAGGTGAGGCCGTTGTAAAAGCCCTTAGCTACCAAGAATTTGAAGTTCTTCACGGTGTTGGGGGCGGCGGAAGCGTCGAGCTCCAGCTTGATCAGGCCGCCGTTTTCCATTTCGATCACGATCATGGGTAAGAATCTCCTTTTTTTGTGTATGGTTTGGGTTTATTGGTAGAGGAAGGTCATGGCCAGCGCGCCGTAAAGGTTGAAGGCGATGGCAAAAAGGCCGAGGCCCTTTTCATAGGGCCGGGGCTCCCAGGGGCCGCAAAGCAGCACATACGCAAGGGCCATGGGCAGCATGTCCACCGTGTAGCGCGCGCCAAACTGCCAGCCGCCAAAAGTCTTATGCGCGCAAAGCAGCAGCAGCTCCAGCAGGATAGCGGCGAGCAGGCAGCGCCTAAGGCCATCCATGCGCCGCGCCCGGATATCTCCCACGGCCCGGATGAACAGCGGGATATAGAGGGGGTTGGCGATGTAAAACAGGAAGCCGTCGAAATAAGGGAAGGAGAGGCGGCCCTGGCCATCGATGGTTACGGGGCGCAGGAGGATGTTTTTGAGGTTTTCCGGCAGATACGAAAGATGAAATTGGCCTTTCTCCGCATCTGTGAATTCCGGCAGGTAGTTATGGCCGAATTCGAGGATATTGCCAAAACGCGCCCAATTATACCACATATAAGCACCGCCGATCAATGCGGCTGGCAGCAGGCCGGGAAGCTGGCGCACAAGGCTGCGGAGGGCGCTGTGGCCGGCCGCGCGATCGACCCCATAAAAATAGGCCAGCAGCGGTAAAAAGACGCAGGCGGAAAAAGGCCGGCAGCCCACGGCCAGGGCTGCAAGGGCATAAGCCGGGGCGCGGCGTTTAGCCATCGCCGCCAGGAGGCAGGCCGTGAGCAGCAGCATGTTGAGCGCCTGGGCCTGGAACCACACGCCGCCCGAGGTGCTCATCCACATCATATTGCAGCCCATCACATAAAAAAGGGACAAAAATGCCGCGCTTTGCGGCTTGGAGCCGGCGCGGCAAAGGCAAGCGTAGGCCAGGGCCGCCGTGGCCATGGCATAGAGCATAACGACGAGGTTATTGGGCATGCTCTCCCCGAAAAGGAAGGTGAGCGGGAGCATGACCAACGAAGGCAGGGGCGGGAAGGAAACGAACCAGTCCCCCTTATAAACGGCCAGCTCCAGCCAGGGGTAATCCTGCCCCAAGCCAAAGGAGCCCCGCCGCCAGGCCAGGGCTTGCAGGGTGTAGCTATCCCATGGGGAATGCGCAAAAAGGGTGCCGCCCAGTAGATCGTGCAGCAGCACGTAAACGAGCAGCATCAGGGCCAGCATAGCCAGCATATAGGCGCGGCGCTCCCGCCTGTACAGGCTTTTTTCCATGGCTCTATGATACATGGAAAAAAGCCCTTTTGCAACTAGCTTAGGCGCGATCGCTGTCCCGCTTGCGGATGCGGGTGCGCTTGCAGAGCATGCACTCGGTGAGGATGGTGATGAACTCGGTCACGCTGGGCACATCCTGCATGTCATACGCGCCAAAGATGCGGCGGATGGCCGCCTGATTGCCATGTTGCCAGGTGCGGCCGATGGCGAAGCGGATGTTGCGCTCCATATTGTTGCGCGTGATGAGGAAGTGGCGCATGGTCATCGGGTATAATCCCCTGGAGAGATCATACATCATTTCGGGGCTGTTTTCCGTTTGCTGCAGCATAAACAGCAAATAGGCATAGCCCTTGTACTTGGGAAGCATGCCGACCTCTCGCAGGACATCTGCGGGAAAAACTTTGTTGTACAATGTATAATCCCCCTTATTATATTATAAAGAAAAAAACAGGTCTGAAAAAAAAGAACAGGACTTTGCTGCTAAGTGTGATTGTCACTATTATAACGGTAGGAACATCGCTTGGCAAGGAGGCGTTCGATTTTCGACAATATCAGATCAATTTTAACAGATAATGCTTCTTGCGGGGGCAGACAACTATGCCTGCATGATAATTGCCTGACCCAGATAGTTGGGAATGGCGTGTCCGGTACGAAACACCCCACGCATTTATGCGGCGGAGTCGATCATACTGCCCTTCACGATCTGGTTGCGCCCATTCTGCTGAAGTGGTCGATATCCAGCATCAGCAAATCAACGCTGCCGTCCGTTAGGGAAAAGATCATATATACGCGATGATGGGGAGGAAAGTGCTTACCGAAGTAATTCTGGAGCATATATTGCTTGGCGCGGTCTATCATATAAAACACCCGTGTGATACCCTTCGTAAACCCTAAAGAAAGGAAATCGAAAAGCTTTTACGCAAAGCGCCTATCCTGCTGACTTCTGTTGGAAAACATCAGATACAAAGATAAATTGCCTGGAACTCTTTAAATATAATTCTTTCCCTAAATAAAAGCAATACCGCAAAGCCCTTCCGATTTTTTCTTTCCATACTTAAAAATTATGGCAACAGGGTATTCTTCTCGCCCCATGATGCCCGGACACGGCAAAAGCAAAGCACGGGCAGCGTATGCCCGCGCCGAAAACAACGAACAAAACAGGCGGAATCAGTCGGCTTTTAGAACAAGCCCGTGCAATCCAGCGTGGAGAAATAGTCCTTGGGAGTTTCCGCGCGGCGGAGCAGGCGCACGCTGCCATCCTCGTTAAGAAGCAATTCGGCGCAACGCAGCTTTCCATTATAATTATAGCCCATGGAGCGCCCGTGTGCCCCGGCGTCGTGGATTACGGCGATATCCCCGATCTCGACGGCGGGTAGGTGTCTGTCCACGGCAAACTTATCGTTATTTTCACACAGGGAGCCGGTTACGTCATAAACCTGCGCAAGGGGGGCATTCTCCTTGCCCAATATGGTGATGTGGTGGTAAGCGCCATAGATGGCGGGCCGCATCAGGTCGCAGGCGGAGGCGTCCAGGCCCAGGTAATGCTTATGTGTGTTCTTCTCGTGCAGCACGGTGGAAACCAGGTAGCCATAGGGCCCGGTGATATAGCGGCCCAGCTCCGTATAAAGCCGGGGATGCAGGCCGTTGGGCAGGGCCAGCCGTTCGTAGACTTCGCGCGTGGCTTCGCCGATGGCGGCGATATCCACGGGGGCCTGTTCGGGCCGGTAGGGGATGCCAATGCCGCCGGAAAGATCGAGGAAGCTGATCTCCACGCCGGACTTTTCCCGGGCCTCCAGGGCCAGCCCGAGCAGCTCTTCCAGCAGCATGGGGTAATAGGCCTCCTCCAGCGAGCAGCTGATCAACATGGCGTGCAGGCCGAATTCCTTGGCCCCCAGGGCCTTGAGGCGGCGAAGGGCCTCGAGCAGCTGCTCCTTGGGCATGCCGAATTTGGAATCGTGCAGGTTGCCCATGATGGCGTTTTTATCCAGCGAGAAATGGCCTGGGTTATAACGGCAGCATACGGTTTCGGGGATGCCGCCATGGGCGGCCAGATAATCCACATGGGTGAGGTCGTCCAGATTGATGATGGCTCCCAGCTTGCGGGCATATTCAAATTCGGCGGCCGGCGTATCGTTGGAGCTGAACATGATGCCCTTACCGGTGATGCCCAGGCGCTCGCAGAGCATCAGCTCCGTCATGGAGGCGCAATCCGCCCCGCAGCCCAGATCCCGCAGCAGGGTCAGAATGCCCGGCGTGGGCGTGGCCTTGACTGCGAAATATTCGCGGAAGCCTTCGTTCCAGGCAAAAGCCGCCTGCAAGGCCCGCACACAGCTGCGAATGCCTGCCGCGTCGTAAAGGTAAAAGGGGGTGGGATAGTCCGCGGCAATGGCGCGGATCCGATCCAAATCAAAGGGAAGATGCTGGCTCGGCATAATGACGCTCCTTTATAAATATCCTTCGTAATTATAGCAAACAGGCCCGAAATAAACAAGAATAGGGCGCAGATTATCCGCTTTTTATCCGGGAGGAGGCGCCGGCCTCTTTTTAGCGGCCCTATGTGACCTTATCACGGATACAGGCGCGCATCCGTGTTATGATAAACCCATAAACCAAACAGGAGGAAGCCACAATGTCTGCTATGTCTGCTATGGTCATTACCAAGGATAATTATGAAAAGGAAGTGCTTGCATCCGATAAGCCCGTTTTGCTGGATTTCTGGGCCAACTGGTGCGCCCCCTGCCTAGCCATGTCCCCGGTGGTCGAGCAGATCGCCGCGGAGCAGACCCACGTCAAGGTGGGCAAGGTCGATGTGGAGGTACAAAAGGAGCTGGCTATGCGGTTCAAAGTCCGCAGCATCCCTACCCTGGTGCTCATCAAGGGCGGCGTAGAAGTGAACCGCGCTATAGGCATGCAGCCCAAGGGGGAAATTCTATCCATGCTGTAAGCGGATCAAAAAAAGGGGCTGAGGCCCTTTTTTTTGCGCCGCGGCCATGCGGGAGCCTTGTAAGGCAGGGTTTTTCGGAATACCCGGCGGCAGGGTGATAAAGTCACAGAAAAGACTGGCGAAAGAATGTATATTTATTAACACAGGAAAAAATAAGAGGAGGCTTTCAGGCATGGAAAGCATGGAAAAAGCGAAGTCGCGCATTCCCCTTAAACGCTGGCTGCCCACGGTGCTCTTTAGCTTGGCGGGCATGGCAGGCGGCTTTTTATTTTACCGCTATGTGGGCTGCGCTACAGGCAGCTGCCCCATCACGTCTGATCCCTACATATCTACCATCTATGGGGGCGTGATGGGCCTGCTGCTCAGCGGCGCCGTATTGCCCGAAAAAAAGGAGGGGAAATAGCATGGCTAAGGTCGTTATCATCGGCGGCGTGGCCGGCGGCGCCAGCTGCGCGGCCCGGCTCAGAAGGCTGGATGAGGAGATGGAGATCGTGCTTTTGGAGCGCGGGCCTTACATCTCCTATGCGAATTGTGGCCTGCCTTACCATGTGGGCGGGGTGATCGCCTCGCGCGGCGCCCTGCTGCTGCAAACCCCCAGGGCCATGCGGGATCGGTTTAATGTCGACGTGCGCGTGCAAAACGAAGCCGTCTCCATCGACAGGGCCAACAAGACCGTAACGGTCAAGCGCCTGGATACGGGCGAAACCTATGCGGAACAGTACGATACCCTGGTGCTGGCGACAGGCTCCTCGCCTGTACGGCCCCCCATCCCCGGCATCGATTCCCCCCGTGTGCAAACGCTGTGGACGGTGCCGGATACGGATCGCATCCGCGCTTTGATCAAGGAGCAGGGCGTCCAGCGCGCGGCCGTGATCGGCGGCGGCTTCATCGGCCTGGAAATGGCGGAGAACCTGCGCCACGCGGGCCTCGAAGTCTCCATCATCGAAATGCTGGATCAGGTCATGGCCCCGCTGGATTTCGAGATAGCCCAGCTTTTGCATGAAAACATCGTTCAGAACGGCGTAAACCTCACCCTGGGCGATGGGGTGGAGGCATTTACGGACACGGGCGATGGGGTGGATATTCGCCTCAAAAGCGGCAAATCTATCAGCGCTGAGCTGGTGATCCTCGCCATAGGCGTGCGGCCCAACGGCGAGCTTGCCAAGGCCGCAGGCCTTGAGATGAACGCTCGTGGCGGCGTGGCGACGGATGCGCAGCTTAAAACCTCCGATCCTTCGATCTACGCCGTGGGCGATATGATCGAGGTTGAGGATTATATCTTCAAGGATAAAACCATGGTGCCGCTGGCCGGCCCGGCGAATAAGCAGGGCCGCATCGCCGCGGATAACATCGCGGGCGCAGCCGTGCGCTACGAGGGCACCCAGGGCACATCCGTAGCCAAGGTGTTCGACCTCACCGCGGCCTCTACAGGCGCGAATGAAAAAACGCTGATCCGCCGGGGCCTTGTGCACGGGAAGGATTACGAGCGGGCCGTCATCGTGCAAAATTCCCATGCGGGCTATTACCCCGGCGCGTCGCCGATGACGCTGAAGCTGCTGTTCTCCATGGATGGCAAGCGCATCTTCGGCGCGCAGATCGTAGGCAGCGAAGGCGTGGATAAGCGGATTGATACCATCGCCGTGGCCACCCGCCTGGGCGGCGGTATACAAGACCTCACGCAATTGGAGCTGGCGTACGCGCCGCCCTATTCATCCGCCAAAGATCCGGTAAACATGGCGGGCTTCACGGCGGAAAACGTGCTCGCGGCCAAGGTGCGCTTTGCCGCCTGGGACGATGTGGAGAAGAAGCCCGAGGCCATCCTGCTCGATGTGCGCGAGGATGCGGAGCTGATGGCCTATGCCCTGCCCGGGGCCGTACACATCCCCTTGGGCGAGCTTCGAAGCAGGATGGGCGAGCTGGATAAGCGCAAGGAGATCATCACCTTCTGCGCCATCGGCGTGCGCTCCTATAACGCCGCCCGTATGCTGATGCTCCACGGCTTTGAAAACGTGCTGCTTTATCCCGGCGGCACCCGCTTCTACCGCGCCACCCATTACAAGGAGGAAAACAGCATGGCTGCTCCCATGAAAGCGACCGAATCCTACAGTGACCAGGGCGATCAGGCCGCCCGCAGCTCCGCCTCGGCCGCGCCTATCGTTTCCGTGCGGCTGGATTGCAGCGGCCTGCAATGCCCCGGCCCCATCATGAAGGTATTTGAAACCGTAAAGGATATGCCGGATGGCTCCGTGCTGGAGGTCTCCGCTTCCGATCCGGGCTTCACGCGGGATATCGGAGCGTGGTGCAGGCGCACGGGCAATACCCTGGTGGGTACGGAGCGGCGGGGCAACGATTACATCGCCCGCGTGCGTAAGGGCGGCGAGGCGGCAGCGCCCGGCGTCCGGGAAACGGCCGAGGGCAAGACCATCATCGTTTTTTCCGGCGATCTCGATAAGGTGCTGGCCAGCTTCATCATCGCTAACGGCGCCGCGGCCATGGGCAGGCCGGTCACCATGTTTTTTACCTTCTGGGGGCTGACTGCGCTGCGCAAGGCGCAAAAGCAGCCTGTGAAAAAGAGCCTTATGGAGGCCATGTTCGGCTTTATGCTGCCCAGGGGCAGCCGCAAGCTCAAGCTCTCCAAAATGAACATGGCCGGTATGGGCACGGCCATGATGAAAAAGATTATGGCGGATAAGAATGTGGATTCTTTGGAGACCCTGATCCAAAAGGCTATGCGCTCGGGTGTGAAAATCGTGGCCTGCACCATGAGCATGGATGTGATGGGCATCAAGCAGGAAGAGCTGATCGAAGGCGTGGAGCTCGGCGGCGTGGGCGCATACCTGGGCGACGCGGAGGAATCCAACGTGAACCTGTTCATCTAGCGCAGATGTATACCGAAAGAAAAATAGGCCGCCCCGAAATGGGACGGACTATTTTATGCTGTATTCGTGCCTTAATAGTTGAAATCGCACACATACCCGCCGGAGCTGGAATCCCAGTTCACATCGATATAGCTGACCAGCCAGGGGTCGAATACCTCGGCGGAGGTGCTTACGTCGCCGTCCACATCCACCACATAGAGGTACCAGTTGCTGATGCCGGCGTACTCCGTGCCGGATACGTTGCCCTGCACATCCTGTGAAGCGCCGGAGGCCAGGGTGGAGGGCAGCACGTCTACGCTCTCCTCGGTGCTGGTTTCCGGGGAGATATAGATGGCGTAAATTTCATAGGGGGATTCGTTGTAGATGGTAAAGGTGAAATCCTCGTCATAGATGGAGGATTCCGCCGTATCGCCGCTATCGGTGCCGGCTAGCTGGCCATTGACCACCGTCTGCTGGCCGTCCTTGTCTGTCAGCGTGGCGATGAGCCCGTCGCCAAAGGAGATCTCGATGGTGGTGCCCTGCTTTAGGGGCACATAGGTGAATTGATAGACGTCGCCATCCTCATCCAGCACGCGCACGTCGTAATTTTCGAATTCGTATTTATCCAGCGTGATGTCAAAGGAGCCGTTGCTCTTGAGGATGCTGGTGCTACCCAGGTGATCCGAGCCCCACTCGCTGGCGGCCGTAGGAGAAACGTACAGCTCGTTGAAAATGTAGGACGAGGCGTTCTTCACCGTTACGGTAAAGGTTTTGCTTTCGGGCGTGGCTTCCGGGATGGCGGCGGGCTCCGTTTTGCCGCCGCAGCCGGCGCCGGTGAGCAACAGGGCAAAGGCCAGCAGGCAAATAAATAGGCGTTTCATAGGTTTCCTCCTTAATATAATCTTATTAGATTGGTTTTGCGGATGGAAAACGGGGGCGCTTTTCAGCTGCGAATGGCCGCATCCTTAGCGATCACGGCGTATTCCTGGGCCTGCCCCACATAGTGCAGATATAGATGGCAACCCTCATTTTCCGCCCGCTCGAGGTAAGCGTGCGGGTCGCGCAAGTCCTCTTCCAGCAGCTTGGCAAAGGCCATGGCATGCTGTGGCTCCGCCAGGGCGGCAACGGGCAGCCGCTCAGCCATGGAGATGCAGATATCGGCGCTTGATTCATCGAATTGGCTGTAATACAGACCGGAATAGGTGATCTCCACCGGCTCGCGGCCCGCGTAAAGCCCTTCCAACACCTGCTCCCATTCGCTGGTGCGCACGCGCTGGATGCAGATATTGCTGAACACCAGGCGCACGTTGCTGTTGCGGCAATATACCTCCGGCATGGATATCACTCCTTTGCCCTAAGAATATCAAATCATTTCCAAAGCCAATACATCCCCGAGGTATACAAAAAAGAGAGGCGCTAACCTCTCTTTTGCCATCCGCTTTTATTTATTTCGCGTAGCGCCGTATCTCATTGCGGCCTTCCAGACCGAGCTTAGCCAGCACAGCGGAAACCAGTTTTTTGATATAGGGCAGAGAATAATGCAGCGCCTGGCAGATTTCCTCGTTGGTGTAGAATTGCGCCAGCAGCCGCGCCACCTCCAGCTCCCGTTCCGTGAGCGGCTCTGCGAGGCCCCGCAGCTTTTCCTCGTCCAGGGCGCTTTTGCCCTTAAGCCGCCTGCTCATATTCAGGTGGGCTTTGATGCGGGTGAGCAGCACTTCCCGTACGATGGGCTTTTTGATGTAATCCACCGCGCCCAATTCCAGGCCCCGCACCTCGTCCTCGGGCGTAGTGCGGCCGGTAAGGAAGATGATGGGGGTCTCGGCGGCCTGCTTGTGGCTGCGCAGCCTGGCGATCAACTCGTAGCCGCTGATGCGGGGCATGGCCACATCCAGCAGGATGATATCCGGCGCGAGGCCCCGCTCCAGGAGCCGCAGCGCCGTTTCGCCGGACTCCGCCAGGCTGATGTTATAGCTCGCTTCCAACAGCTCCGCTACCGTTTTGAGCAGGGACGTATCGTCATCTACCACCAGCACGCGGCTCTTTGCCTGCATTGCACTCATACCCCCTTATATTCATGATATGCGCACAAAAGCGCCTCGGCCCGCTCAAATTGCAGGCCCTCCACCGCCTCGGCAACCGCTTGCAGGCGAAGGGTTCCCTCCGGGCTGCCTTCCGCTTCGCGCAGCAGCGCCAGCGCCGCCTGGGATTGCTTCCAGTCGCAGGCGCTAATCGCATCCGTGGCCCGATCAAAGCATTCCGCCCGGGTGAGGCGGCCGCCTTGCTCCGCATACGTCGCGGCCTTCGCGGGCAAAGCCTCCGCCAGATTGCCAAGGAGCTGTAAAAGGCCTTCATTGGCCCTTTGCCACTCCAGCAGCAGCAGCGGCAGTGCGCTTTGGATATAAGCCGCGTCCGCAGCGTGCTTTTCCATCCGCTCCGCGATCTCGCATAGTTCCGCCGCTCCCAGGCCCCGAGCGCTGGATTTAAGGGAATGGATGGGGTAAACGAGGCCCGCGGCGTCCCCGTCCGCGGCCAGGCGGCGCACCTCTTCCTTCAATTGCGCATAGGCTTCTGTGAAAAACTCCGCCCGCTTCTGATAAAGCCACAAGTCGCCGCCGCAATAGCGCAAGCCTTCCGAGAGGCAAATGTGATGGGCCGCGAGGTCGCTCTCCAGCTCGCCAAGAGCCGCGGCTTCCGCGGGGCGGGGATCGCAAAGGCGCACCTTGGTGACCAACGCCTCGGGCAGAAGGTCGCACACGGCCGCTTCCAGCTGACCGGCCGCCACCGGTTTGGAGAGATATTGCGCAAAGCCCGCGCAGAGCAAGCGTTCCCTAGCCCCGGCGGTAGCGTCCGCAGTCACGGCGACTGCGGGCGTGCCCGCAAGCAGTCCCTCGCCGCGCAGCGCATGCAGCAGGGCCACGCCATCCATGCCGGGCATCATATAATCCATTAAAAGCACATGGTAGCGCGTGGCCCGCGCCTTTTCCATGGCTTCTTCGCCGCTTTGCGCCGTATCCACCCGCAGCAGGGTGCGCTGCAAAAGCGCCTTGATGACCTTGAGGTTTTCCGGGTTGTCGTCCACGGCCAGCACCCGCCCCTCCGGGGCCAAAAAGCTCGCGCCGCGCTGCTCACCCCGCGCCCCCTGCTTTTGCGAAAGATCCAGCGGAGCAGGTTTTCCTTGCGCCTGCTGGGGCAGCTCCACGCCAAAGGTGCTGCCCCGGCCATATTCGCTTTGCATGAAGACCCGGCCGCCCATTTTTTCCGCCATCTCCTTGGCGATGGCCAGGCCTAGCCCCGTGCCCTCGATGCTCTGGTGCGCGCAAAGATCCACCCGGCTGAAGGCCTCGAAGAGGCTGCCCAGGCTTTCTTCCCGTATGCCGATGCCCGTATCGGCCACGGATAGGCGCAGCAGCACCTCGCCGGGGCGGCTGCCCGTGCTTTGCGAAACCGAGAGCGCGATGGAGCCTTCGCGCGTATATTTGGTCGCGTTGCTCAAAAAATTGGCTACGATCTGCTTGATATGCAGCGGGCTGCCGATTAGAACCGGGCAGAGGGGGCCCTCGGCATCAAGGCGAAAGGCGAGGCCCGCCTTCTGCGCCTGCCTGCGGCCCAGTGCGTCCAGCTCCAGCAGCAGGGGGGCCAGCTCATAGGGCCGGCAGGCGATATCCAGCTTGCCCGCCTCGATCTTGGACATATCCAATATATTGTTGATGATACCCAGCAGCATTTCGCCTGCCTGCTGCACATCGTCGCTATAGCCCCGCACCTGGTCGCTCACGGCATGGCGCAGGATCATTTGGTTCATGCCCAATATGGTGTTGATAGGCGTGCGGATCTCGTGGCTCATATTGGCCAAAAAGGCGCTCTTGGCCCGGCTGGCCGCCTCGGCCTCGGCCCGGGCCTGTTCCAAAAGGGTCTGCTGGCGCTGATACATGCGGAATTGGGCATACATCGTCACCCCCAGCACCAGGCTCACGATCAAAAAGGAGGATACGATATCCACCACGCGGGCAGATTCGGAAGGGAAGGGCCGCACGCCCTGCGGGTTCAGATAAGCATAGGCGCACAGGCCGATGTAAACCGCGCACTCGAGCAAGGCCACCAGAAACATCTTTTTCCCCTCTAGCATGTATACGGTAAAGACCACGCCGAAAATGAAGAAGGAGGGCATGCCGCCCGCATAGCCGCCCGAGGAGAAAAAGAGGAAGGAGAAGAGGATGAGGAAGATGGCCACGATGGTGATGGTATAGCAGGGCTGGTAGCGCCCGCTTTTAGAGGCATAGAGCAGCAGTGCCAGGGAAAGGACCCCGGTAACGATGTTGAGTAGGATGGTGGCTAGGCCCGTGCCCAAGGCGGCGGAAAGCACCAGCATCACCAGGCAGTTAGCCGCGCCGGCCATGGCCAGCACGTTAAACAGCTTGACCCGCAGATCCAGCTCGCCGCCGAAGAAGGTTTCTTTGAGCCTTGCAAGCGTTTTCCTCATAGACATGCCCCATTCATCGCATCTTTTTATTTATTATAACATCCCAAGCCGGGCAGCTGAAGTAACCCCGGGTATATTGTTTCGCTGTGCGTGGGCGGCCCCCGTGCGGGCGCGCCCGATGGCTGCGCGTAAAATGCCGCTTTCGCGCCCTTGCTATGGAGGCGCGGATGCGGTAAGCTATTATAAACAGAACGATAGTTCTAATATGCGTAAGATGATGCAGGGCAGCCGCGAGGCTGCTCTTTTATCATACACAAAATTAAGGCAAAGGAGGATACAAGATGATTTTAAACACGAACACGGCCCTTAACTCGCTGTATGTGCAAGCTGTGGAGCTGGGGCGCACGCCCATGGCGGCGCTGTTGGAACCAGGGATCGCGGGCGCGGGGGCCGAGCTGGCCGTATTCACCGGCACGGCGGGCCTGCTGGCTACCAAAACGGCAGCGGAGGCGCGAGCTGCGCTTGATGCCGCGCCAAGCAGCCACAGCCATGGCGGCATCAGCGGCGACGGCAAGGTAGGCACGGCTGCGGGGCTGCCCCTCTTCACCGGCGAGGGCGGTGCGGTGGGTACGAAAACGGCTGCGGAGGCCCGGGTGGCGCTTGACGCCGCGCCAAGCAGCCACAGCCATGGCGGCATCAACGGCGACGGCAAGGTGGGCACGGCTGCGGGGCTGCCCCTCTTTACCGGCGAGGACGGCGTGGTGGTCACCAAAACGGCTGCGGAGGCCCGGGCGGCTCTGGGCATGCGGGCCCAGCCCAGCCGGCTTACTGCCCTGCCGAATTCCGGCACGGCCCTTGCGGATAACGCGGAATACCGCGTTTCAGGGGCCGTGGGAACCTACGCCTTCGCCTGGCCCGGTAGCCCTTTTGAGTGCTGGCTGCGCTTTACCACGGCGGCTGTGGTCAGCATCACCTTCCCTGCGGTTACGGCATATATTGGTGGTACGCCGGCGTTTAAAGCATCCACCCAATATGAGATGAGCGTCAAGGACGGCGTGGTGATCGTGCGGGAGGTGGCGGCGGCATGATGGCCCAGCGAAGGCGAATGCTGATGCATGTGGAATCGGGCTTCCCGGCCAAAAATACGCTGGAGAATACCGCCTGGAAGGATATCGCCCTGGTGGCGGCGGCGGGCCGCGCCGCCGAATATTGGGCTGTAGGCGATAAAAAAACCATCGCCTTTTCCTCCGCGGTATTCGGCTCTCTGGCGATCGAGGTCAAGATCCTAGGCTTTGATTATGACGACCTCGCGGATGGCAGCGGCAAGGCCCCGATCTCCTTTGGCATGGTAGATAGCTTTGCACAGAGGAAAGCGATGAATGCCACCATGACGAATGCCGGCGGTTGGGGGGGCTGTACCTTGCGCCCAACGCTCATAGCACCGTACTTCCCGCCCTTGAAGCCGCGGTCGGCGGCAATGTTATCAAGGCGGTGAATAAGCGCACCAGCGCGGGCTACAATTCATCGACTATCCTCACCACCACGGACAGCGTATGGATGTTTTCCGAGTACGAGATATTCGGCAGCACGCCCACCTCGTTTGCCGGTGAGAAGCCCCCGGATAAAAGCGTCGGCTACCCGGCGTTCACCAATGCCGCCAGCCGGATCAAAAAGGTCGACGGATCGCCATTGGCCTGGCACGGGCGCTCACCCTATGCGAATACGGTTACGCGCTTTTGCGCCGTGGATGGGACCGGCGCTTCGAGTATGTACAATGCCAATTCCGAGCGCGGCATATCGATCGGTTTTTGCATTTAGGAGGAAACTATGAGAAACATTTTAGATTTTATGGCCTGGGGAATTTCCCACGCCAGTTCCGCCCGCATCCCTGCGGGCAGCACCCTCTGCGTTCCCCTGGAGATGGCGGCCAGCGCCGGGGTGTGGCAATACCTCTATGGCACCACGGGCGTGAAGTGCACCCAAGCCCTGCTGGATAAAAAATACAGCCAGTATTATATGGACTGGGGCTGGTCCCGCAAGGAATACGACAATGTTACGGCCGGCTGGATCTCGCGGGGCGTGACCGTTTGCGACTGCCAGGGCCTGGAGGATAAATATTCCGGCGCGGATACCAACGCCAAAGGGAACTACGCCAATTATTGCACGGATAAGGGCCGCATCGCGGATATCAGCCGGCCGTATGTGTTCGGCGAGGCGATTTTCGTAGGCGGTTCGCCCTCGAGCATCGACCACGTGGGCTGGATCGCGGGCTTCGCGCCGGATGGCGAAGCGCTGGTGCTGCACGAGCGTGGTCTGGCGCACGGTTGCGTGATCGAGCGCATGAGCAGCGCGGGCAAAAAGTGGAGCTACCGCGGCCTGATGACCAAGCGCTACAGCTATGAGGCAATCACCTTGCCTACCACGCCCGCGCCTATACAGACGCAAACCGTGCTGCGCATTACCAAGCCGCTGATGCGGGGTGGGTTTGTGAAAGCCCTGCAGGATGCGCTGAACGAGGGCGGCTACGACTGCGGCAAGGCGGATGGCATCTGCGGCGAAAAGACGCGGGCCGGCATCCTGGCCTTTATAGAGCAACACAAGGATATGTAGGAGGCAAGGCCTATGACCGAAGCCATCATCGTGGCCGTCATCTCGGGCCTGTGCACGCTGGCGGGTTCCTGGGCAGGAATCCGCCAGTTCAATAAGCTGGTGGATTTCCGCCTTTCCCGCCTGGAGGAAAAGGTGGACAAGCACAACTGCCTGGTGGAGCGCATGGCGCTGGTGGAGGCCAGCGCCAAAAGCGCCCACCACAGGCTGGATGAATTTGCAGATAAACTATAAAATTTAGGAGGAAAACAAAATGCAGATCAATTGGAAAGTTCGTTTTAAAAATAAGGTATGGCTAATGGCCTTTTTAACCTTTGCCGTAAGCACGGTGTACCAATTGCTCGGCCTCTTCGACATCGTGCCCACCCTCACGCAGGACGCGGTGATGCAGGCCGTCGCCGCCATTTTGCAATTGCTCTCCCTGCTGGGCGTGGTGGTAGACCCCACCACCAAGGGCCTCGGCGACAGCGAACGGGCGCTTACATACACGGAGCCGAATTGAACGGCCCGGGGGAGGCGATAAAAAAGAGGGGCGCTGGCCCCTCTTTTTTGTAATGCGCTATAACGGCGGCCCGAAAAAACTATACGATTGGCAGGCGCTTCAATACGTCTTAAGACGCAGCCGGTTAGTTGCCCTTCCAGGGCTTGTGCGTGGCACTGGGTTAACTGGCGGTTTTGATTTGTATATCCACTGCTGCCCTCGTTTCCTTTAAGCGCTATATCAAAGCCCCGCCGCCTGTGAAAGGGAAGCAAATTCAGCTTCACCAAGGATTTTGGACGCGCGAAGGAGCAGGACCACCCGCTCATTCTGGCTGCTGCTCATCTTCAATTTGGCGATCCCGGTGAGATAAGCGTTTACTTTATCCGCACCCGCATTTATTTTTGGCGGCGCTGAAATTTGTTCTATCGGGATTTCGGCAACTTCATCCACTTCATCGACGATCAGGCCGAAATCACTGTCTTGCACATGCGTAATGATGATGCAGGTATGCTCGTCGGGTGGTACTTCCGGCTTCCCCAAACGCAGGCGCACATCGATAACGGGAATGATCTGCCCCCGTAGGTTGATGATACCCTTAACATAAGGTAGATGCTCCGGCAGTTCTATAATCTCCTGCATCTGCGTTATCTGAACGATCTCCGTAATGGGTAGGCCGAAAATCTGGCCATCTGTGCGGAAAGTCAGATACCGCATACCAAGCTCCGCTTGCTCATTTTTATCCAACTCCATAGGGTGCCTCCTATCCAGCGTTATCAATATATGTCAAAATCGAGCAATGCAACTCATTCACCGGCATTCCACACCGTGCCAGCAGCCAGCCTGAATTTCCCGACTTCCCCACGTAGCGTTGCCGCCTGCGCGGACATTTCCTCACTGGTAGCGGAGTTTTCCTCCGCCGTAGCGGCATTCGACTGTACGACTGTAGAGATCTGGGAAAGCGCCTGCTGGATCTGCTCGATCGCGGCAGTCTGCTCGGCAATAGACTGCTCGATTCTTCCAAAGCTATCCGTCACCTCAACGGTGCTTGCGCCTACATCTTTCAAAAGCTGTGCTGTTTGACTGGTGACTTCCGTGCCCTTTGCTACCGTGGCAACAGAAGACTGAATCAGTTCACCCGTCTGCTTCGCGGCTTGCGCAGATTTTGCGGCAAGGTTCCGAACCTCATCCGCCACAACAGCAAAGCCCTTTCCGGCGTCGCCGGCGCGAGCCGCTTCTATGGCGGCGTTCAACGAGAGAATATTGGTCTGGAACGCAATATCTTCTATCACTTTTGAGATGTTTGCGATCTTGTTGGAGGCGACGTCGATCTCGTCCATTGCCTGTGTGAGTTGCCCCATATGCTCATTCCCCGCGTTTATACCTACGCTGGCCTTCTGTATGGACGTAGATGCGGCAGTGACCGTGGCTGTATTCTCTGTTGCCTGTTCCGCAATCCTTTCAACAGAAGCATAAAGCTCCTCCACAGAGGCGGATTGCTCGGTGGAGCCCGTCGCAAGCGCCTGCGCGCCGATGGATACTTGGCCGGAACCTGTTGCCACCTGTTCGGCAGCCGCATTAATTTGCCTTAGCGTATTGCTGAGCGTGTCCCGCATTTTATGCAAGGAAGACATCAAAGGCAGGTAGTCGCCGACATAGCTTTCCTGCGCTTGGGACTTTATCGCAAAGTTGCCGTCCGCAAATGCTTCTAACCCATACGTAAGGTCGGCTATAATCGTTTTTAACGTGGCTGCCATGTTTTGGAACGCTTGTGCTAGTGTGCCGACCTCGTCCTTTGAATTGACACTGATCGCAATATTGAGGTCGCCCTGGGCCAGTTTATCCGCAGCCTTAACAAGGTGGGCGATTGGCTTAGCGATGTAGCGCGAAGTAAACAGCCCTATCAACACCGCCAACAATACGCCGATGGCAACACCGGTTACCATAATAACACTGGAGCTCGCCATCAGGCCTGCGTTGGTTTGAATTTGCTGTGCGGCATAGTCCTGATTGTAGTTCATCAGATTGGTGACAGCATCCTCCATGTTCTGCGCCAGCACACCCAACTCGCCTCCGTCGGCTAGCATGCTATAGGCTTTTTCCTGACTCGCTTTATCCATGGCAATACCGCTGACAAAGATGTTTCGTTGCTCTGCAAATTCGTCTATAGCGGTTTCAAGTGATGCAATCAGCTTGAACGATTGCTCTACCTCCTGCGCGTCGTAGTTCTCAAGCATAGTCTTGTATTCTGCCAAGGCTTCATCAACACTCACCCTATGCGTAGTCAAAGCTTCCACACAAGCTTCCTTTTCCGCCTTGGTGCTAGCCAGCGTCATTTCAAGAAGGTCAGTTCGTATTCTCTCAAAAGAGGTGCTGATCCGCTCCACGCTTTCCAACGCGATCACGGTGTCCGCATATGCAACGGCGTATGACCCACCGACCTGATTCAGGCTTGCAATCCCAATGGCTCCGATCGCCCCTGCAATCATTGCCACAAGCAGGAAACCAAGCGTAATTTTGACGCCAATTTTTGAGTTTTTAAACCACTTTACCATAACACTACACTCTCCTAATTATATTTGAAAACTTGTAAATAATTGTATTCGATAGCAAAACAAAAAGTAAAAACGCCTCCATTGATTCGCTTTATTGGGCGGCTATCCTGTATCGTATGTCTGCATCATTCGCAGCAACTCCTGTCCCGGCATGGGCTTGTAAAAGAGAAATCCCTGTATACGGTCAATGCCAAGCTCCATGCACTTTGATAATTGCTCAGGCTCCTCAACGCCTTCGGCACACACCGTAAGGTTAAGCTTGTCTTTCAGCTCGGCGACCAGCCGGACAAAGGACTGGCTATACTCGTCAATCAGCATGTTGCCGATAAAAGAACGGTCAATTTTAATGCCGTCAATCGGCATGCTTTTTATCCAGTTGAGAGATGAATAACCGGTTCCAAAATCGTCCAAGGAAATATGAATCCCTGCATCCAGCATCCGCTTACAGGTATCCTGTATACGTCCTAGGCGGGATGCCGCCATGCTTTCCGTTATTTCAAGAACAATGTTAGCGCAGGGAACCCCTCTTTTCTTTAGGAGAGCAAGTACATCTTGTGCGAAGGTAGGGCCTTCAAGCTGACGGATGGATAGATTGATGTGTGTGAGAAAGCTTGTATGGCCTAGGTCCAGCATTTCCTTGCAAAACCGAGTAGCCATATGCAGAACCCAACTGCCAATGGGCAAAATCAGACCGGTTTGCTCCGCCACCGGTATGAAGGACGAGGGACGGATAACCTGTCCTCTTGGGCCGGTAAGGCGCAGCAGCGCCTCAGCGCCCAGGATGCCTCCTGCCGGGCAGACGATAGGCTGATAATGGAGCGAAAACCCCGCGAATTCCCTGTGGACCGATTCCCTCAGCATATCCGCCACTTCCCGGCGCTGTATGGC
>DHOI01000059.1:0-5286 GCA_002409725.1 Christensenella sp. UBA5394
GCTTCCCCGGCGCGCCGGGGAAGCGAGGGAGTCCGAATGCCCATCGACCAAATGATGATGGACGTACTCAAGGAGATCGGCAATATCGGCACCGGGAATGCCGCCACGGCGCTGGCCACCATGCTGGACGCCAAGGTGGATATTGGCCTGCCCCAATGCGAGATGGTGCCGTTTTCCGAGATAACCCGCGGGTTCTCCAGCCCGGATGAGCTGGTGGCGGGGGTACTGGTGCAGCTGAGCGGTGATATGGACGGCTTCATCATGATGGTGCTTACCATGGATGCCGCCTTCGAACTGCTCACCCTGATCACCGGGCACAGCGGTCCGAGCGACCGGGAGGATTACGCGGCCGTATGCACCGCCCTCAAGCCCATCGAGGAGGTAGGCAACATCCTGGTGGGTGCCTATCTATCCGCCATTTCCAGCATGACGAACATGTTCATTGCCCCTTCCGTGCCCGTGCTGAGCGTGGACATGGTGATGGCGATGATGAACGTGCCGGCCGTGGTTTATGGGGAGATCGGCGAGTCTGCGCTGCATATGGAAACGGAATTCCACAACGACCTCTCCTCCATTACGGGGCGGTATTTCCTCGTGCCCACCATGGATTCCTACGGCCGGCTGATGAAGGCTTTGGGCTTATAGAATCGGGGCCGCCGCTCTATGATGAGGAAGGGGACCGAGAGCGAAGTATGAATACAGTACTGATCGGCATAGCGGAGCTGAACGTTGTAAAGGCGCCGGATAAAATCAGCACACTTGGGCTGGGCTCCTGCTGTGGCGTTACGCTATATGATAAAACGACAAAGATATGCGGCATGGTGCATGTGATGCTGCCATCCGCCACGGCCGTTTCGGATAGCTCCAACAAGGCCAAATTTGCGGACAGCGGCATTTTGCTTCTGCTCGATAGAGTGCAGCGCGCGGGCGCTGCCAGGCCGGGCATTACGGCCAAGATGGCGGGCGGGGCCAATATGTTCGCCTCCACCACCATGCAGAACAACCTGCTCAGGGTGGGTGAGCGCAATGTGCAGGCCTGCCGCGAGATGCTGGCCAAACTGCGCATCCCTCTCCTGGCGGAGGACGTGCTGGGTACCTATGGCCGCTCCATCACCTTTGACCCAGCCACCGGCATGCTGAACATCAAAACGGTAGGCATGGGCGAAAAAAGCATTTAACACCCGCAAAAGCGCCAAAGAAGAAAGGCGAGAGGAGGTACGCATTTTGATCGATAACACCACGCAAGCCACGAACGCGTTGGCCATCGCCCAGTATGCCCAAAACCAGGCCGCATCCGGTCAGGCCGCCTCGTCGGGCCTCTTCTCCGCTGCGCTGGAAACCGCCATGGCTCAAGGCACGGCGAAATCGGCGGCCGCCTCCAGCAAGGATAGCGGCAGCTCCTTTTCCCTGGCGGATTTTGCGCCGCTCCTCCTCTCCGGCATTTCGCAGGGCAGCGAGAGCGGCATGCTGATGCTGCTGATGGCCGCGATGGCCGCGGGCGGCGGAACGGATGGCGAGGGCCTTTTGAACGGCCTTGGCAGCGCCTTTGGGGGCGGTGATTCCCTTTTGAGCAGCATGCTGAGCGGCGGCAGCTCCCTCTTTGGCGGCACGGAGAATAGCGGCGGATTGGGCGGGGCGTTTGGCGGCTCGGCCACCTCGCAGGCAGCCATGGTGGCGGCGCAGTCCCTTTTTAAGGCCTACCAAAATGTGAGCGGCAGCCCGGGAGCTTTGGGCAGCGCCGATGGCGGCGGGGCCGTGGGCAGCAACAAAGCGCCTGGCCGGGCCATAACGGCCGAGCTGACCTCGGGCGCGGGCAAGCGCAGCCCCGCGGCCTATCGCTCGGTGATCGATCAGTTCGACGTGGAAAACAACCCCCGCTATGCCGTGAACCAGAAGGGCACCGGGGATACCTACTGCAACGTTTTCGTTTGGGATGTGACCTCGGCCATGGGCGCGGAGATCCCCCACCGTATCGATCGGGATACGGGCGCGCCCGCAGCTTCGGGCGGCGACAACATACAAAGCATGAACGCCAACCGCATGACGGATTGGCTCAACAATTACGGGCCGCAATACGGCTGGTACGAAGTGAACGCGGAGCAGGCCCAGGCCCTGGCCAACCGGGGCAGCCCGGCTGTGGCCGTTTGGAAAAACAAAGGAGGCGGGCATGGGCATGTACAGGTGGTCTCCCCTTCGGAGGATGGTGCATACGACCCGAGCCGGGGCGTGGCCATCGCCCAGGCGGGCAGGCTGCTGCGCAACTATACCTACATCACCAACATCTATTCCTCCCGGCTTAAAGACGTCCAATATTTCGCCCATAGATGAGATTTTGTTTGGGCGATTGTGCCTATGCGGCATTAATCTGCATAGAAAAACGGCGATATATATATTAAGATGTGTAGTATAACGTGAGCATAAAGGACGAGCTTTCAGGCCAGCGTTAAGAAAAGGAGCGTTGAGAATATGGCATCGATCAATAATTTATATGGTTACAGCACGCAGAGGATCACCGGGCTCAGCTCTGGCATGGATACGGAAACCATCGTCAACAATCTGATGGCATCCCAGCAGGCCAAGCTGGATAAACTTTTTCAGCAAAAACAAAAGGCCCAATGGAAGTACGATGCCTATACCTCGATCAACACGTCCGTTTCTAATCTGCGTAATTCCTACCTCAGCATTTTGGGCGACAAGACGCTGATGAAGGGCCCTGCCTATAACGCCTATAAGGTTACGATGGATGTAAACAGCGCCGTTAAGGTAACCGGCACCGCCAGCGCCCTGCCCACCAGCTTCAAGATCCTCGCAGCCAGCAAGGCAACCGCTGCCTCCAAGACTGCGGCTGTGAATTCCCAGCAAACCGAGCTTAAGGGCCGGAGCCAGTTTCTGCAGGCTTCTGTTACAGGCTCGCTTGCCCTGGAGGCGGGGCAAGGCTCTAACACTACCATCGATGATCTGGCGACGCAATTCGGGCTGGAAGATGGAGAAAACCTCTCCTTTTCCATCAATGGCGAAACCTTCACCTTTGAGCGCACGGATACCATGTCCCAGGTGATGACAAAGATCAATGAAAAATCCAGCACAACGGGCGTAACGGCCGGCCTGGCGATTGACGGCGGCAATATTCTTAAGCTTTCCCTGACGGGCACGACCGGCGTGGACAGCAAGATCGACCTATCCAACATTACCGGTACCGCCTTTGATACGGAAAAAGGCTTTGGTATGACCAACGCCCAGGTAACGAAAACGGTCGATGTAACGAGCATGACCTTTGAGGACCTGGCGGAAAAATTCGGCCTCACCCTTAATGGCAACAGCTTCAAAATCGGCACGGAGACGTTCTCCCTGACGCGGACGTTTGAAACGGGCGATGTGCCAAAAACCGTACAGGAAGTGATGGACGAGGTCAACGCTTCCGATCAAGCCGGCGTAACCATGTCTTACGACAAAACAAAGGGCAGCTTCACCCTGCGCAACAAGACCACGACCGACAGCGAAGGTAAAAACGCCACCAACACGGCGGCTATCCAGGTCGAAGGCGCGCTCTTTGGCGGAAACAGCATCTTCGGCGTGGAGGAAGGCAGCTATACCGATTCCGGCAACCTGAAACGCACCGATACCATCGCGGATGCAGCCCGCAAGCTGGGCAACACCGTGGGCGATGAGATCACGGTGAAGGTCAACAATAAAGAATTCACCTTCAAAACCAGCACCACCCTTTCCTCCATGATGACCGCCCTCAACCAGGATAAAGATATACAGGCTTCTTTCAGCTACAGCGAGATGACGGATTCCTTCCAGATCGCCAATACCGTAACAGGCAGCGCCGCTAAGCTTTCCTTCGAGGGCTTTGCTTTCCTGGGCCTGCAGGATGCGAGCGGCCTCGTGGGTACGGACGCCAAGCTGACGGTGGAGCGCGAGGGCATCACCAAGGAGATTACCCAGGCCAGCAATACCTTCACCCTGGACGGCCTCACCTTTGAGGTCACCGGCACCAAGGATTTCGGCGCCGAGGGCCTTTCCGTGAACGTGGAGCGGGACTACCAACCCACGATCGACGCCATCAAGGGCTTTGTTGAGGATTACAATAAAATGGTGGGCGAGCTCACCACCAAGTATTATGAAAAGAGCTACAGCAGGGCTTATCCGCCCCTCACAGAGGAGCAGCGCGCCGCCCTCACCGAGGATGAGGCCGATAAATGGGATGAAAAGGCCATGAGCGGCATTCTGCGCAACGACGTCACCATAGGCGGCCTGCTCAGCAGCCTGCGCTCTTCCCTGCTGGCCAAGGTTGGGGATACGGGCCTCTCCGGGAGCGACCTGGGCATCAGCACCGTATCCTGGTCAAGCGATACCTGGCGCACGGAGCAGGGCAAGCTGACGCTGGATGAAGATAAGCTCATGTCTGCCCTCAAGGAGAACCCCAACGCCGTGCAGGAGTACTTCACCAAGATCTCCACCGACGCCAATGGCAATACGGATACCACCACCTCCACCGAGAACGGCAAGTCCACAGCCGGCTCGGGCCTGCTGGTGCGCATGAGCAACCTGTTCTCCAACTTCAACCGGTCGATGAGCTCCCAGAACATCTTCAATACGCAGAAGTCGATCAACGAATACACCGGCAAGATGTCCGACCTGGTCGCCAAGATGGCGGAAAAGGAGGAAAGCCTTTGGGCCAAATACAGCCAAATGGAAACCGCGCTCACAGAGCTACAATCCCAATCCAACTGGCTCACGGCCCAGCTGGGGCTTTCCACCAACAGCTAATCGGCAAGAACGCGTGAACCTATAATCCGCTTACCAATGAAAAGGAGTGATCGTTTTGTACGCAAGCAGCAACGCGGTTCTGTTGAATAAATACCAGAGCGACAGCGTCATGACGGCCAGCCCCGTCGACCTGATCATCATGCTCTACGAGGCGCTGATCAAGCAGGTGAAGTTGGGGGATATCTTCATGGAGCAGGGCGATTTTGAGCAGGTGAACCAGCACCTTTCCAAGGCGCAGGATATCATTTCCGAACTGCTCAATAGCCTGGATCTTCGCTACCCCCTTTCAACGGATCTGATGCGGCTGTATGATTTCATGCTCCAGGAGCTGACGGAGATCAACCTGCACAAGGATCGGGAGCGCGTTCCGGCTCTTTTGGAGATCATCGGCAGCCTTAGATCCGCCTGGGTGGATATCCGCAGCGCGGGCGAGGTGCGCGCCTACGCCATCGAAGAATGAAAAGCGCCGGCGAGGGCGCCATGTACAGCTTGGCGCACCAAAAAGCAAATGAA
>DHOI01000059.1:5544-8134 GCA_002409725.1 Christensenella sp. UBA5394
CGCTGCTGCAAGCGCGCAGGGAGCGCATGGCTGCCATCGACCAGCTGGATAAGCGCTTCACTTTCCTGCAGAATTCGGGCTACGAGCCACAGGAGGCGGAAGCGGCGCACATCGTGCTGGAGCAGGGCACCATCCGGGCCTTACTTAAGGCCATTCAGGCCCTGGATGAGAAGGCCGGCCAAGCGCTAAACGCGCAAAAGGAGCGCCTGGCGGAAAGCATGAAGGAAGTTCGCGATTGGCAAAAGAGCTTTCAGGCTTACGCCGGCCCGCCGGAAGAGGAGGAAGGCCGCCAGGTGGATACCCTCCGCTAGGCCGCGTCAAGGCTATGAAGATACATAAGATCGACCAACCCCTTACAGAAAGCGCAGCCCGCGCCACGCGCGAGGGGCAGGTGCAGCAGAGTGCCGGCGTTACGGCCTTTTCTCGGCACCTGAGCGAGCTTTCGGAGGTCAAATACCAGAATTACCTCACCCAGCTGATGGGCGGCATTGCCGAGCAGGGTGAGCGCATGGCCAAGCGAGCAGATTTGAGCGAATTCCACCGCTATCGGGAGATGATCCGCAAGCTGCTCGATGAAACGGTAAGCAACGGCTTCGCCTTCCGTAAATACCGCAAGTTTGATACCAGGGGCCGCAACAAGACCTTTGCCATCATCCAGTGCATTAACGACAAGCTGGATGAAATGCTTAAAATGCTGCTGGCCGAGGAAGCCGATCATATCGCCCTGCTCAGCACCGTAGAGGATATCCGGGGCATGCTGGTGGATATGCTGCTATAAGAAGAAGAGGAGACATAGCTTATGGAGACGAAATTCCAAAACGACATGCTTCTGGAGTCCAAGGGCACGCAGGATCGTTTTTTGGTTTTTACCATCGACGGGCAGAATTATGGCATTGAGATACACTATATCACCGAGATCATCGAAGTGATGCCGGCTACGGTGGTGCCGTTCCTGCCCGCTTGCATGAAGGGCATCATCAACCTGCGCGGCAGCATCATCCCGCTGATGGATGTGCGCCTGCGCTTTGATCTGCCCGAAAAGGAATACACGGAGCAGACCTGCATCATTGTGTTGGATAACGACGGCGTATCCTTGGGGCTGATCGTGGACGCCGTGCAGGAGGTTACCGACATCCCGGAGGATCAGCGCATGCCGCCGCCCACAGGCCAGGGCGAGGACAGCCGCTACATCAAGGGCGTAGGCAACGCGGATGGGCAGATACAGCTCCTACTGGATTGCGACCAACTGATGGCCATTCAGCAGGGATGAGCCTTAAGCTGAGCGACGCGGATTTTTTCCGCCTAAGGGATTTCATGCACGCCAAATTCGGCATCAACCTGGCCGAAAAGCGCATTCTCATCGAAGGCCGGCTCAACATGATGGTGAGCAAGCGCGGCTATACGGACTTTGGCCCCTATATCGACGACGTTATGCGAGACCCAACAGGCAAAGAGGTTTCGGTGCTGGTATCCAAACTCACCACCAACTTCACCTTCTTCCTGCGGGAGGAGGGGCATTACGACTTTTTGACCCACAAGGTCTTTCCCGTGTGGAAGAACGACGGGCCGGCCTCTATCCGGCGCATCTGGAGCGCTGCCTCCTCCTCAGGGGAGGAGCCCTATTCCCTGGCCATGGTGATCGCCAATTCCTTTGCGAACAAGGCTTCCAGGATCAAGATCGAGGCCTCGGATATCTCCCAGTACGTGCTGGATATCGCCAAGGCGGGGGTCTATAACGGTGAGCGGATCTCCAAGCTGCCGCCCGATTGGGTGCAACGCTATTTTACCAAACTGGGCGAGGATGAATACGAGATCAAGCCGCAGCTCAAGGCCATGGTGCAATACCGCTATTTCAACCTCAACGACCCGGCCCACTGGGCAACGCGATCCTACGACGTGATCTTTTGCCGGAACGTGATGATCTATTTCGACCAGGCTACCAGGCAAGCCCTCTCGGAGCGCCTCTTCGATGCGCTCAAGCCCGGCGGTTATCTGATCATCGGCATGTCCGAAACACTAGTGAACCTGAAAACGGGGTTCAAATACATTCAGCCGTCCGTTTATCGGCGCGAGGCCTGACCCGCGCCAGATGGATATAGATTTGGAGGATTAACGATGAAAAGAGTCCTGATCGTTGACGATGCGGCATTCATGCGCGTATCCATCCGCAACATGGTTACCAAGAATGGCTTTGAAGTGGCGGGCGAGGCCGAAAACGGCCAGGTCGCCGTGCAAAAGTACGCAGACCTACGCCCGGATATCGTGACCATGGATATCACCATGCCGGAAATGAACGGCCTGGACGCGCTCAAGGCCATCCGCCAGATCGACCCGGCGGCCGTGGTGGTGATGGTTTCCGCCCTGGGCCAGGAATCCATGGTGCGTGACGCCGTGCTTTCGGGCGCCAAGGGCTTTGTGGTCAAGCCCTTCAAAGAAGAGACCATTACTGCAGCCCTAGCCAAGCTGGGCTAAGGCCCTATGAAAAAAGCGGCTACGCCGCTTTTGGGGGTTGGGGTACATCCTATTTGCGGCATAAAAGCGGCGTAGCCGCTTTTTTCATAGGGCCTTAGCCCAGCTTGGCTAGGGCTGC
>DHOI01000019.1:0-18369 GCA_002409725.1 Christensenella sp. UBA5394
CTTGCGTAGCAAGGGTTTCCCCGCAGGGTTTGCTGGCCGTGCCCATAGGCACAAGCAAACCCTGTAAACTCAAAAAGTGGCTATAGCCACTTTTTGACACGCAGGAACGCCCTGATTAGAGCGTTCCTTCCTAATAAAGAAAGGTGGTTTCCTATGAGCGAAGAAAAGAGAATCCCCCTCATCATCGATACCGATCCCGGCGACGACGATGCCGCCTCTATCCTGTGGGCGCTTTCCTGCGGCAAGTTCGATGTAAAGGCGCTTACCATTGCGAGCGGCAACGTGGGGCTGGATAAGTGCGCCATCAACGCGCTGCGCACCCTGGAGGTCAGCAAGCGCACGGATATTCCGGTCTATAAAGGCGCATGGAAGCCTATTGTGATTCCGGCGCAGGACGCAAGCTGGATTCACGGGGAGGACGGCCTGGGAGACGCGGGATTCCCCCTGCCCCAAACCCCCGTTACGCCGGGGTATGCGCCGGCCGAGATGGTGCGCATTGCCAAAGAGTCCTCCGAACCCATCACGATCTTGGCCCTGGCTCCCATTACCAACGTAGCCCTGGCCATACTCCTGGACGCCGATTTTAAAAATCACGTCAAAGAGGTGGTGTTTATGGGTGGCGCGGTTCGGGTACCCGGCAACATCAGCCCTGGGGCGAGCTTCAATGTGGCTGTCGATCCGCATGCGGCTTCCATCGTATATAATTCCGGCATCCCGGTGGTGCAGGTGGGCCTGGACGCGTGCGACCAGGTGACCCAGCGCTGGGAGGATCTGGATGAGATCGGCCGAGCCGGCACGGCTGTGGCGGATTTCGTGGTGCGTATGATGGAGTTCCGTCGGGATAAGGCGGTCAAGGTCATCAAGAACGAGAAGGGCGAGGTGGTAAGCCGCATCCCCGCCGGCGCACAGGCCGGCCGTGGGAAGGCCGGCATTGGCCTCAATGATTTGACCACCACCGCTTACCTCATCAATCCCGGCTGGTTCAAGGCCCAGGAAGTGACCATGGATATTGAAACCGGCGGGTTGACCCCAGGCCGGACCACAGCGGATTTCTTCGGCCTGTGGGGCAAAAAGCCCAACTGTACCTTTGTATACGAGGCGGACGGCCCCGCGCTGGTTGAACAATGGGTGGAGGATATTAAGTCGTTCCGCCCGTAGACCGCACAAGCAAAAAGGAGATCCAATGGATACAATTAAAAAGATTCCCCTGATTATCGACACCGACCCGGGTGATGACGATGCCGTCTCCATCCTGTGGGCGCTCTCCTGCGACAAATTCGACGTAAAGGCGCTCACCATCGCAAACGGCAATGTGGGGCTGGACAAATGCGCCATCAATGCGTTGCGTACTCTAGAGGTGAGCAAGCGCATCGATATTCCCGTCTACAAGGGCGCGTGGAAGCCTATCATGATTCCGGCACAGGATGCGAGCTGGATCCACGGCGAGGATGGCTTGGGCGATGCGGGCTTCCCCCTACCCCAAACGCCTGCCACGCCGGGGTATGCGCCGGTAGAGATGGTGCGCATCGCAAAAGAATCACCAGAGCCAATCACGATTCTGGCCCTGGCCCCCATCACCAACGTAGCCCTGGCCATACTCCTGGATGCCGACTTTAAAAACCACGTCAAAGAGGTCGTTTTCATGGGGGGAGCCGTAGCTGTTCCGGGCAATACAAGCCCCGGCGCTAGCTTCAATGTAGCTGCCGATCCCCACGCTGCTTCCATCGTATATAACTCCGGCATTCCTGTGGTTCAGGTAGGCCTGGACGCATGCGACCAGGTGACACAGCGCTGGGAAGATTTGGATGAGATCGGCCAAGCCGGTACGGCTGTGGCGGACTTCGTGGTGCGTATGATGGAGTTCCGCCGGGACAAGGCGGTCAAGATCATCAAAAACGAGAAGGGCGAGGTGGTGGCTTGCATGGCCGCAAACGAGGAGGCCGGCCGCGGGAAAACGGGCATCGGCCTCAACGATCTGACCACCACCGCTTATCTCGTCAACCCGGGCTGGTTCAAGGTTCGGGAAGTGGCCATGGATATTGAAACCGGCGGGCTCACCCCGGGCCGGACAACGGCCGATTTCCACGGCCTGTGGGGAAGAAAGCCGAACTGCACCTTCGCGTACGGGGTGGACGGCCCGGCGCTGGTTCGCCGGTGGGTGGAAGATATGAAGGCGTTCCGCCCGTGAAAAGGGAAAGGAGAAACATCATGAACGAAAACAAGAGACGCGCCATCATCATCGACACCGATCCCGGTGTGGATGACGCGGCATCGCTGTTTTGGGTGCTGACCAACCCGCAGTTTGATATCAAGGCCATCACCATCGCCAACGGCAACGTCTCCCTGGATCAGTGCGCCATCAACGCCCTCAAAATTCTGGAGGCAGCCGGCCAAAGCCATATCCCCGTATACATCGGCGCGCCCGATCCCCTTCTGCGCCCCACCGTGGATGCAGCCTGGGTGCATGGCAACGATGGGCTGGGGGACGCAGGCTTCCCCACGCCCAGAGTCTTGGCCACGCCGGGCTATGCTCCCGCCGAGATGGCGCGCATCGCTGCGGAATGTGGGGATATCACCATACTGGCTCTGGCGCCGCTCACCAACGTGGCGCTTGCGGTGCGGTTGGACCCGGACTTTAAAAAGCATGTCAAAGAGATCCTCTTCATGGGCGGCGCGGTGCGGGTGCCCGGCAACGAAAGCCCGGCCGCCAGCTTCAACCCGGCGGTGGACCCGGATGCAGCGCGGATCGTGTACCGCTCGGGCATCCCGGTGGTACAGCTGGGCCTGGATGTGTGCGATAAGGTACGGGAGATGCCTGAGGATTTCGAAAAGCTGGCCGCCGCCCACACGCCGGTCACGGATTTCATCCTGCGCATGCTTGCCTTTATCCGCAGCAAGGCCCGCCGGGTTTATACCGATGAATCGGGGCAGGTCACTGGTGTGGACGCGGTGCAGGATAGCGCCGGCGTAGGTCTCAATGACCTGACCGCGACCGCCTATCTGATCGAACCGGGCTGGTTTAAGACCCGGGCGCTCTACATCGATATCGATACCGCGGGGCTCTGCCCCGGACAAACGGTGGCGGATTTTCGGGGCATGTGGGGCAAGCAGCCCAACGCGCTATGGGCCTATGATGTAGACGCCCGTGCCTTGGTGGATCGCTGGGTGGCGGATATTTGTGCATACCGGCCCGTATAATGGGAGCAGGAAAAGACCATGACTGAAGAGAAGATTCCCGTAATCATCGATACCGACCCTGGCGACGACGATGCCGTTGCCATACTCTGGGTTCTTGCTAACCCCCGCTTTGATGTGAAGGCCTGCACCGTGGGCTATGGGAACGCCGGCGCGGAAAAGTGCGTGTGCAACATGCTGCGCATACTGGAGGTGGCGGGCCGAACGGATATCCCTGTGTATGCGGGCGCACACCGCCCCCTTTTGGGGCGGGCGGAAAACGCCGCCTGGATCCACGGGGAGGACGGATTGGGCGACGCGGGCTTCCCCCTGCCGGATACGCAGCCCGCGCCGGGCTATGCGCCTGTGGAAATGATACGCCACGCAAAGGAATCCAAGGAGCCTGTGACCCTGCTGTGCCTTTCACCCGTCACCAACGTAGCCCTTGCGTACCTTTTGGACCCCACCTTCAAGAACCATGTCCGGGAGGTTCTCATTATGGGCGGTGCGGTGCGCGTGCCGGGCAATGCCAGCCCTGGGGCCAGCGCCAATCTGAAGAACGATCCTTGGGCCGCGCAGATCGTATATCGTTCGGGCATGCGGGTGGTACAGCTAGGGCTGGACACCTGCAACAAAATGACGGAACTGGACGAGGACTGGGCCGTTTTGGAGGCCGCGCAAACGCAGGTAACGGATTTCATCATCCGGATGCTGCGCTTCCGGCGGGAACAGGCCGTGCGCGTGATTACCGATCAGGCGGGCAATGTGCGGCGGCTCTCCCAGGCCGAGGAAATGCCCGACCACGCGGGGGGCATAGGGCTCAATGATGTGGCCGCCACGGCCTATCTGATCGAGCCCGATTGGTTCAAAACCCGGGAGGTCTATGTTGACATTGATGCCGACTCCCTGTGCCCTGGCCGCACCGTACCGGATATGCATGGCTTATGGGGTAAGGCGCCCAACACGCGCCTGGCTTACGATGTGGATGGCCGTGCCGCGGTGGAGCGGCTAGTGCGAGATCTTATCGCTTTTCATCCCGTTGGCAGCCGCGTGTATTAACAAAACGAAAAATAAAAGGCGCCCGCACAGGGGCTTGCAACCCAAAAGGCTGGCAATATGCCGGCCTTTTGCTTGCCACTACCTATGTCCTATCAGTCATAACCTCCGGGAGGCGAAAGCCCAGTGAGCAAGGGACGTTGCGACTATTGAGAACTGTGAGTAACCCGTGAACCCCCGAGGCTTTTTGTGTTTTTGTGAGCAGCACTATATAATTAAGAAGCGACTACGGCCTCGGGGGTAGCCGCTGCGTACTTGTGCCTTCTACGCGGGCAAACCACAAAATATAGCTTGAAACACCCGGCTGCGTGGACATTTCAAAAAAAGTTGGCCAAATATGCAAAAAGGGCTTGCAATCGGGCAATGTTTCATGTAATATAAGGACGTTGCGCAAAAAGCGTAGCCGTTTGCGCGCGAAAATTGCGCGCCAGCGTGCCTCGGCGGGAGGTTGCCGGCGATTGCCATCCGGGTAATTTCCGCGGGGGCGCCCACAAACGGGCAACGGGCCAGAAGCGGCCCGTGTGCAATCTTTTAAGAAAGAAACACACGAGCGCGTGTACTGCCCGAGACTTTGAAGGAGGAAGAAATAATATGGCAAATCAGAAAATCCGCATCAAGCTCAAGGCCTACGAGCATGATCTCATCGACCAGAGCGCCGAGAAGATCGTAGACACGGCCAAGCGCACGGGCGCCCGCGTGTCCGGCCCCATCCCCCTCCCTACGGAGAAGGAGATCGTCACGATCCTCCGCTCCCCGCACAAGTATAAGGACAGCCGCGAGCAGTTCGAGATGCGCACGCATAAGCGCCTGATCGACATCCTCCAGCCCTCCGCCAAAACCGTGGACGCGCTGATGAAACTCGATCTCCCCGCCGGCGTGGACATCGAGATCAAACTTTGATACGGAGGTGAACAAAGATGAAGAAAGCTATTTTGGGCACCAAAGTCGGCATGACCCAGATGTTCCGCGAGGACGGCACCATGATTCCCGTCACCGTGATCCTGGCCGGCCCCTGCCCTGTCGTTCAAAAGAAAACCAAGGAGCATGATGGCTACGAGGCCGTACAGGTCGCCTTCAAGCCCATCCGCGAAAAGCTGGCCACCAAGCCCCTTATTGGGCATTTCAAGAAAGCAGGCCTCGGTGCGCACCGCTACACGAAGGAGTTCAAGCTGAATGATACCGCCGCTTACGAAGTGGGCCAGGTCATTACTGCGGGCGCCTTTGAAACAGGCGATATGGTCGACGTGACCGGCACCAGCAAGGGCAAGGGCTTCCAGGGCAACATCAAGCGCTGGAACCAGGCCCGCGGCCGCAAGACCCACGGCTCCCACTCCTACCGCGTGGCTGGCGCCATGAGCGCCTGTACCTACCCCGGCGAGGTCTTCAAGACCAAGCACCTGCCCGGTCACATGGGCCACGAGCGCATCACCGTGCAGAACCTCGAGGTGGTGCGGGTAGACGCAGACCGCAACCTGCTGCTCGTGCGCGGCGCCATCCCCGGTGCCAAGGGCGGCCTGGTCATGGTTCGCGAGACCGTCAAATAAAGGAGGAAGCAAGAATGCCTAGCGTAGCATTGTATAATATTGCCGGCCAAGAGATCGGCACGGTGAAGCTCAGCGATGAGATCTTCGCCCAGGAAGTCAACCAGGCCGTGCTGCACACCGTAGTGCGGGCATACCTGGCCAATCAGCGCCAGGGCACCCAGAGCGCCCTCACCCGCGCCGAGGTGCGGGGCGGCGGCATCAAGCCCTGGAGGCAAAAGGGCACCGGTCGCGCGCGCCAGGGTTCCACCCGCTCCCCCCAGTGGCGGCACGGCGGCGTGGTCTTCGCCCCCAAGCCCCGGGATTACCGCATCAGCATTAACAAAAAGATCAAGCGCCTGGCCATGAAGAGCGCCCTCTCCGCCAAGGTGAATGACGGCGGCCTCATCGTGTTTGACGCGTTGGATATCGCAGCTCCCAAAACGAAAGAGATGATCAAGGTTCTGGACGCCGTCAAGGCCGGCAAGGCCCTGGTGGTGCTCCCCGAGAAGGACGAGATCGTCGAGCGCGCCTCCGGCAACATCCCCAATGTGAAGACCACCCTGGTGGGCACCCTCAACGTTTACGAGATCCTCAAATACGATACGCTGATCCTCACCAAGGATTCGCTCGCCAAGATCGAGGAGGTGTACGCATAATGCAGAACGCGCACGACATCATCATCAAGCCGGTGCTCAGCGAAAAGAGCTACGACTACCTGGCCCAGAAGGTATATACCTTCATCGTGGACAAGAAGGCCAGCAAGACCGAGATCCGCCAGGCCGTCGAGCAGGTATTCGGCGTAAAGGTGGACAGCGTTCATACCGTGAACGCGCTGGGTAAGATGAAGCGGCAGGGTGCCACCCAGGGTCGCCGTCCCTCCGTAAAGAAGGCCTATGTGAAGCTGAAGAAGGATTCCAAGGGCATCGAGTTCTTCGACAGCATCGCGCAGTAAGGAGGCATACACCATGGCAATCAGAAAGATCAAACCCACGACCCCCGGCCAGCGCGGCATGACGGTCTCTTCCTTTGAGGAGATCACCTGCACCACGCCGGAGCGCTCCCTCCTGGAAGACCTGAAGTCCTCCGGCGGCCGCAACAAGGCCGGTCGCATCACAGTTCGCCACCGCGGCGGCGGCGCCAAGCGCAAGTACCGCATCATCGACTTCAAGCGCAACAAGGACGGCGTGCCCGCCACGGTCGCTACCATCGAATACGACCCCAACCGCAGCGCCAACATTGCCCTGCTGCACTATGCCGACGGCGAAAAGCGCTACATCATCGCGCCTTTGGGCCTCAGCGTGGGCGATCAACTGCTCTCCGGCGAGGGTGCGGATATCAAGATCGGCAACGCTCTGCGCATTAAGAACATCCCCGTGGGCACCATGATTCACTGCATCGAGATCAAGCCCGGCAAGGGCGCGCAGATGGTCCGCTCCGCGGGCAACGCCGCGCAGCTGATGGCCAAGGAGGGCAATTATGCCCAGGTGCGCTTGCCCAGCGGCGAGGTTCGCAAGATCCCCATGGAGGCCAAGGCCACCATCGGTCAGGTGGGCAACGTAGACCATGGCAACATCATGCTGGGCAAAGCGGGCCGCAACCGCCATCTGGGCTTCCGCCCGGCCGTGCGCGGCTCCGCAATGAACCCCTGCGACCACCCGCACGGTGGCGGCGAGGGCAAGTGCCCCGTGGGCCGTCCGGGCCCCGTAACCCCTTGGGGCAAGCCTGCCCTGGGTTATAAGACCCGCAAGACCAAGAACGTCAACGACAAGTTCATCGTCCGCCGCAGGGACGGTAAGTGATAGGGAAAGGAGAACAGCATGAGCAGGTCAGTCAAAAAAGGCCCGTTTGTTGAAGCGCGTTTGATCAAACGCATTCAGGATATGAACACCAGCGGCAAGAAGTCCGTCGTGAAGACGTGGTCCCGGTCCTCCACCATCTTCCCGGATATGGTGGGCCACACCATCGCCGTGCATGATGGCCGCAAGCACGTTCCCGTATATATGACCGATGAAATGGTCGGCCACAAGCTGGGCGAGTTCGCCCCCACCCGTACCTTCCGGGGCCATCGCGGTTCCGAGAAGAGCAGCGGCGGTAGGTAAGGAGGAAGAAGATTATGGCAACTAGGTCCAGAGAAAAAAGCGCGGCTCGCCGCGAAAGCGCCGATAAGCGCCCCCGCGCCATCGCCCGCTACGTCCGCATTTCCTCCCGTAAGGTCAAGGCCGTGATCGATCTGATCCGCGGCAAGAGCGTGAAGGAAGCCCAGGGCATCCTCATGTTCACCCCTAAGGCGGCTGCCGAGCCCGTTTTGAAGCTCCTCAACAGCGCCATGGCCAATGCGGAAAACAACCTCGGTCTCTCACCGGACACCCTTTATGTAGCTGAAGTGTTCGCCAACCAGGGCCCCACCCTCAAGCGGTTCCGCCCCCGCGCCCAAGGCCGGGCCAGCCGCATCCGCAAGCGCTCCAGCCACATTACCGTGATCCTGGATCAGGCCAAGTAAGAGGAGGTAAAGTATGGGACAAAAAGTTAATCCGAATGGCTTCCGCGTAGGCGTTATCCGCGATTGGAACACCCGCTGGTATGCTTCCAAAAAAGAATTCTCCGATTACCTCGTTGAGGATAGAAAGATCCGCGACCACCTCAAGAAGGTGCACTTCACGGCGAGCGTGGCCAAGATCGATATCGAGCGCGCCGCCAACAAGGTAACGGTGAGCATCCATACCGCCCGGCCCGGCATGCTGATCGGCAAGGGCGGCGTGGGCGTGGAGGCCATCCGCGCGGATGTTTCCGCCCTGATCGGTAAGCCTGTAAACGTCAACATCATGGAGATCCGCAACCCGGACGCCAACGCGCAGCTCGTGGCCGAGAACATCGCGGCCCAGCTTGAGAAGCGCATCAGCTTCCGCCGTGCGATGAAGCAGGCTATGCAGCGCTCCATGAAGGCTGGCGCCAAGGGTATCAAGCTGATGTGCTCCGGCCGCCTGGGCGGCGCTGAGATCGCTCGCACCGAGGGTTACCACGACGGCTCCATCCCCCTGCAGACCATGCGCGCCGATATCGAATACGGCTTTGCCGAGGCGCACACCACCTACGGCCGCATCGGCTGCAAGGTATGGATCTACAAGGGCGAAGTGCTGAGCAAGCAAAAGAAAGCGTAAGGAGGCAAAGAACCATGTTGATGCCTAAAAGAGTCAAGCGCAGGAGAGTGCACCGTGGCCGCATGAAGGGCGAAGCCCATCGCGGTAACTTCATCGCCTATGGCGAATATGGCCTTGTGGCACAGACCCCCGGCTGGATCACCAGCAATCAGATCGAGGCGGCCCGTGTTGCCATGACCCGCTACATCAAGCGCGGCGGCCAGGTATGGATCAAGATCTTCCCGGATAAGCCCGTCTCGCAAAAGCCGGCCGGCACCCGCATGGGCTCCGGTAAAGGCGCGCCCGAATATTGGGTGGCAGTCGTCAAGCCCGGCCGCGTGCTCTTTGAGATCGCGGGGGTGAGCGAAGATGTGGCCAAGGAGGCTCTGCGCCTGGCCATGAATAAGCTGCCCATCAAGAGCAAGATCGCAAAGAAAGTGACCGAGGCAGGAGGCGAGAGCAATGAAGGCTAGCGAACTGAGAAAACTATCCACCCAAGAGCTCGCGGCAAAAGAAAAAGAGCTCAAGGAAGAGCTGTTCAACCTCCGTTTCCAAATGGCGACCGGCCAGCTCACGAACCCCCAGCGCGTCCGCGAATGCAAGAAGGACGTAGCCCGGGTGAAAACGCTCATCTGCGAGCGCGAGCTCAAGGCTGCCGAGTAAGGGTGAAAGGAGGATATCATCGTGGAGAACAGAGGCTATCGTAAAACCCGCACCGGCATGGTGGTTAGCGACAAGATGGATAAGACCGTCGTCGTAGCGATCAAGACCAAGGTGCGCCATCCCCTCTACGGAAAGATGGTAAACCGCACCCGCAAGTTCAAGGCCCATGACGAGGAAAATGCCTGCGGCACCGGCGATACCGTCAAGATCATGGAGACCCGGCGCATTAGCAAAGATAAGCGCTGGCGCGTGGTCGAAATTATAGAAAAGGCCAAGTAAGCCGGAAAGGAGAACCGATATGATACAGCCCCAAACCCGCCTCAAAGTGGCGGATAACAGCGGCGCCAAAGAGATCATGTGCATCCGCGTGCTGGGTGGATCCGGCCGCAAGAGCGCCAACATCGGCGACGTGATCGTCGCTTCCGTCAAGTCGGCTTCCCCCGGCGGCGCGGTCAAGAAGAAAGACGTGGTTCGCGCGGTGATCGTGCGCACGGTTTCCGGCACGCAGCGGCCCGATGGCAGCTACATCCGTTTCGACGATAACGCAGCCGTCATCATCAACGACCAGAAGCAGCCCCGCGGCACTCGTATCTTCGGGCCCGTCGCGCGCGAACTGCGCGAGAAGGATTACATGAAGATCGTATCCCTCGCGCCCGAAGTGCTCTAAGGGAGGACGCAGAATGAACAAGCTCAATGTCAAAAAAGACGATACCGTCGTCGTCATCGCCGGCAAGGATAAGGGCAAGCAGGGCAAGATCATGGCCGCTATGCCCAAAGCGGGCCGGGTCGTGGTGCAAAACGCCAATATGATCGTTTGCCACACCAAGCCCCGCAAGCAGGGCGAAACGGGCGGCCGCATCAACAAGGAAGGCACCATCGACGCCTCCAACGTGATGCTCGTGTGCCCCAAATGCGGCAAACCCACCCGTGTGGGCCATGCCTATGAGGGCGATAAAAAGGTCCGCGTTTGCAAGAAGTGCGGCAAGAACATCGACTAAGGCAGGAGGAAAAGAGAATGGCAAAGAAAGATAACGCATCCTCGGCGCCCGCCAAAAAGAGGCAGCAGGAGGCAGCCAAGCCCTTTACCGAAGCGCCCCGCCTCAAGGTCAAGTATGCCGAAGAAGTAGCGCCCGCGCTGAAGCAGAAGTTTGGCTATGCAAACACCATGCAGGTGCCCAAGCTCGAAAAAATCGTGCTGAACATGGGCCTCGGCTCCGAAAAGGATAACGCCAAGGGCCTGGAAGTAGCCGTAAACGAGCTGGCCCTCATCGCCGGCCAAAAGCCCATCGTCACCAAGGCCAAAAAGTCCGTAGCAAACTTTAAGGTTCGCGAGGGCATGAACGTTGGCGCTAAGGTCACCCTCAGGGGCGATCGCATGTACTACTTTGCGGATAAGCTGATGAACATCGTGCTGCCTCGCGTGCGCGACTTCCGCGGCATTTCCGACACCAGCTTCGACGGCCGTGGCAACTATGCCATGGGCGTGAAGGAGCAGCTGATCTTCCCCGAGATCAACTACGACGACGTCGACAAGGTGCGCGGCATGGACATCGTGTTCGTCACCAGCGCCAAAACCGACGAAGAAGCGAAGGAATTGCTCAGTCTCATGGGCATGCCCTTCATCCAGGCTTGATAAGGAGGAAGAAACATCGTGGCAAAGACTAGCATGAAAATCAGGCAATCCCGCGAGGCGAAGTACTCCACCCGGGCCTATACCCGCTGCCGCATCTGCGGTCGGCCCCACAGCGTGCTGCGCAAGTACGGCATCTGCCGCATCTGCTTCCGTGAGATGGCCTACAAGGGCGAGATCCCCGGCGTGCGCAAGGCCAGCTGGTAAGCAGACTGTAGAAAGGAGAACGAATTATGGTAACAACCGATCCCATCGCTGATATGCTCACTCGTATCCGCAATGCTCTCATCGCCAGACACGATGAGGTGGACGTACCCCTTTCCACGGTCAAGAAGGCCATTGCCGAGATTTTGCTCGAGGAAGGCTACATCAAGGGCTATGACCTCCGGGAGGAGGGCGTGGCCAGGAACATCCACATCACCCTAAAATACGGCCCCAACCGCCAGAAGGTCATTACCGGCCTTAAGCGGATCTCTAAGCCCGGCCTGCGGGTCTATGCCCGCAAGGACAACCTGCCTAAGGTGCTCAACGGGCTGGGCATCGCCGTGCTTTCCACCTCCCGTGGCATCATGACCGACCGGGAAGCCCGCAAGCAGGGCGTAGGCGGCGAAGTGCTGGCATACATCTGGTAAGCGCTGGAGTGGGGAACGGCATGCCGTCCCCCAAACAGCCATGTTAAAGCGAAATTTTCATTTGGAGGTGTAACACATGTCACGAATCGGAAAACTTCCGATCAACATCCCTGACGGAGTGACAATCACGGTCGGCGACGATAACACCGTGAATGTTAAAGGCCCCAAGGGCGAACTGAGCGAGAAGATCTCGCACGAGATGCAGCTCTCCATCGATGACGGCGTCCTCTCCGTAAAGCGGCCCACGGATCAAAAAGAGCACCGGGCGCTGCACGGCCTCTCCCGCACCCTCATCAACAACATGGTGCTGGGCGTAACGGCCGGCTACCAGAAGAACCTCGACATCGTGGGCGTCGGTTACCGCGCGCAGCTGCAGGGCTTGAAGCTCGTCCTCAACGTGGGCTATTCCCATCCCGTAGAATTCGACCCGCCCAAGGGCATTTCCTTCGAGGTCCCCACGCCCAACCGTGTGTCCATCAAGGGTATCGACAAGCAGCTGGTAGGCCAGCTTGCCGCCGATATCCGCAAGGTACGGCCGCCGGAACCCTACAAGGGCAAGGGCATCAAGTACGAAAACGAGACTGTGCGCCGCAAAGAAGGCAAGACAGGCAAATAAGGCGTAGAGAAGGAGTAGCAGTATGATTTCAAAGGTCAATAAAAACGCTGTGCGCAAGGCCAGGCACGACCGTACCCGCCGCCACATCGTGGGCACGGGCGAAAGGCCCAGGCTCAATGTATACCGCAGCCTGAACAACATCTACGCCCAAGTCATCGACGACGAGACTTCCCGCACCCTGGTCACCGCCTCTACGCTGGATGCCGAAATCAAAGCCCAGCTCGGTGGCAAGAACAAGAAGGAAGTATCCAAGCTGGTGGGCGAGCTGGTCGGCAAGCGCGCCAAGGAAAAGGGCATCGATGAGGTCGTCTTCGATCGCGGCGGTTACCTGTATACGGGCCGCGTTGCGGAGCTGGCCGAAGGCGCCCGCGCTGCCGGGCTGAAATTCTAAGGAGGTAATCATGCAGAAGCGTATCGATGCATCTACATTGGATCTTAAAGAAAGGCTTGTGTCCATCAACCGCGTTGCCAAGGTTGTCAAGGGCGGCCGTAACTTCCGCTTCTCCGCTTTGATGGTGGTGGGTGACGAGAACGGCCACGTAGGCGTGGGCATGGGCAAGGCGGCGGAGATCCCCGAAGCCGTGCGCAAGGGCGTGGAAGACGCCAAGCGCCACATGATCGAGGTTTCCCTGGTAGGCACCAGCATCCCCCACGCCGTGGAGGGCAAGTTTGGCAAGGGCCACGTGCGCATGCTCCCCGCAGAAGAAGGTACCGGCGTTATCGCGGGCGGTCCCGCCCGTGCGGTGCTTGAGATGGTGGGCGTTAAGGATATCCGCACCAAGAGCTATGGCTCCAACAACCCTGCCAACTGCGTGAAGGCCACCATGGACGGCCTGACTCAGCTGCGCACTGCCGAGGAGATCGCCAAGCTCCGCGGCAAAACCGTAGAAGAGATTCTGGGCTAAGGGAGGCAAACAATGGCTAATCTGAAAATCACGCTCGTTAAGAGCACCATCGGCGCCCTCAAGGATCAGCAGGCAACCGTGAAGGCCCTTGGTCTGCGCAAGACCAACCATACCGTGGTGCAGCCGGATAACGCCTGCATCCGCGGCATGATCTTCAAGGTGAAGCACCTGGTCAAGGTCGAAGAAGTTTAACGGAGGTGCACTATGAAACTACATGAGTTAAGGCCCGTGGAAGGCTCCACGAAAACGCGTAGGCGCGTTGGCCGCGGCACCGGCTCCGGCATCGGCAAAACCGCCGGCTACGGCCACAAGGGCCAGAAGGCCCGCAGCGGCAGCAAGAAGAACGGCTTTGAAGGCGGCCAGATGCCCCTTGCGCGCCGGCTTCCCAAGCGTGGCTTCACCAATATTTTTGCCAAAGAATATACTGTGATCAACATCGACGCCCTCAATAAGCTCGAGAATGGTGCGGTTGTGACTGCTGAGCTGCTCAAGGCGAACGGCATGATCAGCAAGATCGAGAAAGACGGGCTTAAGGTTCTGGGCCGCGGCGAGCTCACCAAGAAGCTCGACGTGAAGGCGGCAAAATTCACCGAGTCGGCCCAGAAGGCCATCGAGGCGGCGGGCGGAACTGTTGAGGTGGTCTGATGCTTAAGACCCTCATCAACGCCTGGAACATCAAGGATATCCGCACCCGGATGCTATTCACGCTCCTTTTGATCGTGGTCTACCGGTTTGGTTCCTTCATTCCGGTGCCCTTCGTGGATGCGGCGCAGCTTTCGGCGGCGGCCTCCCAGTACGATATCCTGGGCTTTCTGAACCTGCTTTCGGGCGGTAACTTCAGCCAGTTCACGATTTTCGCCATGGGTATCTCGCCCTACATTACAGGCTCGATCATTATCCAGCTCCTCACCATTGCCATCCCCTCTCTGGAGCGGATGTCCAAGGAAGAGGACGGCAGGCAAAAGATCGAGCGGATCACCCGCTACACGGGCATCGGCCTGGCGCTGGTGCAGAGCATCGGCATCGTGCGTGGCCTGGGTACCAACGTGGTTACTACCACCGCTTGGTATGCTTATGCCACAATCGGCATCGTTTGCACGGCGGGCACGGCCTTCCTGGTTTGGATGGGTGAACGCATCACCGACAAGGGCGTGGGCAATGGCGTATCCATGATCATCTTCGCCTCCATCTGCTCGCAGGTGCCGCAAACCATCGTGGCCATTTTCAGCGGTGTGTTCGTTATCGCCAGCTACCAGTGGTGGATCTTGCCTGTGCTGCTGATCTTCGTGGTGCTGGTCATCGCGGCTGTTGTGCTGGTGGATAGAGCCGTACGGCGCATCCCCGTGCAGTACGCTAAGCGCGTGGTAGGCCGCAAGATGTACGGCGGCCAGAGCACCCACATTCCCCTCAAGGCTAATGCCAACGGCGTTATGCCCCTGATTTTGGCGATGACCCTCTTGCAGGTGCCCGCCATGATCGGCCAGTTCTGGCCGCAGGGCGCGTTTTACGCCTTCTACACCAAGTGGATGACCCCCGGCACCACGGTGACCGGCGCCATCGTCTACTATGTGATCTACGCGCTGCTGATCCTGGGCTTTGCCTACTTCTACAGCTCCATCACATTTAACCCGGTGGAGATCAGCAAGAATTTGCAGCAGAATGGCGGCTTTATCCCGGGTATCCGCCCGGGCAGGCCCACGGGTGAGCATCTGATGAAGATCTCCAACCGTCTGACCATTTTCGGCGCGTTCTTCCTCACGGCCCTAGCCATTATCCCCACCGTGCTGCTGCACAGCTTTGGGATGAAAAGCCCCTTTGGTCCCACTAGCGTGCTGATTATGGTGAGCGTAGCGCTGGAGTCCAGCGAGCAGCTGGAATCCCTCATGCTCATGCGGCACTACAAGGGCTTCCTGGGTTAAAAAGGAGGCAAACATGCATCTGGTTTTCTTGGGCCCTCCAGGGGCCGGTAAAGGCACGCAGGCGGATAAAATCTGCGAACGCTTCTCCATCGCCCACATCTCCACCGGGGATATGCTCCGCAAGGAGACCCGGGAGGGAACAGAGTTGGGCCTAAAGGCAAAGGCGGTGATGGATGCGGGCGGCCTGGTGAGCGATGAGATTATCATCGCCATGGTGGAAAAACGCATCCAAGAACCCGATTGCTCGAGAGGCTTCCTGCTGGACGGCTTCCCCCGCACCATCGCTCAGGCGGACGCCCTGAGCGACCTGACCGGCATTGACATGGCCGTCAACATCGACGTGCCCGATGCGGTGCTGGTAGAACGTATCAGCGGCCGACGCATGTGCCCCGGCTGCGGCGCGGGCTACCACGTATCCCTCTATGATAAGGATACCTGCGAAAAGTGCGGCCAGAAGCTGTATATCCGGGATGATGACCGGCCCGAAACGGTTAAGAACCGCATCGCGGCCTATAATGAAAAGACCCAGCCACTCATAAACTATTATGCGGACAAGGGCCTGCTCCATACCGTAAAGGGCGACCAGCCGATGGAAAAAGTCTCGGTACAGATCGCCGCCCTGGTGGAGACATTGCGATGATGACCATCAAAAACGCGGCGGACATCCAAAAGATGAAGGCCGCAGGAAGGGTCGTGGAGCAAACGCTGGAGCTGATGGCCAAACTGGCCAGGCCCGGCATGACCACCCTGGAGCTCGATAAAGCAGCGGATGATTTCATCCGCAGCCAGGGCGCGATCCCCTCCTTCCTGAACTACAACGGCTATCCCAAAAGCATCTGCACCTCGGTTAACGAGCAGGTCGTGCACGGGATACCGGGCAGCTACCGCCTGCAGGATGGCGACATCGTGGGCATCGACGTGGGAGCCGAGCTAAACGGCTTTCATGGCGACGCAGCCCGTACGCTGCTCATCGGCAGCGTGTCGGAAGAGGTGCGGGAGCTGGTCAGGGTCACCAAGGAATGCTTTTTCGAGGGCCTTAAGTTCGCCAAGGTGGGATATCGCATCAGCGATATCTCCGGGGCGATCCAAACCCATGCCGAAGCCCATGGCTACGGCGTGGTACGGGAGCTGATCGGGCACGGCATCGGTAGGAACATGCACGAGCCGCCCGATGTGCCCAACTTTACGGGCCGCCCCTATGGCCGCGGCGTACGGCTCATACCGGGCATGACGCTGGCCATCGAGCCCATGATCAATCTGGGCGGCCACGAGGTGCTACAAAAGGCCGATGGCTGGACTGTGGTCACCCGGGACGGCAAGCCCAGCGCACACTATGAAAACACCATCGCCATCACGGATGGCGAGCCCGAGCTGCTCACGCTCAGCGTGGAGGTCCTATGACGACCAAAGCCGAGGTGATAGGTCGGGTGGCGGTGGCCACGGCGGGCAGGGACAAGGGCAGGCGCTTTGCCGTGATCGGCACAGAGGGTACGGAATATGTGCTCCTGGCGGATGGCAGGCTGCGCAAGGCTGAAAAGCCCAAACGCAAAAAGCTCAAGCACGTACGCTTCGAGCCCTGGCGTATAGACCCGCCGCTCTTTGGCGATAATGCGGCCAATGCCCATCTTCGCAAGGCCCTGGGCGCGCTGGCAAATGACCATGAAACGGATTTTGAGGAGGGATAGCTTGTCTAAAACGGACGTAATCGAAGTTGAAGGTGTTGTGACCGACTCCTTCCCCAACGCCATGTTTGAGGTGGAGCTGATTAACGGGCATAAGATATTGGCCCACATTTCCGGTAAGCTGCGCATGAATTTCATCCGCATCCTGCCGGGCGATAAGGTGACGGTAGAGCTGTCCCCCTACGATTTGACACGCGGCCGCATCACGTGGCGCACAAAGAACTGACAAGGAGGAAATTACGATGAAAGTCAGGCCTTCGGTTAAACCCATCTGCGAGAAGTGCAAGATCATCAAGCGTAAGGGCCGCGTGATGGTCATCTGCGAGAACCCCAAGCATAAGCAGAAGCAGGGGTAAAGCATAGTCCTAAACATCCCCTAGCCCGGGCGGCTGCCCAGGGGTTAACGCCCCGGGGTTCCGGGCAAGGCATACCATATATCCAACCCAAATATTTACGGAGGTATTAAGAATGGCACGTATATCCGGCGTGGATCTGCCCAGAGACAAGCGAATCGAGATCGGCCTGACCTACATCTTCGGTATCGGCCGCAAGACCGCTTCCGATATCCTGAGCGCCACCGGCGTGGATCCCGACATCCGTGTGCGGGATCTCACTGAGGATGATGTGAGCAAGCTCAGAGAGTATATCGACCATAACGTAAAGGTGGAAGGCGATCTTCGGCGCGAAGTCTCCATGAACATCAAGCGCCTGATCGAGATCGGCTGCTACCGCGGCGTGCGGCACCGTAAGGGCCTGCCCGTCAGAGGCCAGAGCACCAAGCAAAACGCCCGCACCCGCAAGGGGCCCAAACGCACCGTGGGCGGCAGGAAAAAGTAAGGAGGGAATGAAAGATGGCACCAGCAGCAAAAGGCAAGGTCAGCAAAAAGACCGTCCGCAAGCGCCGCGAGAAGAAAAACATCGAGCGTGGCGCGGCGCATATCCGTTCCTCCTTCAACAACACCATGGTTACGATTACCGATCTGCAGGGTAACGCCCTTTCCTGGGCATCCTCAGGCGGCTTGGGCTTCCGTGGCAGCCGTAAGAGCACGCCCTTCGCGGCGCAGATGGCTTCCGAAACCGCGGCCAAGGCGGCTATGGAGCATGGCCTGCGCACCGTGGAGGTGTATGTGAAGGGCCCCGGCAGCGGCCGCGAAGCCGCCATCCGCGCCCTCCAGAGCGCCGGCCTGGAAGTCAACATGATCAAGGACGTGACGCCCATACCGCACAACGGTTGCCGTCCGCCCAAGCGCAGAAGAGTGTAAGGAGGGCCAACGACAATGGCAAGATATACCGATTCCGTTTGCAGGCAGTGCCGCCGCGAGGGCGAAAAGCTCTTCCTCAAAGGCGACCGCTGCTACAGCGCCAAGTGCGCCGTGGTCAAGCGCCACACCATCCCCGGCCAGCATGGCCAGGCCCGCCAGAGGAAGCAGAG
>DHOI01000019.1:18566-19901 GCA_002409725.1 Christensenella sp. UBA5394
GAATACGGCATCCAGCTGCGCGAAAAGCAGAAGTGCCGCCGGGCCTATGGTGTATTGGAATCCCAATTTAGGAAATACTATGATATGGCGGCGAATATGCGCGGCGCTACGGGTGAGAATATGCTTTCCCTTTTGGAGCGCCGGCTGGATAATGTAGTCTACCGCCTCGGTTTTGCGGAGAGCCGCCCCATGGCCCGCCAGATGGTCAACCATGGCCACATTCTGGTCGACGGCAAAAAAGTGGATATCGCCAGCTTCCTCGTCAAGAGCGGCCAGGTGATCACCATCAAGGAGCGCAGCCGCGATATGCAAAATTTGAAAGACCTCAAGGAGCAGGGTGCTTCCAAACCCATCCCCAAGTGGCTGGATTTGGATGCAAGCGGTTTGACGGGCAAGGTTGTGGCCCTGCCGCAGCGCGACGATATCGACCTGACCGTTGAGGAGCACCTCATCGTCGAGTTCTATTCCAGGTAATGACCGTGCGCGGTAAATGCCCGAACCGAACGACACTATCAAGAGAGGGGATTTGTGCATGATAGAGATCGAAAGGCCCAAGATAGAACGCGTTGAACTCAATGAGGATTATGGCAAGTTCGTGGTCGAACCTTTGGAGCGCGGCTTCGGCATTACGCTGGGGAATTCGCTGCGCAGGGTTCTGCTTTCCTCTCTTCCAGGCGTAGCCGTGTCGTCCGTTAAGATCGACGGCGTGCTGCACGAGTTTTCCACCATCCCCGGCGTGCGGGAAGATGTGACGGAGATCATCCTCAACCTCAAGGAGCTGTGCATCAAAATGCATGCGCCCGGCCCCAAGAAGGTTATCGTGGACGCAGTGGGCGCCTGCGAGGTGACCGCCGGCGACATGATCGTGGACAGCGACGTGGAAGTGATAGACCCGAGCCTGCACCTGGCCACGTTGGATGAGGGCGCGCGGCTCTACATGGAGATCATCCTGGAGAGCGGCCGCGGCTACGTGGCGGCGGACCGGAACAAGAAGCCGGATATGCCTATCGGCCAGATCGCTGTGGATTCCATCTTCACGCCCATCCGCAAGGTCAACTTTATCGTGGAGGATACCCGCGTCGGCCAGATCACGGACTATGACAAGCTCATTCTCGACGTCTGGACGGACGGCACCATCAAGCCCGACGAGGCCGTTTCCCTGGCGGCGAAGATCCTCACAGAGCACCTGGCCCTCTTCATCAACCTCACGGAGCACGTGCAGGGAGTGGAGATCATGGTGGAAAAGGAAGAGGATAAAAAAGAAAAGATCCTGGAGATGACCATCGAGGAGTTGGATCTTTCCGTGCGCTCCTACAACTGCCTCAAGCGCGCCGG
>DHOI01000095.1:0-1983 GCA_002409725.1 Christensenella sp. UBA5394
GCGGAGCAGAAGATCGGGTACTATGAACGGTTCGAGTTTTACAGGCAGGCGGAGAAGGCATATTGCGTGGTGCAAACCGGCGAAGCCTCCGTCTATGCCAATATCATCATCCAAAAAGGCGTTATCAAGTAATTCGGCAATTATCATGCAGGAGGAAACAAGCATGTTCAATCGAACGAATACGGGCTTGCCCAAGTTGGGCATCCGCCCGACCATCGACGGACGCCGCAAGGGCGTACGCGAAGGGCTGGAAGAGCAGACCATGGGCATGGCGCTTGCCGCCAAGAAGCTGATAGAAGAGAACGTCAAATATCCCAACGGCCAGCCTGTGGAAGTGGTCATTGCGGATACGACCATCGGTGGCGTGGCGGAGGCGGCCAAGTGCCAGGAGAAATTCGAGCACGAGGGCGTACGCATAACGCTCTCGGTGACCCCGTGCTGGTGCTACGGCACGGAGACGATCGATATGGATCCGCACACCATCAAGGCGGTATGGGGCTTTAACGGCACGGAGCGGCCCGGCGCGGTTTATCTTGCCGCGGCGCTTTCGGCATACGCGCAGAAGGGTCTGCCCGCCTTCGGCATTTATGGCCACGATGTGCAGGATGCGGACGACAAGAGCATACCTGCCGATGTGCGGGAGAAGATGCTCCGCTTTGCCCGCGCTGCGATCGCGGCCGCCTGCATGCGCAACAATTCTTACCTGCAAATCGGCTCCATGTGCATGGGCATTGCCGGCAGCATCCTCAACCAGGATATGCTGCAGGAATACTTCGGCATGCGCAGCGAATCCGTGGATGAAACCGAGATCCTGCGCCGCATCGATCTGGGTATATACGACCACGAAGAATTCGAGAAAGCATACAAATGGACGCGCGAAAACTGCAAGGAGGGCCTGGATAAAAACCCGGCCGAGATACAATTCTCCCGCGAGGAGAAGGACGCGCAGTGGGCCTTCACGGTCAAGTGCATGATGATCATCCGCGACCTGATGATAGGCAACCCCAAGCTGGCCGAGATGGGCTTCGTAGAGGAAAGCTGCGGCCACAACGCCATCGTGGGCGGCGTGCAGGGCCAACGCCAATGGACGGACTATAAGCCCAATTTCGACTTTGCTGAGGCCATGCTCTGCTCCCAATTCGATTGGAACGGCCTGCGCGAGGCTTTCGTGGTGGCTACGGAGAACGACACGCTCAATGGCATGACTATGCTGCTCGAGCACCTGTTGACCAACACCCCCGGCATCTTTGCGGATGTGCGCACCTACTGGAGCCCGGCCGCTGTCGAGCGCGTGACCGGCAAGCCGCTCACCGGCCTGGCCAAGGACGGCATCATCCACCTGATCAACTCCGGCGCGGCCAGCCTGGATGGCACGGGCGCAGCCTCGGACGCAGAGGGCAACCCCGTGATCCGTCCCTTCTACGAGATGACCGAGGCGGACGCCAGGGCCTGTCTGGACGCTACGGACTGGTGCTCGGCGGATCAGTTCTATTTCCGTGGGGGCGGGTTCTCCAGCCATTATATCAAGGGCACCCGCGGCGGCATGCCCGCCACGATGGCCCGCCTCAACGTTGTCAAGGGCCTCGGCCCGGTGCTGCAGCTGGCGGAAGGCTACACCTGCGAGCTGCCGCCGGAGGCGCATTTTATATTGGATCAGCGCACGGATAAGACCTGGCCTACCACCTGGTTCGCTCCGCGCCTGACCGGCGAAGGCGCTTTTAAGGATGTTTATAGCGTGATGGCCAACTGGGGCGCTAACCATGGCGCATTCTGCTATGGCCATATAGGGGCGGATCTGATCGCGATGTGCGCCATGCTGCGCATCCCCGTTTCCATGCACAATGTGGCGGAGGACAAGATCTATCGCCCGCACGCCTGGGCCGCTTTCGGCACCGAGAACCTGGAGGCGGCGGATTACAGGGCCTGCGCTGCCTTTGGCCCGCTGTATAAGTAACCAAACAAACCCTGTAAACTCAAAAAAGT
>DHOI01000095.1:2162-3065 GCA_002409725.1 Christensenella sp. UBA5394
AAAAGTGGCTATAGCCACTTTTTTGACACGCAGGGGCGGGGACCTCCTCGCTTTTCCATTATCTTTTCATGGGGGAGGAATCATGAAAACGTTGAATCTCCTGGCCCTTGATTTGGGCGCGAGCAACGGGCGGGGCATCCTGGGGCAGTTTGACGGGGAGCGGGTCAGGCTGCAGGAATTGCACCGCTTTGAGAACGAGTACATTCAGCTACACGGCACCGTATACTGGGATATCCTGCGGCTTTTCGAGAACGCAAAGGCAGCGCTGGGCGCGGCGGGCAAAGCGGGCATTACTCTGGACGCCTTCGGCATCGATACCTGGGGGGTGGACTACGGGCTACTGGATCGAAACGGCAGGCTGCTGGGCAATGTGATCGCCTACCGCAATATGACGGACGCGGATATGGAAAGGACGTGGGTGGAGGTGAGCCGTCGCGCCCTGTTTGAGCGCACGGGCATCGCCAGCATGTGCTTCAATACGGTATACCAACTGCACCAGCGCAAGCTCTGCGATGATGTGGTGCTGGAACAAGCGGAAACGCTGCTGTTTTTGCCGGATCTGCTGGCGTATTTCCTCACAGGGGAGAAGCGGACGGAATACACATACGCCACCACCAGCATGCTCTACGACCCGCTGAAGCGGGATTGGGCGCGGGATATTCTGGCGGCTTTGGGCATTCCGGCGCATATATTCACGGATATCCAGCCCGCGGGCAGCTTGCGCGGCAAGCTGCTGCCCGCCGTAGCACAAGAGCTGGGCCTAAGCGCGGCCGTGCCCTTTGCGGCGGTGGGTGAGCACGACACCGCCTCCGCCGTGGCGGCCATTCCCGGCGCGGGAAACCTCGCCTTCTGTTCGAGCGGCACCTGGTCGCTCTTTGGCGTGGAAACGGATACGCCGGTCTT
>DHOI01000095.1:3423-4871 GCA_002409725.1 Christensenella sp. UBA5394
TGCAGAGCCCTTCAGGAGCCTGATCGACCCGGATTGGCCTGCTTTCTTCATGGCCGGCGGCATGGAAGGGAAGATACGGGACTATTGCGTGCAGACGGGCCAGCCCGCGCCGGAAACGGTGGGGCAGGTGGCGCGGTGCGTATATGAGAGCCTGGCTCTGAAATACCGCTGGACGCTGGAGAGGCTGGAGGCGATCAAGGGGGGGCGCATAGATAGCCTGCACATCGTGGGCGGTGGCAGCAAGAACCGGCTTCTCAACAGGATGGCGGCCGGCGCCATCCGCCGCCCAGTGGTGGCGGGCCCTGTTGAGGGGGCGGCCATGGGCAACATCCTGCTGCAGGCGGTGGCTCTGGGCGAGCTTAGCGGCATTGACGACGTGCGCCGGGTGGTGCGCAGCTCGGCCGAGATCGAAGAGTACCTGCCGCTGGATGCACAGGCTTGGGAGGACGCCTACGGCAGGCTGCTGGCCTATATGGCCGCGCAATGAGATGACGGATGCGGGGGCGCGTAAGCAGGGCCGCTTGTATAGGATGTTGCCGGTGCCCCCTGTTTAACCGGCGCTCACTTAGGAGCCAAGATCGGTTTGCCTATGCTTTTTTACATAGATTTCCCCGCCGATCCAAACCGCCAGGGGAAAAATCACCTGGAACGGGAAGGCGTAATACGGGTAATATATGATAAAAGCGAACATCTCCATTGTATTTTTATATAGGATGGCGCAAATCGCCATAACCAGCATGCCCATCGGCAGGACGACGGGGCGGTAATGTTCTAGATTAAAAAGGCTGGCCACGCCCTTACTGGCCGCGAGCAGGCACGCGGCGATTTTTACGATGCCGGCAAACAGGAAATTGGAGGATATGGAGCCCTCGATCCTAGCCAAAAAGCCACCGATGCCGATGATGCGCGTGGCCACATAGGAAGGGAAATAGTCCAGGGCGGCCAGCGTGTTGCCCAGGAGGGCGATGTTCCTTAAGAATACAACGATGAATACCAATAGGATCAAGATGAGCGCATACAGGAACAGCTTGTAAGGGTTGTCTTTTTTCTCAAAGGAACCGGCAAGGCATAAGAATATAACCGTTTCCGCATACGGAAAGGCGAAAACCTCGAAGGTGGCTTTGGCAATCTTGGAAGTGGAATGCTCAAAAAACGGCATCAGGTCATCCAACCTGAGCTGGGGGATCGCAGCCGCGGAGGTAAACACGACCACGAACAGCACAAGGAAAATAACAGCCAGCGATCCTTTGCCGATGGCCCGCATGCTGCTTCGCGCCAGATAAACCGTTGTAAGGGTCATCAGGATCATAATGGGCAGCTGCGGCGTTTCAGTCATGGCGGAAATCTGCGTGAATTCCGAAAAATTCCGAAGAACCAGCGCGCCAAGATGGGTAGCATACCAAACAAACAGAACGGTAAGCGCCTTTCCGCCAATTTTCCCGAATACG
>DHOI01000113.1:0-1257 GCA_002409725.1 Christensenella sp. UBA5394
AAAAAGTGGTGATCACCACTTTTTTGAGTTTACAGGGTTTGCTTTCGCCTTTGGCGCGGCCAGCAAACCCTGCGGGGAACGAAAACCTACGGTTTTCATCCGTTTCGGCGTACACGCCGCCGAAGCCGGATTAGAGCCTCGGCGCGCTGCGGCCCCCGAACCCCCAAGGACTTTATTTGCCTCCCTAGCCTGAGGGAGGCTTTTTTGCACAAAAAAAGAAGGCGTTGCCGCCTTCCAAGATGTGCTAACCTACGCGCCTATGTGGTTTGTACATCAGGCGCGGAGCGGCTTTGGCCGCTCCGCGATAGGATGTTGCTGTTGGTAGGCTTACGCCTGGACCTTCTTCATGGCCACGGCGGCGCCGATGACGGCGATCATGACCATAGCGAAGCCGATCACGCTGGCGTTATCGCCAGTCTTGGGGATGCCAATGCCAATGTTAGGATCAAGGATGATCGGGGTGACGTTAGCATTCCAGGTGATGGAGGACTCGCCCTTGTAATTGAAGCCCAGAGCGGCGCGGAGGTTGTCATCGCTCATATAGACCCTGCCATCGGAGATGTCCGCAGCGGTGATGCCCAGGTAGACATACAGCTTGGCAACGAACTGCGCATCGGCAACAGTCGCGGTTACGGAAGTGACCTTGCCATTGCTGTTGCGGTAAAAGGTAACGACGTTAGTGGGAGTGGCGGCATCAGCAAACTTAACGGAACCAGTTGCCACGTTTATGACGTAGTCACCAGCCGTGATCTGATTCTTCAAATTGGTCTTAGAAGTGACCTTTGCGGAAACCTTAGCGGTAGCGGTATCCAGGCAGGTAGCCGTGAAAATCGGCGCCTTATCTTTTGTCCCGATCTTCTCGAACGTACCACCGTTGCTGAGGTAATATACACCGTTACCAAACAGCTCTAGAGATTTGGTATTGATGGTAGGGGTGCTGCCCAGGCCGGTGAAGCTAACAGAAACCTCCGCGTTCTTCTGAACGTCATCGGGATCGTCGACGTCAGCACCGCCAATGGTGAGGCGGATGTAGAAATACACGGGCGCGCTGTTTACGGCGGTGGCGCCAGGAGCCTCAATCAGGCTGGAGGTGCCGGCGAGGCCGGTGTTAAGGGCCAGCTTTACAACTTCGATCTTATAGCGGTTAGCAAAGTTTTCGGAGGTGGTGCTGGAGCTGGGGCCCCAGGTGAACGCAGCCAGGGCGCTGGAGGTAACGGCCAGAACCATTACGACAGCCAGCACGAGAGCAAAAAACTT
>DHOI01000113.1:1545-4497 GCA_002409725.1 Christensenella sp. UBA5394
ACATGAAATAACTTTGTAAGATATTGTAACGCTTGCCGAAAAGGGCACGGTATTATGCGAAAATAGCGAAATCGCTCCTTACGGAACGATTTCAGCATAAATGTATTATATCGGATAACCTGTAATTCTCAGCCAAGAAATGCCATGGTCATGCGGGCCAGCTCCGCCGGCGCTTCGGTGCAGCCGCCACCGGCCCATTGGCGCACCATGGCCAAGATCGCGCCGGTGAGAAAGGCCGCGCGCCAGGCGGGGTTTGGAGAGCCGGCGGGCAGGGCGGCGGTTATGCCGGCCTCGCAAAGGCCTTCCAGCCGCGAAAGAAAGGCGGGGTCGCCATTGTGCGAAAGCAGCACATCGAGCAGCAGGCCGTTCTGCTGGGCGAGGGCATAGAAGGCGCTAAACCAACGCTCCTTATCGGCCGCGCTACCCGTGGCAGGCCAGGCGGGGAGCAGGGCGGCAAGGTCGTTATGGAAGGCGTCTTCCATCTGCTCGAGGATATCCTGCACATCGCGGTAGTGGGCATAGGGCGTGGAGCGGCCCACATCCACCCGGCGGCAAATCTCCCGCATGGTGATCTGGCCCAGGGACTTTTCCTTCATCAAAAGCAAAAGCCCGGCCTGCAGGCGCTGGCGGGTTTTGCGCACACGGCGGTCGGTCTTTTCCGCATCGAGGTGGGTGCGGCGCGGATCCGGCTCCAGCGCGGCATTGAGAATAGGCAGGCCCGGCACAGGGCTTTCGGTCGGCATAGGCGGCCCCCTTCTTAATTATAAAATGGGATGAGAAGCTATGCCTATCATACACAAAATTGCCAGAAACGTCAAGAATTTGGGGAAAAAGCCGCAATTAAAAAGTGCCCCGAAAGGCACTTTTAATCAGGATTTCATTTAGAAGCTTCTTCCCCCGCCGCCGTGGGAACCGCCGCCGGAGGAAATATGCACGCCGCTGCCGCCGCCGCCAAAGCCGCCGCCGCCCATACGGCCGTTGTTACCCTCGTCCCGGGGGATGACCCGCGTGGTAACAAACTGGCCCGAAAGCACGCTGGTATTGGTGGTGAGGTGAAGCCTGCTCTTTTCGCGGAAGGCGTAATCCACGGCCTTATAGGCCTTATTGTAGCTGTGCTTGACGATGGCCCGCGCGATGAAGCCCGCCAGCAGGCCCAAGCCCAGGCAAACCAGCACGCCTCCGAAGCTGATGTGGAAGCCCTGCGGTTCGTAATCGTACTCCACGTTGGAGCCGTAGTCCTCCGGCTGGAGGATGTCACCGGTCTCTTCATCGTAGGCATAGTGGCCCTCGCCCACGCCATCGGTCACGAAGGTGTCCGTCCAATCGAGGGCTACATTGAAGGCGCCGTAATAATCCCTATCGGCGAGGCAGGTCATTTGGTCATCCAGGATGGTTTCCTCGCGGGGGTCATCGATGTAATCGATCATGTCCCCGCTGGTGGAGATCCAGGCCATGCGGTTTTGCATATCGATGAAATAGAGCACGCCCGAGGAGGCAAAGCCGCCGTTTTCATAGAATACATCCGCGTAATCCGTGGTATCGTATACGCCCTCGTCCGCGGTGAGCACCACGATATCCACGCCCAGGGTCTCGCGCAGCTGTGCGATGCGCTCTTCCAGCAGGTCGATCTCGGCGCTGCTCAAAAGGCCCGCCTGGTCGAATACCCGCTGCTCCGCAGCCAGGGCAAAGGATACGCAGCCCAGCAGGAGCAGGGCCAGCAGCAGGGCCAAAACACGCCTTTTCATCATAGCACCAGCCCTCCGATCAGCAGCGCAACAAGGAACACAGCCGCAGCCACGCCGCCAAACAGCCCCCAGAGCTTTTTGGCGCTGGCGGGCACGCGCCCGGCAATCTGGCCCGTTTGCCCATTCATGGCGAAGTAATACAGCTCGTCTTTATAGCGGTAGGTCAGCGTCCAGGCCGGGAGCAGAGCGTAGCGCCAATTTTCCGAGGCAGGGGCAGCCGCAAAGCTTTTGGTTGTAACGATCCCATAGCCGCTGGTGGTATCCTGCAAGAGGGAGGCCGCGCTCTCTTCCATGATCTTGCGGGCCTGGGGCTTCGCGGCGGTTTGCTCCACATTGCGCTTTTCCGCGAGGAACCCCGAAAGGAAACCCATGTTGAAGGCCTTGAGGGCCGAAAGATCGTAAGGGTAGAGGCCCTCGAGCAGCAGCACATCGTCTCGGTTGAGGCCGCGCAGGGTGATCTCCTGGAAATCCACCGTACCGGCCCGCTCCAGGGCGTAGGTGCTGGTTTCGGTATATTCGATATCCCCTACCCGCCACACGCGCAGGGACCGGCCCTCGGCGCTCATTTGCACATCCGCCTTGGCGTCCACCAGCCAGAAGGGGAAATATACGCCGGAAAGCTTTTCGAGCTGCATATCCGACATAAATGCCTTATCGATGAACTTTTTCTTTTTGCACCAGGCCAGCAAACGGTCTTTGACCTCCTCCTTGCCGATGGAGAAGGGGATGAGGCAATCCGGCGCATAGGCCCCGGAGAGCCGCCCGCCCAGGATCACCGGGTTGTGGCAGTAAAAGCAGAAGGAAGCGGCAGTGGTAGCATCCGTCACCACCTCCGCGCCGCAGCTAGGGCAGTTATAAACAACGGCCCGTTGGGCAAAATCGTCCGCGGCCGCATCGCCCCGCGATGGCGCGGCCGGCTGTGGCTCTTCCGCCTGACTTGCATCGATGCCCTGCTTTTGCGCAATCTCCAGGATCTGCGCCTCGCTGAAGTTGGCGCCGCAATATTCGCAGCCGAAATCCGCGCTCTTGGGCCGGAAGGTCAGCTCCGCATCGCAGTTGGGACATTTGTAGGTCACAACGGCCATAAGCGTCTCCTTTTAAACGAAATGATAGGTCAACCTGCCCAGCCCCATTTGAGGCCGGGCAGGAATGGATAGTTACAGCTTCTGGCCGCACTCGGGGCAGAATTTCGCACCGGCCGCGCTGG
>DHOI01000113.1:4734-7854 GCA_002409725.1 Christensenella sp. UBA5394
GAGCAGAATTTGGCCTCGGCCGCATTGGCGGCGTTGCAATTGGCGCACGTCCAACCTGCTGCGGCCTCGGGCTTCTTCGCGCCGCACTTGGAGCAGAATTTAGCATCCGCTCCGTTTTGCGCGCCGCAGATGGTGCAAGCCCAGCTGCCTGCTACTGCCGCTGCCGCAGGTGCTTGTTGATGCTGCATCTGGGCCTGATTGCTCTGGGAAAAGGCCGCAGCAGCGCCGCCGGTGGTGTTCAAGCCGATGCCCATGCCCAAAAAGGCCTGGGCAGCGCCGCCCTCGTTGGAGCCTGCCGCCTCCATGCCCCGGGCGATCGCACCTTGCACGTAGCCCTCGCGCACGCTGGGGTCGCCCAGCATTGCGCCCTGGTTGCGCATGTTGATGAGCTTTTGGCTCTCCTCGTCATAGGAGATGCTGCCTAGGCCTACAGCCAGCACTTCCATGCCGCGCAGTTGCTTCCAATCCACATCCAGCGTTTCGGACATATACTTGGAAAGCTCGCGGGCCTTGCTGGTCACATGCGAGATGCGGCCGCCGTCCGCGCTCATCTGGTTGATGGCAGCCTGCAGGGCCTCTAAGAACTCGTTGAGGTATTGCTCGTTGACCTCGTCGATCTCCACGCGCTCGGCGTTGCGCGGCACAACTTCTTGGTAAAACTTGAGCGGCTCCGTCACCTTGATGGAATAGGTGCCGTGCGCCCGGAGGAAGAGTTCGGAATTATAGAAGGTATCGAAATAGTTAATGGGGTTGCGGGTGCCGAACTTGATGCCCTTGATCTCCTGCAAATTGATGAAGAAAGCCTTCTGCTTGACGCTGGGCACGCCACCGTATTTGATGCGGGAGAAGGTCTCCTTGAGCGCGTCGCCGAACTGGCCGTTGAACAGGCTGGGCATGGAGGAATTATCTACCTTATAATAGCCCGGCTCGGCCGTATAATCCACCACCTTGCCGCCATCTACCAGCAGCATGAACTGGTTGTCATATACGTGGATGATAGATCCATCGGATATTACGCCTTCCGTGCCTTTGGTATTGGAGCTGCGCTTATCACCCGCGCGCACGGTGACGCCGCTGGTGAACACCGTGGTCTGCCCCATATTATCTGCTTCCAGAACCTCCAGCCACTGGTCCGCCAGGCCCCCGCCCACGGCGCCCACAAGCGCTTTTATCAGGCCCATATGTGTTCCTACCTCCCATATTTAATTTGATGTGATTAAACGTATTTCATTATATCATATTATGCTGACCCGCCGCATCAAATCTATGGCGGGATTTGTAAATAATGTCCTACACGGTCCTACGCGGGCGGCGTGTACGGGGCCCGGCCTTGGTTGTGGCTGTTAGGGGGAGAAGCCCGTTTGTTGTGTTGGGAGGGCCCTGTACGATTTTGCGCAAACCATACGGCCCGGTGCATCCGTTATGGATCGCGCCGGGCCGCTTGCATAGGAAAAAAGAATGAATGGGGGATTTTTCACATGCCTGACCGCAAGCTCAACAAACGGCTTTCGTCCTATTCGATGTTTCTGAAAGGCCGTGCCCCGGGCACGCCGTCCGCGTAGGACCGCCATGCGCGTAGCATTAGAAGTTGACTTCGGTGTCGTAGAAGCAGCAGGTGAGCAGCTTCTCCATGGCCTTGGGGTCGATGGCGCGGGGGTTGGAGCCGGTGCAGGCGTCGCCCACGGCCAACTCGGCAACCTCGGGCAGCTTTTTGAGAAACTCCGCCTCGTTGATGATGCCGCCCTCGTAATCCTTGATGCAGGCGGGAATATCCAGCTTGGTGTTGAGGCCCTTGATGTGGGCTATGAGCGCATCGGTCAGCTCTGCATCGGTCGTGCCAGCAAGACCCAGGAATTTGGCGATCTCTGCATAGCGCTTAGCAGCTTCGGGCTCCTTGGCGTTATACTTGATGACCTTGGGCAGGTACATGGCGTTGGCGCAGCCGTGCACAATGTGCCCACCGGAGTAAGCCGCACCGGTCTTATGCGCCATGGAGTGGACGATACCGAGCAGCGCGTTCGAAAAGGCCATACCGGCCAAGCACTGCGCGTTGTGCATGCGGTCGCGGGCTTCCATGTTGCCGTTGTAGCTATCCACCAGGAACTCGCTCACCATCTTGATGGCGTGCAGGGCCAGGGGATCGGTATAATCGCAATGCAGGGTAGAAACATAGGCCTCGATGGCGTGGGTCATGGCGTCCATACCGGTGTGGGCGGTAAGCTTCTTGGGCATGGTCTCGGCCAGGTCGGGATCGACGATGGCCACATCCGGGGTGATGTTGAAATCCGCCAGGGGGTACTTGATGCCCTTTTGATAATCCGTAATTACGGAGAAGGCCGTCACCTCGGTAGCCGTGCCCGAGGTGGAGGGGATGGCGCAGAACTTGGCCTTGGTGCGCAGGGTGGGGAAATTGAAGGGGATGCAAAGCTGCTCGAAGGTGGTATCGGGATATTCGTAGAAGGCCCACATCGCCTTGGCCGCATCAATTGGCGAGCCGCCGCCGATGGAGACGATCCAATCCGGCTGGAACTCTCTCATCGCCGCAGCGCCCTTCATCACCGTTTCCACGGAGGGATCGGGCTCCACGCCCTCGAACAGGCGCACTTCCATGCCCGCTTCTTTTAAATAGGCCACGACCTTGTCGAGGAAGCCAAACTTCTTCATGGAGCCGCCCCCTACCACAACCATGGCCTTCCGGCCTTTCAAACCTTTTAGCGCCTCCAAAGCGCCCCTGCCATGATACAAATCCCGGGGAAGCGTAAACCGTGCCATGATGAAATCCTCCTTTATATTTGCAATCTTGCTTATCAAACCTAGTGTGCCACCCTTGGCTTAATTCTAGTTTAGTGCATTTGCCAATAAAGGGGAATTATCAGTTTTGTAATATCGATATAGTATTATCGATATATAGATATCGGTATTTGTGTCTGTTGTTCTGCCCGTGCGCGGCTGTTATTGCAGCAAATGCATGCTGAAATGATCATGTTGTTATATTGAAGTTTATATGTTGCTGTCTCCTGGCACACAAAAGCTTTGGGGTTCGGGGGCTGCTCACAGTTCGCAATAGTCGCCACCAGCGAAAGGTGGGTAGCGGCGAGAGGCCTTGCGTAGCAAGGGTTT
>DHOI01000047.1 GCA_002409725.1 Christensenella sp. UBA5394
GGCGATGATGGGGGGGAGGTGGGCCATATCAACGCCCGCCAGGTCGCACAGCGTTTGGCTCCAGGCGCATTTGGAGCTGCGTACATCGCACAGGAAGGTGGCGTAGGCCGAGCCTTCGGTCATGGTCATCTCGCCTGTGAAGCGGGAGACGAGGTAATCCTTGACGTCCAGCCATTTGTAGATGCGGCTATAGACTTCGGGTTCGTTCTCCTGCACCCATTTGTACTTCCACAAGGGATCCTTGATGCTGGTGGGCGCGGCCTTAGTGAGGGAGAGCCAGATGAGAAGCTTGCGCACGTTGTAGCCTGCGACGCGGGGCGCTTGCGTGAAGCCCCGGGCGTATTGCTTTTGCGCCCGGTTATCCATATAACTCATGGCCGGCCGCAGGTGTCTGCCATCCTTGCCGACCAGCACCAGGCTTTGCATCTGCGAGCAAAAGGAAACCGCAGAGACCGCCTCCGCGGCTAAGTTGGTTTTTTGCAGAACCGCCTTGGTCGTTTGGCAAAGGGCGGCCCACCACTCGTCCGGATCCTGCTCCGCGCCGCCGTTTTTTAGCATGTAGAGGCCATAACCCGCATAGGCGGAGCCGACGAGGGCAATCTTGCCCGCCAGGCGGAACAAGCAGGTCTTCACGCCGGTGGTGCCCACATCATAGGTGATGGCATAGGTTGACGTAGCCACAAGAAATCCCCCCTGATATGCAGATTTGCGCGGTCCGAACCACAGACCTTGCCTAGAGAGTGAGCGTTCACTCTATAGATGTGTATAAAAAAGCGGATGCGTGAAAAATAGTACTGTCCGCATCCGGCAAGCCGGTGGAAAGACCCTTATTGGGCCAGGTCGTTGGTGTTCATCTGGCCGCGGTAAACCACGAAGCGGCAGTATAGGTATTCGAGTACCAGGTTGCAAAGCATGGTTATGCCCAGCACGAGGTAGTCGTTCACGCCCGCGCGCTCCGCGGCATCCCCCAGCCAGGTGGAAAGGGGCGTAAAGACCAGATAAAACCCGAGCACCAGCAGCATCGCTTTGGGCACATTGGCAGCCGATTTGAAGGTGAAGCGCCGGTTGACCGTGAAATTATAAAGTACCGAGGCCGTGAGGGCGATGAGATAGCTAGGCCAGTAGGGGAAGGAGGTAACCTCGTTGAAGAGGGTAAACAAAAGCACCTGGATCAGCCCCGCGGAGGCGGAAAAGAGGGTAAATTTGAGGGCCTGCCAGGCCGTTTGCCCGGGTGTGAGCGCCGCCGCTTGCTTTGCTTCTTCGGTTTTCATGCATGGCCTCCCAATATAGAGTGAGCGAATGCTTACTGTTTTGGTTCTACCATAATCGTAGCGCCTTGTCAATAAAATTGATGGGCAAAATTTGCGCCCGTGCACACATCCCCTCAAAAAAATGAGCGATAGCTCATTATGCTATGTCGCCTAGTCTATGCCGAACATGCTTTGCAGGCCCTTCATGATGCAGCGGATCACATGCTCGTTGTCCTTGGCGTTGCGCTCGCCTAGGAAAAGGGAAAAGCGCTTTTGATAATAGGGGCAGGCGAAGGAATACTGCATGGCCATCAGTTGGTTATCCAGCATAAAAGCCAGGATCTGCGCGTCAATATCCTGGCGCACCTCGCCCCGCTGCTGCGCACCCGCGATCAGCTCGTAATAGGCCCGGGCCGTTACGCCCTCGATGCGTTGTGCCAGGGCCTCGGCCCGCCCGCTGTCGTGCTCCGAGGTGAATACGCTGTAGAGCCGGATGAGATTGGGGTCGCGCCTGGAATAATCCTGCGCCAGGCGCAGGAGCTTTTCCAGCTTGGAGAGGAAGCGGATATCCTCGGCCAGAATGCCGCCCACGAAATCGGCCATGATGGCAGCCTCGTATTCCACGATATACATAAAGAGGTCTTCCTTGGCTGCGAAATATTTATACAGGGCCCCCACGCTGATCTCTGCTGCCTGCGCAATGCGGTTCACATTGGCGCCGGTATAGCCGAAGGCGGCGAATTCCTCTACGGCCGCGGTGATAATGCGGCCGCGCTTTTCCTCGCTGATGCGCAAAAAAAGCTCGGATGCATAACCCCTTGCCTGCTCTTCCATTTAGCGGCTCCCTTCCTTAGGAATATGCTTAACATCACAATAGGAATCAGCTTAACATCACAATCATAAAGGAGAAACGGCAAAATTACAAGGTTTTGTATTGACAATCCCATTGGGATATGGTAGAAAATGAAGTAGTGAGCGATCACTCACTTTTTGCATTTCAGAAAGGATGTCTGCCATGAATACGGGAAAAGCGCTAAGCCGCTATGTCGACGCCCAGGCTGTGACCAAAAAGCTGGACGAGTTGATCAAGCTGCCCATCTATTCGATTACGGAAGACGCCCTGCGGCGCTACGAAAGCGACTATTTCGACAAAAAGTGCGCCGGCTCCAAGGCGCGCCTCACGGCCGCCAAGGCCATCATTCCCGGCGGCGTGCAACATAACCTGGCTTTCAACTATCCTTTTCCGCTGGTTTTCACCAGCGCCAAAGGGCATATGCTTACGGATATCGACGGCAACCAATACTACGACTTTTTACAATCCGGCGGACCCACGGTGCTGGGCAGCAATGATGATTTCGTGCGCGCCAAGGTATGCGAGCTTTTGGATACCTGCGGCCCCTCCACCGGCCTGTTTCATGAATATGAATACCTGCTGGCCTCTAAAATAGCCGAGCTTGTGCCCTCGGTAGATATGTTCCGCATGTATACCTCGGGCACGGAGGCCTGCATGGTGGCGAGCCGCGTAGCCCGCCTGGCCACCAAGAAAAAGCACATCGTGAAGATGGGTGGCGCGTACCACGGCTGGAGCGACCAGCTGGCCTACGGAATCCGCATCCCCGGCACCAAGGGCCTGCAATCCCACGGCATCCCGGGCTTTTGCTTCAGCCGAACCGAGGAGTTTTTCCCCAACGACTTAAATAGCCTCGAGCGCCTTCTGCGCCGGAATGCCCTCCGGGGCGGCACGGCCGCGGTCTTTCTCGAGCCCATTGGCCCGGAAAGCGGCACGCGACCTGTGGATTTCGGCTTTGACAAGGGCGTGGAGGCCCTCTGCCGCAAATACGGCGCGCTGCTGATTTTCGACGAGGTGGTCACGGGCTTCCGCATGGGCATGGATGGCGCCCAGGGCTACTTTGGCGTATCGCCGGATCTTACCGTGTTCGGCAAGGTGATCGCGGGCGGCTACCCCGGCGCGGGCGGTCTGGGCGGCAAAAAGGAATATATGCGCTTCTTGGGCGCAGGCCTTGATGGCGGCGGCAAAAAGGCCCTTTCCGGAGGCACGCTGGCAGCTAACCCGCTCAGTTGCGCCGCCGGTTATCATACCCTATGCGAGATGGAACGTACAGGCGCCTGCGCCAAGGCCAATGCCATGGGCGACCTGCTCACGGACGGGCTATGTGATCTGATCGAAAAATACAACCTGCCCTTCGCCGCCTATAACGTGGGCTCCATCTGCCATTTCGATACCCTGGGCACCATGCATTTTGCCATTGATTGGTCAAAACCGTGGCAGGTGCCCGCCATTCTCAAGCAGACCTCGGCCCGCAAAAAGGAGATGGAGCACATGGGCGCGGCCTATATGGCCGAGGGCCTGGTGACCTTAGCCGGGAACCGCCTCTATACAAACGCCACCTATACGCCTGCGGATATCGACGAGGTGCTTACCCGCTTCGACCGAGTGCTGGCGCAGGTAGCGGTCAAGATATAGCGCGAGGGAGGGATACCCATGCAGGAGCGTATCGCCAAAGCGGAAGTGATCGCGGCCGGCCAGGAACTGGTAGCACGGGGCCTGGTGGCACGTACCTGGGGCAACGTCAGCTGCCGCATCGATGAGAACACCTTCGCCGTCACCCCCAGCGGTATCGGCTACGAGCGGCTCACACCCGAGACCATTGTTACTGTGGATATCCGCACCCAACAATATGCGGGGAAGGTGAAGCCCTCCTCTGAAAAGGGCATCCACGCCGCCGCCTATCGATTAAATCCTAACGTAAATTTTGTGATCCACACCCACCAGGCTTATGCCACCTGTTTGAGCGTATCCGGCTATACCGCCCTGGTCCCCGGCGAGGACGAGCGGGCTATCTTGGGCGGGGATATCCTACGCACGGTTTACGCCCTGCCGGGCACCAAGGCTCTGCGCAGGAACGTGGAAGCAGCCCTCGTGGCCGGTGGTAGCGCCATTTTGATGGAAAGACACGGTGCGCTGCTCACCGGGGCGGACCGGGCCATGGCCTTTGCGCGCGCCGTGGCGCTGGAGGCCGTGTGCCGCTGTGCCGCGCCCAAGATACCTCTTGAGGCGGCGGAGCCACCCGCGCTTCACAGCCGCCGCCTGGATAGCGATACCTTTGCGATGTTCAGCTTAGCAGAGGATGGAGGGGAGCGGCAGCTTCGGCTGCGTCAGGATGGCCTTGCACCCGTAGCGGCGTTGCACGCGGCCATCTACCGCGCCTATCCCGCCTTTGCCAGCATCATGCATCTATCCTCTGAGGTTTTACGCGAAGCGATGGAGGATACAAATGACCTGCCCGCCGTGCTGGATGATTTCGCCCAGCTGGTGGGCGGCGATATGAAGGCTTGCGGCCCGCTTCCCCCGCCTGATCCGCAAAGCGCCATCCGGGCGGCTGTGCGCGGCCTCAAAGGCCGCAGCTGCGTGTACATCCGGGGCCTGGGGGCTATCGGTTGCGCGGCCACGGCGCAGGATTGCGGCGCTGTGCTGGCGCTCTCGGAAAAGAACGCCCTCGCTTATCTCAACGCGCGTGCGAGCGGCCCCGTAGCCGCCCTTCCCTGGCTGGACCGCAAGCTGATGCGCCTGGTCTACACCCGTAAATATTCCAAGAAGAAATAGAGCAAATAAGCAAAGCATACGCAGCGCCCGGGCATTTTCCAGGCGCTGCTATTTATGCTATACTGATGATAATAACAGGACGGCCCTTTGCAGGGGCCGATCGGGAGGGCATGTCATGAAAAAAGCCGTCGCCATGCTGCTGTGCATCATCGCCATCTTAGCCGCGTTCCCTGCCGCAGCCCACGCGGATGTGGGCCCCAAGCCCTCTGTGACCATCGATTTTGAAGGGCTAGAGGGCCGGCGCTATTATGTTACGCTGCTTTCCAGCTATCCTACCACCGGCCCGTTTTCGGCCCTGGAGGAAGGCAAGGAAGACTATTCGCGCTATCAGGAGGGCGACGCGGATTACGATATCTTCCGCAAATTCGTCCAATACGAGGATGCGGACGGTTTTTACTTCCTGCAATATTTTGAGGATTGCACAGAAAGCCGCAGGTTCACCTGGACGTATTACCCGCCCGAAGAATTCAAGGTGCTGCTCTATTTCCCGGATACGGACAG
>DHOI01000020.1:0-5163 GCA_002409725.1 Christensenella sp. UBA5394
GGCCTACCATCCTCCAAATTGGCTATGCTGCCCGCGATCAGATTCACGCCCAGTTCTTTGGCCAAAGAGCCAAAGAGTGCTTTTGTGCGGCCGGCCCCCTTATCGCAGAGCGTCGCCAGTTTTTCACGGGGGAAGAAGCCGGTGTTCCACAGCTCGGGCAGCAGGATCACATCCGGCTGCTCTTCGCGGACAGCCCGGCGCACCAGCGCCTCGGCCGTGGCAAAGTTTTCGGTGGGCCTGGCGAAGGCCATGTCCATCTGGATACAGGTAACGCGCATAGGCTCTCTCCTTTCGCCTTCAAGGGTGCTTTATAGGGCGTTGCGGCGGATCTTGCCGCTGATGGTCTTGGGCAATTCATCGCGGAAAACCACGATACGAGGGTATTTATAGGGCGCGGTACGCTGCTTGACGAACGCCTGGATCTCCTTTTTGAGGGTTTCGGACGGCTCCGTACCCTTGGTGAGCACAATGCTGGCCTTCACCACCTGGCCGCGGATCTCATCCGGCACAGGGGATACGCCGCACTCCAGCACATAGGGCAGCTCCATAATCACGCTCTCCACCTCAAAGGGCCCGATGCGGTAGCCCGAGGATTTGATCACGTCGTCGCTACGGCCCACATACCAGAAGTAGCCGTCCTCATCCCGCCAGGCCATATCGCCGGTGTGGTATACGTCGTCCTTCCATGCTTCCTTGGTGGCCTCCGGGTCCTGATAGCCACAGAAGAGGCCGCAGGGCGTGCCCTCTTTTGTGCGGATCACGATCTCGCCCGGCTGGCCCACGGCAGCTGGCCGGCCCTCCGCGTTGATCAAATCCACCTGGAACAGTGGGCTGGGCTTGCCCATAGAGCCGATCTTAGGCTTCATGCCCACCAGGTTGCCGATGACCAGTGTGGTCTCCGTTTGGCCAAAGCCCTCCATTACCGAAAGGCCGGTGGCCTTTTTGAACTGGTGGAAAACCTCGGGGTTGAGGGCCTCGCCGGCGGTGGTGGCGTGGTGGATGGAGGAAAGGTCGTATTTGCCCAGATCCTCCTTGATCATGTAGCGATACATGGTGGGCGGCGCGCAAAAGGTGGTGATGTTGTATTTGGCGAACATGGGCAGGATGTCGTGCGCGTCGAACCTATCGAAATCGTAGGTGAAAATGGGCGCTTCGCACATCCATTGGCCGTAGAGCTTGCCCCAGAGCGCCTTGCCCCAGCCCGTATCCGAAATGGTGAAGTGCAATCCGTCCGGCTCCACGCAATGCCAATACTTGGCGGTGATGAAGTGGCCCAGGGCGTATTTATAGCTATGGGTCACGATCTTGGGGTAGCCGGTGGTGCCCGAGGTGAAGAACATCACCATGGGGTCTTTGCCGCAGGGCGCGTCCTCCTCACGGCGGAAAGAGCGGGTAAAGAGGGCGGATTCCGCGTCGTAATCGTGCCAGCCCTCCCGCTTGCCGTTGCAGGTAATGCGGATGATCGCTTCCTCATCCGGCAGTTGGGCCATGGCCTTCTCGGCCTCGGCCGCTGCGGTGCTATCCACCGCGCAGACCAGGGCGCGGATGCCCGCAGCCTGGAAGCGGTAGAGAAAGTCCTTTTCAAGCAGCTGATCCGTGGCGGGCACGGCCACGGCCCCCAGCTTGTGCAGGCCCAGGATGGCAAACCAGAATTGGCAATGCCGTCTGAGCACCAGCATCACCTTATCGCCCTTTTTGATGCCCAAAGACTTGAAGTAGTTGGCGGCCCGGGCGGATTGCAGCTTCATATCGCGGAAGGTGAAGGAGCGCTCGACCTTATTGTGATCAAGATGCAGCATGGCGAGCTTATCCGGCTGCTCGCGGCCCAATCGATCCACGATATCAAAGGCGAAGTTGAAGCTATCCTCGTTTTTAAAGGCAATGCGCTGGAGCGCGCCTAGCTCATCTTCCTCTGTGGCTACGAAATCCTCATAGATCAGTTTGCGGCCGGTCTTGGGGGGCAGGATGGTCTCGCCTAGCTTATCCGCCTCCGTAAGTTCCTCCCCGGGCAGGATCATCGCCAGGAAGGTGCAGTCCGCCCCGTCCACGGCGATCATGCCGTGGGGGGTGGCGCTGTCGTAATAGATGCTATCCCCTTCGCTGAGAATCTCCGTGTTCCGCCCTACCTGCACCTTGAGCTTGCCGGAAAGGATCAGGTCGAACTCCTGGCCGCTGTGGGTGGCGAAGTGGATGGGCTTCTCCTGCTGGGCCGGGTCATATTCATAGGTGACCCAATAGGGCTCGGCCAGCTTGCCGCGGAAGAAGGGGGCCATGTTCTTGATCTCGATGCCCTTTTCTTTCGCAGTAGTCTGGCCCTGGCCGCGGCGGGTGACCGTATAGGAGGAAAGGCTGGCGCTGCGGCCCTCCATTAGATCCGTAATGCCCACATTGAAGGTGAGGGCGCATTTGTGGATGAAGGTGAAGGGCAGGTCCGCCTGGGCGGACTCATAGCTGAGGTAATCCGCCAGGCTCAAATTGGTGCGCCGGGCCATCTCCTCCGGCGTGTAGCCGGAGATCTCCCGCAGTTCGTGAATGCGGGCCGCTACCTCCATCAGTTCCCGGGGCGCCCTGGTGCTTAGTGCCAGCATAGGTTCATCTTCCTTTCATCATAACATTTGGAGCTCAAAAAAACCTAATAAAAAATCCGTCTCAAAGTTATCCTTTGAGACGGATGGTTATCCGCGGTACCACTCAAATTGCATATATATACACATGCCACCTTTAGGGCTCCAACAAGCCCGTCGCCTTTACGCGGCTATACGGATGGCGTCTACTGCCTATAAAACAGGGTTCGGGCCATCGGCTCGGAAGGGATGGGCTGTGTGAAGAAAACTCGCTGCCGGCTTACACCTGCCGCCGGCTCTCTTTGAACGGTCGCCTCCGCCGTCTTCGTCGTTGCCTTTGAAATATTGAATTGCTGGTTACTTTACCACACCCGAATTCGGCTGTCAAGGTAGGAATATATTTTATTTTTTTACACAAAGCGTATAAATATATTTCTTGTTGACAAAGCCCCTGGGAGTTGATATATTGTTTAGCAACTTCTTGGATTATGCACAAAGGGGGAAACGGCCATGGCAAAAGCGGCAAATACGCACGGCTCCTTCCAGGCACAGCATTGTGCGGCTGGCATGTTCCCCTTCCATAAAAACGGCATTCAAAGGCACGCCTTCCCCGCGTGTCTTTTGTTTTCCCTTCTGAGTCTTGGCCTGATTACCATCGAGCTGCTGGGCAACCTTAGCCTTGCGGCTATTCTGCTTATTAGCCTGCTGCTTATGGGCACCGATGGAAGGCTTCGCTCCAGAATGGAAGGTTGACCGGGAATATTTCGATAACTCGGGGCCCTGTTCTAAGCGAACAGGGCCCCTTTTTAATGGTCTACGGCCAAAGGAGGAAGTATGGAGCAGGCATGGCCCCTGAAACAAAGCAAGCGGCGCGTCACCATCTGCGGCCACTACGGCAGCGGCAAAACCGAGCTGGCCGTTTCCCTGGCCCTGCTGGCGGCCCGTATAAAGCCTTATGTGCGCACGGCGCTGGTCGATCTCGACATCGCCAACCCTTACTTCCGCTCCCGCGAGCAGCGGCAGCTCCTGGAAGAAGCCGGGATCGGCGTTTACGGCAGCGTCTACCGGGAGGAGATCACCGCCGAGCTGCCAGCCCTGGGGGCCGCAGCCCGCGCCCCGCTGGAGGATGCCGACTGTCTTTGCCTGGTGGACCTCGGCGGCAACGGCGAGGGGGCCAAGGTGCTACGCCAATTTGGCGCCTATTTCCAGGGCGCGGATTGCTGTGAAGCCCTGGCTGTAGTCAACGCCAACCGGCCGGATACGGCCACGGTGGAAGGGGCTTTGGAGCATCTTAGCGATATGGAGCGGGCCATGGGCATCCGCATCACGGGCCTCGTCAATAACTGCCATCTGCTGCGCGAAACCACGGCGGAAACCATTGCGCAGGGCCGCACCCTATGCGAAAAGGTCGGCGCCGCCACGGGCCTGCCCATCCTGCTTAACTGCTACCCGGCCCCGCTCGTTCGCCGGGGAGAGCTGGTGACGATGGGCTTTGATGAAAAAACGCTGATGCCGCTGGGCATGCACATGCGGCCCACCTGGCTGGATAAATAGCAAGCAAGGCTTCAAAAATGAAGATTTGTGATAAAAAACGAGGTCGTATTCAAGAAGGGAGCAAGGAAAAAGGCATGGGAAAATTTAAGCTTACCTTTCATGCGGAAAGGTGCAAGGGCTGCGGCCTATGCGTGGCCGTATGCCCAAAGAAGATCGTCTCCATGGGCCATCAGGTGAACAGCAAGGGCTACGCCCCGGCCGGCGTGGAGAACGAGGAGGCGTGTATCGGCTGCGCGAGCTGCGCGGTGATGTGCCCGGATGGAGCCATTGAAATCTATCAGGCGGAAGGGGGGAGCGCGAAATGACGCAAAAGGTTTTGATGAAGGGCAACGAGGCCTTTGCCGAAGCCGCCATGCGGGGCGGCTGTCGCTTCTATTTCGGCTATCCCATCACCCCCCAAAGCGAGATACCCGAATATATGTCCAAAGAGCTGCCCAAGCGGGGTGGTTCCTTCGTGCAGGCGGAAAGCGAGCTGGGCGCGATCAACATGGCCTATGGCGCGGGCGCTGCCGGGGGAAGCGTGTTCATTTCCTCCTCCTCCCCAGGCATCTCCCTGATGCAGGAGGGCCTCAGCTTTCTTTGCTCCGCCGAGGTGCCGCTCGTCATCCTCAACGTTTCCCGCTGCGGCCCCGGCATCGGCGGCATTCAGCCCGGCCAGGCGGATTATTTCCAGGTCACCCGCGGCGGCGGTAACGGCGATTACCACATGCCCGTGTTCGCCCCGGCCAATCTCCAGGAGGCCGTGAACATCCTCTACGAGGCCCCGGCCCTGGCGGAAACCTGGCGCACGCCCGTAATGATCCTCGCGGACGGCATGATGGGCCAAATGATGGAGCCCGTGGCCCTGCCGGAGGAAAAGCCCTTCGTAGAGGCGAGGGAGATCTCCAGCCGCAAGCCTTGGGCTATCACCGGCTGGGATGAGAGGAACGGTTCGCGCAATGTGGTGAAATCCCTGCGCCTGCAGCCCGAGGCACTGGAAGCGCACGTGGAGCGCCTCTTCGCCCGCTATGAAGAGGCCGCGCCCGAGCTGACCCGCTTCGAGGCC
>DHOI01000020.1:5391-6962 GCA_002409725.1 Christensenella sp. UBA5394
GGCCTACGGCACCATGGCGCGCCTTGTGCGCGAGGTGATGGAACTGCTAGCCGAGCAGGGCGTAAAGGCGGGTCTTATCCGGCCCATCAGCCTCTGGCCCTTCCCGGAAGTCGCTTTCGACCGGATCGATCCTAAAACCAAGGCCGTGATCTCTGCGGAGCTTTCCATGGGCCAGCTGATGGACGACGTACGGCGGGCCGTAGCGGGCCGCTTCCCCGTGAAGCTGATCCACCGCACGGGCGGCATTATCCCCACCTCGCTGGAGGTTTCGCAAAAGGCCAAGGCCATTTTGGAGGGACTGCAATGAAACCGATCTTTACATACACCAAAGGCATGCTCCCTGTGAGCACCAGCTATTGCCCCGGCTGCACCCATGGCGTCGCCCACAGGCTGATCATGGAGGTACTGGAGGAAACGGGCCGTTTGGGCCAGGCCATCGGCGTAGCGCCCATCGGCTGCAGCGTGCTGGCGCATCAATTCATGAATGTGGATATGTGCGAGGCCGCCCACGGCCGCGCACCCGCCGTGGCCACCGGCATCCGCCGGGTGCACCCGGATAAGGTGGTCTTCACCTACCAAGGGGATGGCGATTTAGCCTCCATCGGCATGTCCGAAATCATCGCGGCAGCCGCCCGGGGTGAGCGCTTCTCCACCTTTTTTATCAACAACGGCATCTACGGGATGACCGGCGGCCAGGTCGCCCCCACCACCCTCATCGGCCAGAAGGGCACAACCGCCGTGGAGGGTCGCACCAAGGCCCAGTTCGGCATGCCTATCAAAATGAGCGAGTTGCTCGCACAACTCGAATGCGCCGTATACGTCGAGCGTGTGGCCCTCAATTCCCCGGCCAATGTGCGCAAGGCCAAAAAGGCCGTAGCCAAAGCTTTCGAGGTACAGGAGAGCGGGGCCGGCTTCTCCTTTGTGGAGTTCCTCTCCACCTGCCCCACCAACTGGGGCCTTGCGCCGGCGGACGCTTTGGATTGGGTGCGCGATAAGATGATCCCCTACTATCCATTGGGCTGCCTGCGCAGCCCGGAACAGGAGGCCTCCGAATGATTCAAAAGCTGTTTTTTGCCGGTTCGGGCGGCCAGGGCGTGATCCTCATGGGCCAGATGGTAGCCTACGCGGCCATGGAGGAAGAAAAGGAGGTCACCTTCCTTCCCTCTTACGGCCCGGAGATGCGCGGTGGCACGGCCAACTGCACGGTGGTGGTTTCCGACGCGCCCGTCAGCTCCCCGTTGATCTACGAGGCGGATGTGGTGGTGGCCATGAACCTGCCCTCCCTCGCCCGCTTTGAACCGCTGGTCAAGCCCGGCGGCAAGCTGTTCTACAATTCCTCCCTCATTCCCCAAGCGCCCGGCCGCACGGATATCGAGGCTGTGGCCGTGGCCGCAAACGATATCGCGGCGGAACTGGGCAATGCCCGGGCCGCCAATATGGTAATGCTGGGGGCCGTCGTTTACGGGGCAAACGTAGCCGGGGGCAAGGCCATGGACAAGGTTTTGCAGAAAGTATTCTCCGGCAGCAAGGCCAAGCTGCTGGAGCTAAACCGGAAGGCATTCCATGCCTTT
>DHOI01000039.1:0-4965 GCA_002409725.1 Christensenella sp. UBA5394
CACGGGCGATTATCAGATATGCTACCGCCCGATCGCGCCTCTGCTCAGCGCCATCCGCGAGATGGGCGGCCAAGCCATATCCACCCGGGATAACGAACTGGCTCCTTTGCTGATCGGCGGCCCCGTGGAAGGCGGCCATACGGTACACCTGCCGGGCAGAAACGTGCAGTGGAGCATCGGCCTGATGGTTTGCAGCCCCATGCTGGCGGGTGATACCAGGATCGTGATCGACAACGTGGGCGAGCGCCCCTATATCGACCTGACGCTGGATTGGCTCAAAGCCGCCGGGATCGAGGTCCAGAATATCGACAACTATAAGGAATTCTACGTCCGCGGCGGACAGACCTATCATAGCTTTACCAAAAAGGCGCCCTGTGATTGGTGCGGCGCCACCTACCCCATGGTTGCGGCCGCGATTACGCCGGGCTCCCGGATCAAGCTGCTGGGCATGGATATCCACGATTTCCAGGGGGAAAAGGTATTCGTGGAAATCATCAACGATATGGGCGGAAAGGTCGAAGTATTGAACGGCGGTCAGGATGGCGTTATCATTGAAGGTGGCCACCCGCTGCATGGCATCGAGATCGACTGCACCAACATGCCGGACGCCATTCCCGCCCTGGCGGTTCTCGGCAGCTATGCCCAAAGCGGCGTTACCAAGCTCACGGGCATCACCGCCTGCCGCATGAAGGAAACGGACCGCTGCAAGAGCATCGTGCAGGAGCTGAGCAAGATGGGCGGCAAGTTCGAGGAAACATCGGATACGCTAACCATCTATCCCAGCAAGCTCAGGGGCGCCACCCTCTACGGGCATGATGATCACCGCATCGTGATGGCCAGCACGGTGGCCGCCCTGGGCGCGGAGGGCGACAGCCTCATCGACAGCGTGGAGCATGTGGGCGTATCCTTCCCCCGCTTCTACGAAGAAATGAAGGGGATCGGCGCGAACATCGTTCGCTTAAAGGAAGACGCATAGAGCGGCAGAATAACGCAAAACGGATGCCCCACGGGCGTCCGTTTTGCGTTATTTTCCTGCATGTTCGCGTGCGGGATAGCGGGCATTCTTCATCGCTTGGGTATTATTTGCAGAAATAGGCTGCGGATCACCGGATATTTTTCGACGGAAAGACCCGGAGGTTGCCGTAAAAGCGCTCCGTCAGGGTAGACTGCGGACGTATTCCAGCGCCTGCGCAAGCCCGCCCTCCGCGGCCGGAGGGAATACCATAACGGCCTTGTCCCGGATTTCTGCGGGCGCGGTCAATGGCGCAAAAAACGCTTTTGAAACAGCCTGCATCGTTAAATCAGAGGCCGCATCTCCAGCGGTATACAGGTGACACTTCCCGCCCGCGCCCAAAGACGCGCATAGCGCGCCGGCTGCCGTCCCTTTATTGATACCGTAGCGGGTGAGCTCGTAAAAGTGGCGGCTTGCGGCATGATATGAAAACTGCTCCGGATCGACAAACTCCCGGCCGATTAATTCCAACGTTGCCACGTCGTCACAAGTAAAAAGAATCTTGATGGGTTTATCGATATCCGGGAGCGCTATCATGGGAGCTGTTCTGTCTTCGTAGACGCCATGGGCAAGAAGCCGTTCATTTACGCGAAGGGTGCCGATCGAATTCTCTGTGAAGACGGTAATGCTAACAGTGGGAAACCTGGTAAGCACCACCCGCAGCAGGGGCAGAACTCCGCGCTCCATAGGCGATATGGAAACAGCACATTGGGCGTTAAAATCATACACCAATGCGCCGCTGCACAGAATGCAGGGCGCGTTGATGGGTAATTGGGGAACCAGCGCGGAAACAGCGCTAAAGGCGCGGCCTGTGGACAGCCCAAAATAGCCCCCTGCATGGACAAACCGCCTTGCCGCCTCTATAACATCGACATGGAGCGCGCCGCCGGTTTTCAGCAGCGTACCATCCACATCTGTAAGGAAAAGCTTCATTCGCATAAGTCTGTTTTATTGGGTCAGCTTTATTCGCAGGTCATTATTCTGGCACTGCATATAAAAGCGTACGTCTTTCTAAAATCTGCCGGCGCGTTAACGCCGTATGAAAAGTATGGCTCCGGGGCAATGCCCTAAAGCCATACGCTACCATTGGGATACCTTTATCCCGGGTTAAAAGAGGTCCTTATAATCGTTGATATTCTCGCTGGAGAAGCGGATGGGGTCGCCCAGCAAAACCTGGGTGCCGCCGTCATAATATTCTTCTACAGTGAAGGAGCCCAGACGGCCGGCAGTGACAGTATCGCCTACGGCGCCTGTACTTTCTCCAGTCGCAATGGAGTTGACGGCGGCGGCAGCTAGATAGCCCTGGTCATACGGATTCCACAGATAGAAATCATAGCAGATCCCGTTGTCGATGTAAGGGCTCATTTCAGAGGGAAGGCCGACGCCGGTCACCTTACATGCGGAGTCCATATCCTGGATTACCTTGGCGGCGGACAAAATACCAACCGTGGTGGGGCTGATGATGACGTCGATGTCAGGATAGTTTTGCAGCATGGCCTGTGCCTCGGTAGTAGACTTGTCCGGCAGGTCGTCGCCATAAGCGATGGGCAGGATGGTTATGTTCTTATAATCATCGGTATGCTCTTCAGCTTCCTTGAGCATAGCTTTGCACCAATCCGCGTGGAGCTGGCTTTCAGGCTGCGCGGAGAGGATGCCGATGGTGCCTTCTGCGCCCGCGCCGCCACAAATCGCAAGGGCGGATTGCATCTGCATACGGCCAACCAGATCAATGGAGGCTTGCTCAACATGAACTTGGCGCGAAGCGGGGTTTGCGGCGGAGTCAAAGGTGATAACGGTTATTCCCTGGTTGATGGCCTGGGAGAGAATGGGCTCCAGCGCATCGAAATCTGCCGCGATGACCGCGATGCCCTTTACGCCCTGTGCGATAAGCTGGGTGATTACCTCGATCTCTTTTTCAGCGGTAGGCTCCTCCGTTCCACGGTACATACAATTTGCGCCGATGGATGTGCAGAATTCCCGGAAGCCCACATACATGTCGATAAAGATCGGGTCAGACAGCGTTTTGGATACCATCACATAGGTGGGCGCATCTTCGCCGGCTGTGTAGTCCGCCGTGCGATCGCCGGTTCCGCTGTCGGCGGGCGTTTCGGCCTCCGGGGCAGCGCTCTCTGCCGGCGCTTCGGCGGCGGGAGCATTGGTATCTGCGGCGGGCTGGGTTTTCGGCCCGCAGCCGGCAAGGATGCCGGCCAGCATGCACAGCGCAATAACGAGAGCAAACAGTTTCTTCATGGTTAATTTCCTCCTTTTCTTATAACAAGCCGCCTTCTGCCGCGTCTGACTTCCTTGGCATCAGCTAGCACCTGTTTTAGGTTAGGGATGGCGCACACCACAATGAGAAGGCCGCCAATAATAATTTTAAGCGTATCCGATGAAACATTCACCAATCCGGTTCCGTATCGTATCAGGCCAATGGTTAACACGCCAAACACAACGCCGCCCACCCGGCCCCGCCCGCCCGAAGGGCTGGCGCCTCCCAGGATGGCCATGGCGATAACCTCCATTTCATAGCCCTGCGCGATGCTTGCGCGGACGGAAGCGAGCTTGGCTGCTAAAAACAGGCCCGAAAACGCTGCGCACAAACCGCTTATAACAAAGGCCGTAAAGATCACCCGGGATGTACGAATGCCGGAAAAATAGCTGGCCGTTTTGTTGGAACCAATGGCATAGAGATAACGGCCAAACCGGGATCGGTGGATAACCAGGTAAAATAGCATCGTCAGCAAAATAAATGTAAAGAGGATGGCCGGGAGGCCCAGCACTTTATTCCAGGCCAGGGCGGACAGCTGCTTTGCATAGGCTTTGAGCGAAAGGTCTTCCAGCAGCATATAGGCCAGGCCGCGAAAAAGGATCTGCGAACCCAATGTTACAATCGTGGAATTCAATTCCGGAAACTTCACCATCAACAGGCCGTTGAAAGCGCCGCAAAGGATGCCTACGCCCAGCGCGATCAGAATGCACAGCGCTAATGGCGCTCCCTGCTCCCCGGCCCAGCCCGCGACACAACCGGAAAGCGCAATGATGGAGGCCACGGAAATGTCGATTTCCCCTAAGATGAGCACCATCATGATGCCATAGGCCATCAGCCCCTTATCCATGAAATTGATCATGGAATTCATGAGGTTATCCCAGTTGAGATAGTAAGGGGATAAATTGATATTGACGATGTTAACGGTAATAAAGATGAGGATCAGGATGGTCTCCCAATGGGAAAACAGATCGCTTATCTTGTACCCCAAGCCTTTATCAGAAGCTTTCATCCAGTTCCCTCCTTTCAAGGGCCTTGCGGGCGGCTCTGCGCGCCACCAACGAGTTGATCACAACCGATACCAGGATAACCGTACCGCGGATGGCCCGCTGCCAAAATGAGGATACTTGGATAAGGGGCAGTATGTTGCTCAGGATGCCAAATAGCAGAGAGCCCAGCACAACCCCGGTCACCGTGCCGGAGCCGCCGGTGATCGCTACGCCGCCCAGCACCACCGAAGCGATAACATTGAGTTCAAAGGCATTTGCCGTGGTACCTTGCGCGTTTGCGTATTTACATACCCATAAAACGCCTGCCAGCCCGGCAATGCCGCCGCTGATGATATAAGCCAGCCATTTATCCCTGTCGGTATGGATGCCGGATATTTTTGCGCTCTCCTCACTGTTGCCAATGGCATAAATGTGGCGTCCCAGGCGGGTATGACCAAGGAATACAAAGCCGAACGCAACGATTATGATGGCAAACCAAACCATGTAATTGATCCCCAGGAACCTGCTGGTGGATATTTTCAAAAACTGATCCGTCATATCCGTTTGGCTAACCCATTCGCCCTTGCTGAACAGGTAAATGACGCCGCGAAAAACGTCGCAGGTTCCTAAAGTGCCAATTAAGGGGAATATGCGCAGCTTTGCCACGACGAAACCGCTGATCACGCCGCAAATGAGCC
>DHOI01000039.1:5142-6904 GCA_002409725.1 Christensenella sp. UBA5394
TCCGCAAATGAGCCCCACGCCGATGGCAATAAGGAAAATCAAAACAACGGGGGTTTCGCGGTAATCCCGCAAAGTTAAGGCCGCTATCATACCGGAAAGCCCCATAACGGAGCCAACGGAAAGGTCGGTCCCGCCGCTGATGATCACGGTCATCATACCGATGGATACCATAATCAGCATGGAGGTTTCCCGCATCATTTCGTTTAGGTTGGAGGCGCGCAGAAACGTACCCCCGGTGTGCAATTGCACAAGAGCGCCCACAACCAAGATGATGGCGCCCAGAGCCGCCTCCTGTGAGTGGCCGGCAATAAGGTGGCGCAGTTTGGTGCTTATGCCGCGTTTTTCTTCCATACTTACGCGCTTTCTCCTTTCAGCATGGCCTCTGCGGAATTCATAGCATAGGCCAGCATCTTTTCCTGCGTAGCCTCCCCGCGATCCAATATTTTGACGAGGGAGCCCTCGTGCATAATGCCGATACGGTCGCTCATAGCGAGGATTTCGGGCATCTCGGACGATATCAGCACGATGGCGTAACCGCTATTGGCCAGTTCCATCATAATTTCATACATCTGGGACTTGGCGCCCACATCCACACCCTTGGTGGGCTCATCTAAGATGAGAACGTCAAGATCAACATTGAGCAGCTTGGAGAGCACAACCTTCTGCTGGTTGCCGCCGGATAATGCGCTTACTTTTTCAAAAATATCCTTTGCCTTTATCGAGAGCTTGGTGAAAAGGTTTTTGCCGTCGCGGCACTCTTTCTGGGTATCTATACCGGCGATGCTCGTATATTTCTGCAAGGATGCAACGGTTTGGTTTCTATATATTTCCCAGCTTAGGATAAGCCCCTGGCTTTGGCGGTCCTCCGGCAGATAGCCGAGCTTTTGTTTCATGGCCTGGGCGGGATGGGTGAAGTGAACCGGCCGGCCGTTGAGCAGCACCTCGCCTGAATCATAGTGTGCAAAGCCGCATAATGCCTGGCACACCTCCGATCGTCCGGCGCCCACGAGCCCGGTCAGTCCGAATATCTCCCCCCGCCGCACACTGAAGCTAACATTGCGGAAATGGCCCATGTCAGATAAATTTCTGACTTCCAGCGCCACTTCGCCCAGCGGGATCTTTATCTTGGGATAAAGATCCTTAATCTCGCGCCCTACCATGGCCCGCAGCAGGATGTCATTGGTAACATCTGCAATATCCCAGGTGCCGATATAGGCGGCGTCCCGAAATACCGTTACGCGGTCCGCCAGACGGTACATATCTTCAAGGCGGTGCGATATAAAGAGAATGGATTTCCCCTCGTCCCGCAGCTGCTCTGTAATGCGGTAAAGCTCCTCACACTCCCGCTTGGAGAGGGCGGCAGTGGGCTCATCCATGATCATAATATCCGCATTGGCGGAAACGGCCTTGGAAATTTCCGCGATCTGCTGCTCCGCCACGCTCAGGTTGCCCATAAGCGTATGGGGATCGATATCCGAGCCCAGGCTAACGAGCAGCTCCTTTGCCATTTTGTGCATGGTTTTCCAGTCAATCAGCCCCAGCTTATTTCGCTTTTCGTGGCCGATAAAGATGTTTTCCGTCACGCTAAGGTGCGGATAGGCCGTGCTATGCTGATAAACCGCCGCAATCCCTTTTGCGGCCGAGTCGTTGGTGCTTTGGAAAAATGCTTCCTCCCCATGCACCAGAACGGTTCCTTCATCCTGCATATGGACGCCTGTAATAACCTTGATCAGCGTGGATTTACCGGCGCCGTTTTCCCCCA
>DHOI01000036.1:0-2300 GCA_002409725.1 Christensenella sp. UBA5394
TGTATGTGATCAAGGATGGCAAAGACGTGACCTTGCGTTAAAGGAAGTTGTGCGGCGCTTGCCGGCGCTCTATCGCGCCGGCCGCCGCCCTATTGCGCCGGCCGACGCCCTTGTGAGGTAAATGGTATGGCATTTAAGACCATAGGCGCCAGTCCCAAACGGGTGGATGGCGTAGAAAAAGTAACGGGCTCTACCCAGTATACAGCGGATATGCAGTTCCCTAACCTGCTGCATATCAAGGTGCTGCGCTCCCCCCATGCCCACGCCAGGATATTGAACGTGGATACGGCGGAGGCGTCGGCTATGCCGGGTGTGGTGCGGATCGTAACAGGCAGGGATGTGCCCGGCCCCTTTGGGGTGGCTGTGCGCGACCAGGATCCGATCGCCAAGGAAAAAGTGCGTTTTGTGGGCGAGCCTGTAGCCGCGGTGGTGGCGCGCAGCGAGCGCGAAGCCCTGCGCGCGCTGAAAAAGATTAAAGTCGAATATGAACAGCTCCCCTTTGTGCTGGATGTCTGGGAGGCCAAAGACCTTTCCTCGCCCGTGCTGCATGAGGGGCTGATGGATTACTTCGTGCTGCCCTATGTGCATCGCGAAGGGCATAATACATATCAGCATTTCAAGATCCGCAAAGGGGACGCGGAGGCCGCGCTCGCCCGGGCGGATTGCGTGGTGGAGGGTGAATATACCTTCCCTTCCATCGTGCACGCGCAGATGGAGCCGCATTGCGCCGTGGCCCGCTACGGCCAGGACGGCTCGATGGTGATGTACGCCACCACTCAGGCCCCCTTTGTGGTGCAGACTACCATTGCAGAGCTACTGGAAATCCCTTATAACCGCATCCGCGTGGTCGCGCCCTTACTGGGCGGCGGTTTTGGCGGCAAGTCGGATATCACGATCGAGGCGCTGGTGGCCTGCGTGGCCAGGCTGGTGCCCGGGCGCTACGTGCGGCTGCTTTTGAGCCGAGAGGAGCTGTTTTGCGGCACCACGCATGGCCGTAATGCCAGCTGCCGCTACAAGCTGGGTTTTGATAAGGGCGGCAAGCTGCTGGCCATGATGGGAGAAAGCGCCATGGCGAGCGGCGGCAACGCGGATTATGCCGTGAACATCCTCACTGGGATGGCTTCGGCAGGCACAGGCCCTTACCGGGTGGATGACCTCAAGCTCGACATATACGGCGTGTATACTAATACCCCGCCCATCGGCGCAGCCCGCGGCTACGGCCACCCGGAGGTGCACCTGGCCGTGGAAAGCCTGATGGACGTGGCAGCGGAAAAGCTGGGCATCTCACCGGCGGCGATTCGGCTCCAAAACCTGCTCAGGGCAGGATACGCCAACGGCATCGGCCAGGTGATGCACGACTCCAACGGCAATGTGGTCAGGTGCACGGAGATCATTGCCGATAAGCTTTTCACTAAGCCTAAGCCCGATCTCGGGCCGCATATCGCCGTAGGCCGGGGGATGGCGTCGTATATGAAAACGCCCTGCATGCCCACCAATACGCCCTCTGGCGCGTTCATCAAGCTGAATTCAGACGGAACCGTTAGCATGTGTACCGGCGCTGTGGATATGGGCCAAGGCCTGCACACGGCGCTGGCGCAGATCGGCGCGGAAGCGCTGGGCCTGCCCTTTGAAAAGGTACATTTCCAATATAGTGTAGATACGCTGACCTCCCCTTACGACTGGCAGACCGTAGCCAGCCATTCCACCTGGGGCGCCGGCAACGCCGCGATCCTGGCGGCGGAGGATCTCAAGCGCAAGCTGCGAGAGGAAGGGGCTAAGGTGTTCGGCGTACCCGTCGAAGAGGTGAGCGCCGAGGCGGGCGAGGTGCGCTATCAGGACCGCTCCATCGGCTGGAGCGAATTCGCCACCGGCATCCGCAATCCGGATGGCTCGGCACTCACCAAACCGGTAATGGGCGAGGGATACTTCATTCCCAAGGGCATCCAGAACCATGACCCGGAAACGGGCCAGGGCAACGCCGCCGGGGATTGGACGCTGGGCTGCGTGGGTGCGGAGGTGGCGGTGGATCTGCGCACGGGCGAGGTCACAGTGCTGCACCTTATCAACGCCATCGACGCCGGCACCATTATCAACCCCACCCTGGCCAAAGAGCAGGTGGGCGGGGCCATGCTGATGGCAGAGGGCAGCGCGCTGAGTGAAACAGTGGTCTTTGACGAAAAAACGGGCCACGTGCGCAACGATACGCTGGTGGATTATAAGATACCGGGCATCGAGGATATCCCCTGTGAAACCGAAGTGATTTTCGTGCAAACGCCGGAGGCGTCGGGCCCCTACGGGGC
>DHOI01000036.1:2454-7383 GCA_002409725.1 Christensenella sp. UBA5394
AGGCGTCGGGCCCCTACGGGGCCAAGGGCATTGGCGAGCACGGCGCCGTGGGCACGGCTCCGGCCCTACTCAACGCCATTTACGACGCTACGGGCCTCAGATTCCATACGCTCCCCGCTTCAGCGGATCGAATCACCGTGCTGCGCAAGGGAGGTGGGGCCAGATGATCGTAAGCTCTTACAAATACGAAAAGCCAAAAACGCTCAGCGCCCTGCTGGGGCTCAACGCGCAGGAAGGGACCAAGCTGCTCGCGGGCGGCACGGATATTCTGTTGCTCTTAAAAGAGGACCGCATTGACCCCGCAACGGTGGCGGATATCAAGGGCGTTCCTGAACTTAGGGGCATTTGCCCCATCGAAGGCGGCATCTTCATCGGCGCTGCGGAAACGGTGCAGGATGTGGTGGAGCACCCGCTGGCGCAGCCTTACCACGCGCTGGTCGAGGGCGCGGGCCATATCGGCTGCTATGAGATCCGCCACCGCGCCACCATCGGCGGCAACATCTGCAACGGCTCCGCCTCGGCGGATTCCGTGCCAGGGCTGCTGCTCTATAACGCAAAGGCGCTGCTGGTGGGCCTAGACGGCGAAAGGGAGTTGCCCCTGGAGCGGTTCCTGCTGGGGCCGGGCAAGGTGGACCTACGGCCGGGCGAGGTGCTTAAAGGCGTGGCGCTCGAAAAACCCGGGCCGGGCGGCAGGAGCAAATATTACCGCCGCAGCCGCGTGAAGGGCATGGACCTTTCGGGCATCAGCATGGGGGTATACTGCGAAGGGTATGCGAATTTCCGCATCGCGCTAGGCGCTGCCTGGCCCACCGTAGCCCGTGCACACGAGGCGGAGCAGATCCTTAACAGCGGCCCTTATTCCATGGCGCTGGCGGAGGAAGCGGCCGCGGCCATCGTAAACGATATCAACCCGCGCAGGAGCAGCATGCGCGCCTCACCGGAATACAAAAAAGAGATGATCCCCGTATTAATCAAAATGGCCATTGAAGAGCTGAATCGGGGTGAGCGCTATGCGTAAGGTGCGGGTCTGTATGCAGGTTAACGGCCTGCGCATCGAAACCGAGGTAGATCCGGCGCAAACGCTCCTGCAGTTCATCCGCGAAGACTTGGGGCTAACCGGCACCAAATCCGGCTGTGAAAACGGCGAGTGCGGCGCCTGCACGGTGTTGATGGATGGCAAGCCGGTGCGCTCCTGCATCATATTGGCCGTGGAAGCAGACGAGGCCGAGATCATAACGGTGGAAGGCTTAGCCGGTGAGGAAAAGCTTCACCCTGTGCAGCAGGCGTTTATCGACCACAGCGCTGTGCAATGCGGCTTTTGCATACCAGGCGTGTTGGTGGCTTCCAAGGCCCTGCTGGATCGGCATCCCGACCCTACGGAGGAAGATATTTTAGAGGCGTTGGGCGGGCATCTGTGCCGCTGCGGCGGCTACAAGGCCATGAGCGAGGCGGTGAAGACCGCGGCTGGGGCCATGGCGGAGCAGGTCAAATTATAAACCATCCCCAAACGCCGGGAACGGAGAATTAGCCGGCGTTGATCGGTGGTCGCACCGAATAAAGTAAAAATAGAAAAGGAGACCTGAGCATGAAAAAAAGCGCAAAAATGGTGCTGGTTCTGATGCTGTGTGCAATCACGATACTGGCCCTGGGCTGTTCAAGTAGCACGGGCGGCAAAGGTGGGGAAATCAAGATCGGTTTGATTTTCTCCAAGACCGGCGCAACGGCCATTACCGAGGAGTGCATGTACAACGCGGCCATGATGGCAATCGACGAAGTGAACGCCGCGGGCGGCGTGAACGGCAAGCAGCTTGTCCCGGTGTTTGAGGATTATTCTACCGATCCGGCCAAGGCTGCGGACAAAATGAAAAAGCTGATCATGCAGGATCAGGTCGTAGCAACGGTGGGCCTTTACACCTCCGCAAGCCGCGTGGCTGCCCGCCCTGTGGTGGAGCAGAATAAAGGCCTGCTCGTTTACCCCACTTTCTATGAAGGCGAAGACCCCTCGCCCAATATCATCTATACCGGTACCGTGCTCAACCAGCAAAACGACCTGTTTGTACCCTGGCTGATGGAGAACGTAGGCAAGAAGTTCTTCTTCTTAGGCTCTGAAACCGTGTATGTATCCCTGATTCACGCCCAGGCGGTGGAAGTCGTCAAGGCCAATGGCGGCGAGATCGTGGGCAATGAAATCGTGCCCTCCGGTAATGCGGACTTTGCCTCTGTTATCGCCAAGATAAAAGAGGCAAAACCGGATGTGATCTATGCCAACCTCAATGGCGACAGCACCGTGGCCTTCTACAAGCAGTACAAGAGCTACGGCTTTGATCCCAAAACGATGCCCATCGCCAGCACCATCACGGATGAAGCCTCCGTGGCTGCCATCGGCGACGCGGCTGTGGGCCACTATTCCTGCTTCAATTACTTCAACACCATCCAGAGCGATGCCAACAAGACTTTTGTGGATAACTACGAGAAGAAATACGGCAACCGCGATGTAACGGCTGTGGGCGAGGCCAGCTACGATTCCGTGAAGCTGCTGGCCAAGGCGCTGGAGAAGGTGGAGGATTACAAGCCCGAGAGCATCATCAAGGCTTTCGAGGGCCTGGAGATGGACGCGCCGCAGGGCCCAATCAAGATCGACGCGGCCAACCATCATCTCTGGTGCTGCGGCCGTATCGCGCAGGTAGAGGAGGATGGGTCGTTCAAGGTCGTTTACGAATCCCCCGAATTGATCGAGCCTAAGCCGTAAGGCCGGGCTTTGCGCCAAGCTTCGTTCGGGGCGCGGTGGCGCCGCGCTCCGAACATCCACTCTTTGAGAAGAAGGGGGTCCCCTTATGTTAGGGCTTCTGATCGCAAACGGCATCAATTCCTCGGCTTTGCTTCTGTTATCCGCGCTGGGCCTGGTCATTATCATGGGCCATATGAAGGTGGTCAACCTCGCCCACGGCGAGTTAATCATGGTGGGCGCCTATATAACCTATTACACCAGCACGGTATTGAAGCTGCCCTACATTTTTTCCATCATCGGCGCATTCCTCGTGACAGGCTTGCTGGGCGTCGCCATTGAGCGGCTGGTGATACGCAAACTTTATGGCAAGGCTTCGGAAACGCTACTGGCAACCTATGCGCTTTCCCTTGTGATTCAGCAAACGGTGCGTTTCCTTAGCGGGCCCGAACTCAAATACGTCAACATTCCGCTGAATGGCACGCTGGAGTTTGGTGGCGTAACGATCCCTTATTACAACCTGCTCATTCTTCTGGTTGCCGTGCTCGCCTTGCTTACCACCTGGCTGCTCATTTATAAAACCACGCTGGGCAAACAGATCCGCGCCATTACCGAAAACAGGACCATGACCGGCTGCCTGGGAATCAACACGCAGCGCATCGATACCGTGACTTTTAGCTACGGCACGGCACTGGCAGGCCTTGCGGGCGCCATGCTCGCGCCCATCCGAACGGTTTCCCCATTTATGGGTGTGCAGTATCTGACGGACGCGTTTTTGAACGTAGTTATCGGCGGTTTGGATTCCCTGTTCGGCACGGCGTTCTCCGCCGGGATCATCGGTGAATCCATTACCATACTGGGTGGCTACTGGAATGACGTGGGCGCGAAGATCCTGGTATTCTTCATCATCATCATCCTGATCCGCTTCAAGCCCGAGGGCCTGTTCGCGAAAGAGAAACGATAATAACGGCGCCGTTTGCACATTGAGAAGGAGGCTGGATGCCTATGCTGCATCAAAAGCTAAAAGCGATACCGACAAATCGTTACATCGATATGGGGGCGTTTGCGTTCCTGGCCATCTTCCCGCTGCTGTTCTCCCCATTCCGCACGGAGTTAATGGCCAAGGTGCTGGTGTATATCATCTTCGCCATCTCCCTGGATTTGCTGTGGGGCTATACGGGGCTGATGAGCATGGGGCACGCGGTGCTGTTCGGAACGGGCGGCTATGTGATCGCCCTCTCCTATACCTTCATCAAGGGCATACCCTGGTATATGCAGCAGGTCGGGATCGAAAAGACGCCGGCGCTGTTTGTGCCGCTGCTCAACCCCGCCGTGGCCTTCATCGTGGCGTTGGCGATACCGGCTCTGATCGCCTGGTTCATCGGCACCTTCATATTTTCCAGCCGCATCAGCGGCACGTTCTTCTCGCTGATCACGCTGGCCCTGGCCCAGATATTCGAGCTATTCGTAACGAACCAGCACATATATACCAACGGCAGCAACGGCATGGGTGGCCTGGAGCGTTCGTTGCTGGGCAGCGGTCCCATATCGCTCAACGCGCTGTATTATATTCTCTTTACGGTGGTGCTGTTGGTCTATTTCTTCTGCATCTGGCTCACGAGTACGCGCTTCGGCACGGTTTTGCAGGCCATTCGGGAAAATGAACCGCGGCTGACCTTCCTCGGGTATAAGCCCAACCGCTTCAAGATCGCCGTATATGTCGTATCCGGGGTGCTGGCGGGACTGGCGGGCGTATTGTATATCCCCACGAACGGTTTCATTTCCCCCACCGAGGTGGGCCTCACCCTCTCTACGCTGCTGCTGGTTTGGGTAGCCATTGGCGGCAGGGGCAATCTTACCGGGGCGATCATGGGCACGATCCTGATCAACTGGGCGCAAACGCTACTCTCCGAGCAGATCGCGGATTACTGGATGCTTATCATGGGCATCGTGGTGCTGATCTTCGTGTTCTTCCTGCCCAATGGCTTTATCGGCAAGCTGATCGCCACCCAGTATACCCATGCCGATGCCCAACGCAAAAACGCGGAAGCGGATCGAAAGGAGGTCTGCTGATGGCCGAGCCGATTTTGCAGGTCACGGGCCTATATGTGGATTTCAACAAGTTCCAGGCCGTGAGTAACATGAACCTTGCGGTGCAGGAAAACGAGCTAAGGGTCATCATCGGCCCCAACGGCGCGGGCAAG
>DHOI01000036.1:7630-7863 GCA_002409725.1 Christensenella sp. UBA5394
CGCGGGCAAGACCACGCTGATGGATATGATCACCGGCAAAACCAAACCCACCCAGGGCAAAATCGTATTTGACGGGTGCGATATCACCGCCAAAAGCCCCAGCGAGATCGCCCTTAAGCACCGCATCGGCCGCAAGTTCCAGGGGCCGAACGTGTTTGAGAATATGACTGCCTACCAAAATATCGAGGTCGCGCTCTACGGCTATTTCTCTATTCCGCAAACGGTGTTTTTCC
>DHOI01000041.1:0-2186 GCA_002409725.1 Christensenella sp. UBA5394
GCCGACTTCTTCATCGAGCCAAGCCTGCACGCCTTGCTCCACGCCTGCGAAGGCTTCGCACAGGGCTTTATCCGCCGGCGCATCCGCCAAAACCCGCATGGAGTTGATGACCTTTGCGCCGCCTCTGCACGTAACCTCGATTTTGTGGAATTCCCTGCCGTTGCCCGTGGGCTGCAGGGCGAAGGTGCCATGAATCTGCCTGCCCGAAAAGGAGAGGTGCTGGTGCCCGGTGAGCAGGATGTCATACCCTAGTTCCTCGCACAGGCGGTAGGCGATATTCTCCCCGTTTTGGGAGAGGAGCCGCCCGGTTCCCAAGTCCCTTTCAAAGCCGCCATGGTAGATGCAGATGGTGATATCCGCCTGGCCGGCCATGGCCTCCAAAGCCTGCTTGGCAGCCTCAAAGGGCGGCCCGATACGGATGCCCGAAAGGTTTTCAGGCTTTTCCCAGATGTTTACAAAATCCGTGATTACGCCGGCGATACCCACCCTTACGCCGTTCGCCATGGCTTTGATCACGTATGGGAATAGGGCTTCACCCTTTTCATCGCATAGGTTCTGGCACACGCAATCCGCCCGCAGGGCCCGAAGATAGGCGCTGAGGTATGCCGTACCATAGTTAAAATCGTGATTGCCCAGGGTGATGACGTCGCAGCCGCAGCGGTTCATGATATCCGCAATGGCCGCTGGGGAGGAAAGGGATGCCTTGCAATAGGCCGCAAAGGGCGAGCCTTGCAGGATATCCCCCCCGTCGATCACCAGGGTGTCGCCGTCCTTTTGGAAGCGGGGCGCTAGGCGGAAAAGGCCCAGCGGCTGCTCGCTACGATCCGCGTAGGTGGTAGGGTAAAAATGCCCATGCAGATCCGATGTATAGCAAATGGTCAGCTTTCTTTCTTCCAAGGCCCTCACCCCCGAGCAAGCTTGATGCGGATCCTGGTGGAGATGAATTCCACGATGAATATAAGCACGATCAGCCCCGTGAGGATGGCCCCCACTTCGGACCAGCGGTAGGCGCTCATGGCGAAGATCAGCGGCGCGCCAATGCCGCCCGCGCCCACCAGGCCCAGCACGGTAGCGTCACGCAGGTTCATATCAAAGCGGTAGATTAGGGTGGACATAAAATCCGGGAAAAGCTGGGGCAAAATGCCGTAGCGTATCTTCTGGAACATGGTGCAGCCCGCGGCATCCAGGGATTCAAGGATCCGCTTGTCGAGGTCTTCGATGCACTCGATAAACATCTTGCTCACCATACCGACCGAGCAGAGGGACATGGTCAAAAGCCCCGTAAAGGGCCCGGGACCGGTAACCCTTATGAACATGAGGCCGTAAACAAAGGGCGGCACGGTGCGGATGGCCATAATAAAAAGCCGGCCAACGGCCGCGATGGGCCTGGGAACCAAATTGGTGGCCGAAAGGAAGGCCAAAGGCACGGAGAGCACGGCCCCCACGATGGTGCCTAAAAAGGCGATGCACATGGTTTCAAGCAAGAGGTAAGCAACGCCCGTGGCGCCAAAGTTGAAGAGCAGTTCCTTATCCGGATGCAGGATGCCGGAGATGATATTCCCGGCCACCTCCAGGCCGTTTTGGCCGCTTTCGGGGAGCTGAACCGTGGAGGTGGACCAGGCCATCAGCACCGCTACCACCAGGGCGATCAACAGCTTGCCATACCAGGCTTTGGGCGCGGAAGCGTAGGTTTGCAGGATTTTCGTATTCATATGCGCACCCCCTTTAGGTCAGCCGCTTGCGGATGGCGTGGCTGATGGTTTCGATCACGAGCACGGTAAGGAACAGCACGATCAGGATCATGCCCACGCTGGGGTAATCCCGCCAGCCGATTTTTTCGTTGAGGATTAGGCCCAGGCCGCCCGCACCCACATAGCCGAGGATGGAGGCATAGCGCACGTTGCCTTCGAGGCAGAAGAGGCAGGTGGAAAGATAGGCCGGTAGCACCTGGGGCAGGATGGCGGCTAAAAAGGCCCGGGGCTTGCTGGCGCCCATGGCCTCCATAGCCTCGTAGGCGCCCATGTCCGCCGTTTCAATATATTCATAGAGCTGTTTGCCCACATATGCAAAGGTGAAGAGGCCGATGGCCACGGTGCCCGCCATGGTGCCGAGGCCGAAGATATAGGTGGCGATCAGGGCGCTCACCAGGGTAGGTAAGGTACGGATAAGGCCCAGAATGAAGCGAT
>DHOI01000041.1:2318-2782 GCA_002409725.1 Christensenella sp. UBA5394
GGTAGGTAAGGTACGAATAAGGCCCAGAATGAAGCGAACGAGGGTAACGAGCAGGCGGCTGTGCACGATGTTGCTGGACGCCGCGATGGAAAAGGGCACAACCAGGGCGCTGCCCACAAAGGAGCCCAGGAGGGACATTTTGATCGTATCCGTAAGGGGCTTCCAGATGTTGGAGATATAACCCGCGTTGGGCGGGAACATCTGCCCCAATATTACCCAGAATTCCTTGCCCCGGCTTAGCAGGGTGGAGAGCTTGAAGCCGGTTATTTTGATGGAAAGAATGGACATGGCCAAGAGCAGCAGCAGGATCAGCGGCGTGCGGGTGGCCTTTTCTTCCACCATCTTGCCGCTGCCCAGCATAAGGCGCTTGGGCTTAAAGATTTTATCATAGAGGTTCATGCTACGCCCTCCGCACTTTGCGGGATTTTGCCCTCATAAATGGTATCCAGTACGGCCTGGGTCAC
>DHOI01000086.1:0-179 GCA_002409725.1 Christensenella sp. UBA5394
CGCCCAGGCTGGCCACCAGCGCGGGCATCCCCGCGGCGATAGGCTCGATGGGCAGGGGCTGGCCGATCACGCCGGTGGAGGCGATGATCACATCGTCAGCCGGTACGCCGCTCTCCTTTTCCAGCAGGCCGCACATGGCTTGTGCAATCTCGATCCCATCCGCATTGCAGGTGTTGGCG
>DHOI01000086.1:426-3506 GCA_002409725.1 Christensenella sp. UBA5394
GCAGGTGTTGGCGTTGCCGCTGTTACAGAGGATGGCCCGGGCATAGCCGTTGGTTACATGCTCCCGCGTAACGGTGATGGGCGCGCCCTGCACGAGGTTGGTGGTATATACGCAGGCAGCGCTGGCCGGGGTATCGCTTAAAATCAAGGCCAGATCCCGCTTGCTCTTATTCTTGCGGATGCCGCAATGTACGCCGCCGGCGCGGAAACCCTTTGCGGCGCAAACGCCGCCTTGGATGGTCTTCATGGTCTTTGTGTTCCCTCTCTAGAAATTTAAATCACGGTGCAAGGCCCGTGGCTTCATCTAATCCCAGCATGATATTCATGCATTGCAGGGCCGCGCCGGAAGCGCCCTTGCCCAGGTTATCAAAGCGCGCATGCAACAGCAGGCGCTGTGCGTTACCGGTTATCGATATCTCCATGCCGTCCCGGCCCGCCAGGGCATTGGCTGCTAAAAAGCCGTCCTCCTCCGCCTCCGCGCCCAAGGGCCGCACCCGCATCAGGGGGCTGCCTTCATAATGGGCGGCGATTGTTTCCCACAGGGTCTGCAGGGAGATGGGCCTGGCGAACTGGCTTTGGTGCAGGGCCAGCGTTACGGCCATGCCTCGGGGGAAATCCGCTACGATGGGCAAAAAGGCCGGTTCCTTGCTAAGGCCGCATTGGGCCTTGACCTCGGGTAGGTGCTTGTGCTCCTGCGCCAGGCCATACTGCCGGGGGGAGTCAAAGCCGATTGGCCTATCCTCCGCCTCGTATTGGGCAATCATCGCCTTGCCGCCGCCGCTGTAGCCGGTAACGGAGGTAAAGCATAGGTCGGCATCCTTGGGCAAAAGCCCGGCCGAGAGCAGCGGGTAGGCCAGCGCGATCATGCCGCTCGCATGGCAGCCCGGTACGGCCACCCGGTTCCCCGCGGCAATAGCAGCCCGGTGCCTCTTCGAAAGCTCGGCAAAGCCATAGGCCCAGCCCGGGGCTGTACGGTGGGCCGTGGAAGCATCCAAAATGCGAACGGCGCCGCCGTTTGCCAGCGCCGCCGATTCCCGCGCCGCCGTATCTGGTAGGCAGAGAAAGGCGATATCCGCCTCGTGCAGGAGGGCGCGCCGGGCATCTATATCCTTGCGCAGGGCGGGGTCGATCTCGAGCATCTGCACGGCCGGGTGCTTTTCCAGCCTTTGGCGGATGCCAAGGCCCGTGGTGCCCGCCTCCCCATCGATGAATACGGTTACCATGCGGCCATCCTCTCCTTTACCCAAGCGATCTGCGCCCGTACCTGCTCCGGCGCGGTGCCGCCCCGGCTGCGCCGCCGGGCGACACAGGCTTCCAGGCTGACGGCTTCGAAGATATCTTCTGCAAAAAGTTCGGAAGCAGCCTTGTATTCTTCCAGCGTGAGGCTCTCCAGCGTTTTGCCGCTTTCGATGCACTTGGCCACCAGTTCGCCCGTAACCTTATAGGCGGAGCGGAAGGGCATGCCCTTGGTGACGAGGTAATCCGCGCAATCCGTGGCGTTGATAAAGCCCCCGGCCGCGGCCTTGCGCATGTTCTCCGGCCGCGCCTGCATGGTATCCACCATGGGGGCCATCATGGCAAGGCAGGCCTTAGCCGTATCCACCGCGTCAAAAATGGCCTCTTTATCCTCTTGCATATCCTTATTGTAGGCCAGGGGTAGGCCTTTGAGTGTGGTCAATAGCCCCATCAAATGGCCGTAAACTCGGCCCGTTTTGCCCCGAATCAGCTCAGCGATATCGGGGTTCTTCTTTTGCGGCATGATGGAAGAGCCGGTCGAGTAGGCATCCGAAAGGGAAACAAAGCCAAACTCCCAGGAACACCAAAGGATGATCTCCTCGCTAAAGCGCGAAAGATGCATCATCAAAATCGAGAGCACGGACGCAAGCTCCAGGCAAAAATCCCGGTCGCTCACGCCGTCGAGGCTGTTTTGAGAGAGCCCGGCCATACCGAGGGCACTGGCCGCCATCTCCCTATCGGTGTCGTAAGTCGTGCCGGCCAGGGCGCAGCTTCCCAAAGGCGAAACGTTCATCCGCTCGGCGCATTGCACCAGCCGCTCGTGATCACGAAGCAGCATCATGGCGTAGGCCATCAGGTGCTGGCCAAAGGTGATGGGCTGAGCCCGCTGCATGTGCGTATAGCCGGGCATGATGGTTTCGGCGTGCGCCGCCGCCTTTTTGCAGAGCACATTGAGCAGGCCGTAAATACCCGCATCCAGGATGCCGCATTCCTCGCGCAGCGTCAGCCGCAGATCCAGAGCCACCTGGTCGTTGCGGCTGCGCGCCGTATGCAGGCGCTTCCCCGCGTCCCCGATGCGACGGGTCAGCTCCGCCTCCACAAAGGAGTGGATATCCTCGCTGGCAGGGTTGATGGCGAGCTCGCCGGAAGCCAGTTCCTGGCGGATATCGCCCAGCGCCTCCGCGATGGCGGCCGCATCCTCTTTGGAGAGGATGCCCTTGGCCGCCAGCATGGCCGCGTGGGCCAGGGAGCCGCTGATATCCTGGGCAGCCATGCGCGCATCAAAGCGAATGGAGGAATTGAAATCATCCGCCGCCGCGTCTAACTGCCCGTGAAACCTGCCCGTCCATAACTTTTCCATTTATTATTGCTCTCCCGAATAACCTTCGCCAAATGTTGGCGGTTACGCTTTTTTATTCTTCATCTTCTGCTCCATCATGGCCTTGGTTTTAATCTGCAAGCCAAAGAGGGTGATGAAGCCGATGCTGTCCTTCTGGTCGTAAACGTTATCCTCGCCAAAGGTGGCGATGGCCTGGCTGTAGAGGGAATAATCCGAGGTCATGCCTGCCGGGATGATGTTGCCCTTGAAAAGCTTAAGGGTCACTTCGCCGGTCACGGTCTCTTGGGTCACATCCACAAATGCGGCCAGGGCTTCGTGCAAGGTGGTGAACCACTTGCCGTCATAAACGAGCTCCGCCATCTTGGATGCTACCAGCTCCTTGTAGTGCATGGTATCCCGGTCCAGGCAGATGGTCTCGAGCAATTGGTGCGCCTTGTAAAGGATGCTGCCGCCGGGGGTCTCGTACACGCCGCGGCACTTGATGCCCACCAGCCGGTTCTCCACCA
>DHOI01000086.1:3651-3848 GCA_002409725.1 Christensenella sp. UBA5394
TGCCCACCAGCCGGTTCTCCACCATGTCCGTAATACCGCAGCCGTTGGCCCCGCCCAGCTCGTTGAGCTTTTCGACCAGGGCCACGCCCCCCATCTTTACCCCGTCGAGGGATATGGGAACGCCCTTTTCAAAGCCGATCTTCACATAGGTGGGGATATCCGGTGCATCCTCCGGCAGCACGCCTAGTTCAAGGAAG
>DHOI01000031.1:0-508 GCA_002409725.1 Christensenella sp. UBA5394
AAGCCCGCAGGCGGCGGGGCCACCAGGAGAGCCACGAGATCGAACCCACCGTACGCATATGACTACGATTCGCGCAGGATCAATTTTTTTGTTGCAAAATGGAAGCATTCGATGTAGAATATCGCTTGGTGCCAAACTTCTTGGTACCAAGTAAAAGCCGAGGTGAAACCATGGGGGACATGCATCAGGAGCATGTGCTGGCTACCCGTTTGCGGGCCTGCGGGCACTTTCTCTATTACCAAACCGGGGGCAAGGCCGGGCAGCGGCGCATTTTGGTGACGCTCTTAAGGCGGGGCGGCTTGACGCAAAAGGAATTGCAGGACGAGCTGGAGCTTAGCTCCGGCGCTTTGAGCGAGATCCTTCAAAAAATGGAAGATGTGGCCCTGGTGGAGCGCACAAAAAGCTGCGATGACAAGCGGCAGATCGAGCTGGCGCTCACCGAAGAAGGCAAGCGCCGCGCCTTGCAGACCAAGGCCCATTACAGCCGCACGCTCAAGCGGATGTTCGC
>DHOI01000031.1:781-15890 GCA_002409725.1 Christensenella sp. UBA5394
GCAGCCGCGCTAAGCGCTCAAAAATATGATAAGTTTGGCGGTTCAATGCCGTCATGATAGGAGCAGAAGGAACGGAATGTGGAAGGTTCTGATAAAAAGCATACGGGAATATAAAAAGCCCTCCCTGCTGGCCCCGGCGTACGTATCGCTGGAGGTGGTGATCGAGTGCATCATTCCCTTCATTACAGCCCAGCTCGTTAACCAGATCAAGGCGGGCTGCGGCATCGAGGTCATTTTGAAATACGGCTTGCTGCTGCTGGTCATGGCCAGCTTCTCGCTCACCTTCGGCCGGCTGGCCGGCACGGCCTGCGCTACGGCTTCCAGCGGCTTTGCGCGCAACCTTCGCAAGGACATGTTTTATAGCATTCAGTCCTTTTCCTTTGAGAATATCGATAAATTCTCCTCGTCCTCCCTGGTCACCCGCCTGACTACGGATGTGACCAACGTGCAGCACGCCTATATGATGATCATCCGCACAGCCATCCGGAGCCCCTTGATGCTCACTTTCGCCATCATCATGGCCTTTATCATGGGGGGCAGGCTGGCGTTCATCTTCGTGGTGGTGATCCCCGTGCTGGGCATCAGCCTGTTTTTCATAATCCGCAAGGTCTTCCCCATCTTTAAGCGGGTCTTTCGTAAGTATGACGCCCTCAATAGCTCCATCCAGGAGAATATTCAGGGTATCCGCGTGGTCAAATCCTTTGTGCGGGAAGACTACGAAAAGCAAAAGTTCAACCAGGCCGCCGAGGATGTGCGGCTGGAGTTCACCAGGGCGGAAAAAATCCTGGCCTTCAACGGCCCCATCATGCAGTTCTGCCTCTATGTGAACATGGTGTTCATCCTCACCCTGGGCTCCTACACCATCATCACCACGCAGGGGCTCAACTTCAACGTGGGCCAGCTTTCCTCGCTGCTGGTCTACGGCTTCCAAACGCTGATGAGCCTAATGATGCTCTCGATGGTCTTCGTGATGATCACCATCGCAGATGAATCCGCCCGCCGCATCGTGGAGGTGCTCTCGGAAAGCAGCACCCTCACCAACCCGGAGCGCCCCGTTTATGAGGTAAAGGACGGCTCTATCGATTTTGAGGGCGTGAGCTTCCGCTACAGCGAAACGGCGGAGCGCATGGCTTTGCAAAATATCGACCTACATATCGCCTCCGGCGAGACCATCGGCATCCTGGGCGGTACGGGTTCCTCGAAATCCACCCTCGTGCAGCTCATCCCCCGCCTCTACGATGCCACGGAGGGCGTGGTCAAAGTAGGCGGCTTGGATGTGCGCGCCTACGATATCGAGGCTCTGCGCAACCAGGTATCCATGGTGCTGCAAAACAACCTGCTCTTCTCCGGCACTATCAAGGAAAACCTAGCCTGGGGCAACCCAGAGGCTACGGGCGACGAGCTGCGGGAGGCTTGCAGGCTTGCCCAGGCGGATGATTTCATCTCGCAATTCCCCAATGGCTACGATACCCGTATCGAGCAGGGCGGCACCAACGTATCCGGCGGGCAGAAGCAGCGCCTGTGCATTGCCCGCGCGCTGCTTAAAAAACCGAAAATCCTCATATTGGATGATTCCACCAGCGCCGTGGATACCCAAACGGACGCCAACATCCGCAAGGCTTTGCGGGCCTACATTCCGGATACTACCAAGATCATCATCGCCCAGCGCGTAGCATCTGTACAGGATGCGGATCGCATCATCCTCATGGACAAGGGCGGCATCGCTGCCATTGGCGCCCATGCGGAGCTTTTGCAGCATAACGCGATCTACCGCGAGGTTTATGAATCTCAGAACAAGGCAGGTGAGAAGCAATGAGGCCTATGTATAAAAAAGGAACCGTCAAGCGGCTGCTCTCCATGCTGTTTGCCTTTTACCCGGTGGCGCTGCCGCTGGTGCTTATCTGCATCGTGTTTTCGGCTGCCGTTTCGGCCATCCCCTCGATTTTTATGCAGAATGTCATCGCCGTGCTCGAGCAGAACCAGGGCGGCGATTGGGCAACCGTGGGGCCGCAGATCTTCCGGCTGGTAGCCATCCTCGCCTGTTTCTATGTGCTGGCCCTTATTTCCTCCTTCACCTACAACCGGGCGATGGCGGTCATCACCCAGGGCTCGCTCAAAAAGATGCGCGAGAAGCTCTTCTATAAAATGGAGAGCCTGCCCATCCGCTTCTTTGATACGCACCCCCACGGCGATATCATGAGCCACTATACCAACGATATCGACACCCTGCGCCAGCTCATCTCCCAGAGCCTGCCCCAGCTTTTGATCTCGGGCGTCACGGTGCTCACGCTTTTGAGCATCATGCTCTATTTCAGCGTATGGATGGCCCTTGTGGTGCTTTGCGGCGTATCCTTCATGCTGGTAGTGGTAAAAAAGATCGGCGGAAATTCCGCCAAGTATTTCATGCGCCAGCAGCAGGCCCTGGGTAAGACCGAGGGATACGTCCAGGAAATGATGAACGGCCAGAAGGTGGTTAAGGTCTTCTGCCATGAGGAAGAGAGCAAAGCGGGCTTTGACGCCGTGAATGACGAGTTGTTCAAGGATTCGGAGCAGGCGCACACCTTTGCCAACATCTTGGCCCCCATCCTCAACAACATCGGCAATCTTATCTACGTTACGGTGGCTATGGCCGGCGGCCTCTTCCTGCTGACCAAGGCGCAGAACCTCAGCCTTTCGGGCCTGGGCTTCAGCATCAGCATCGTGGTGCCCTTTTTGAACATGACGCGCCAGTTCTCGGGCAACATCAACCAGGTGTCCCAGCAGCTTAACGCTGTAATCATGGGCCTCGCCGGGGCGGATCGCATCTTTACACTACTCGATGAAGCGTCCGAGGAAGATAACGGCCTCGTTACCCTCGTCAACGCCAAAGAGGAAAACGGCGTGCTGGTTGAATGCGCCGAGCATACCGGTCTTTGGGCCTGGAAACAGCCCCTCCGTGAGGGCGGCGTGCGCTACACCAAGCTCTGTGGCGACGTGCGCCTGCAGGAGGTGGATTTTGCCTACGAGGAAGGTAAGCCGGTGCTGCACGATATCACCCTCTTTGCCGAGCCCGGCCAGAAGGTGGCCTTCGTGGGCGCGACCGGCGCGGGCAAAACCACCATCACCAATTTGCTCAACCGCTTTTATGACATTGCAGACGGCAAGATCCGTTACGACGGCATCAACATCAACAAGATCAAAAAGGCGGATCTGCGCCGCGCCATCGGCATGGTGCTGCAGGATACCAACCTCTTTACCGGCACGGTGCTCGATAATATCCGCTACGGAAATTTAAAAGCCACGGATAAAGCCTGCATCGCCGCCGCGCAGCTTGCGGGCGCGCATGATTTCATCACCCGCCTGCCCGAAGGCTATCAGACCATGCTTTTAAGCAACGGCAGCAACCTCTCCCAGGGGCAGCGCCAGCTGCTTGCCATCGCCCGGGCGGCCGTGGCCGATCCGCCGGTGATGATCCTGGACGAGGCAACTTCATCCATCGATACCCGCACCGAGGCCATCGTGCAGCGCGGTATGGACGCGCTGATGAAGGGCCGCACCGTGTTCGTGATCGCCCACCGCCTCTCCACCGTGCAGAACTCCGACGTGATCATGGTGCTCGAGCATGGCCGCATCATCGAGCGCGGCAGCCACCAGCGCCTGATCGAGCAACAGGGCAAATATTACCAGCTCTATACCGGCGCGTTTGAGCTCGAATAAATATACCGCAAAAACAGCCTTGGGGTCAGTTCACTTCCGCACCCGGGGCAGTTTTTGCTTTTGACCGTACGGCCTTGACGCGAACGCCGCCTTGCGGTATGGTTATGGAGATGTAAAAATAGGATGGAAACGATATGGCAAGGCACCGCATAGAGGACGTACGCAAATACATCGACCTGCACGGCGAGGCTTCCGTAGAGGATCTCGTGGAGCTTTGCGGCGGCTGCTCCAAAATGACCATCTGGCGCTATTTGCAGCAACTGGAAGAGGAGGGCGCCATCCGCCGCATCCGGGGCGGGGCCATCTCCAACAATGTGCGGGGGGATATGGAGGGCCTCTATTCCCAGCGCATGTATGAAAACACCGAGGCCAAGCGCCGCATCGCCGGGGCCGCCCTGCCCTATTTGGAGCCGCAATGTTCCATCTTTCTCGATGCGGGCAGCACCATCATGAGCCTGGTCAAGCAGCTGCCGAATCTGCGCTATACCATCGTCACCAGCGGCACCAACATCGCCATCGAGCTTTCCCAGCGCTATGATATGAGCGTTTCCTGCGTGGGCGGCCAGATCAGCGGCTCCACCCTCTCCCTCTCAGGCCCCCAGGCCGAAGCCTTCTTGGATACGGTTAACATAGATACGGCCGTTCTTTCCGCCTCCGGCTATTCGCAAAAAGGGGGCTTTAGCATCGGCTCCTATACGGAGAGCCTGCTCAAGCGCCGCGCCATCGAAAAGGCGGGCCGGGTGATCCTGCTGATGGATAGGTCCAAGCTGGAGCGCACCCTGCCCTTCACCTTCGCTACCCTTGCGGATATCCACGTGCTCATCTGCGACGGCCCCCTGCCCGAGTCCCTTTTGGCCGAGGCCAGAGAACAGGGCGTAGAGGTCGTGGTGGTATAGTCTTACACGGGCGAGGGGCCCCAGGGCTCGGCGTCCATATCTTCTTCGTTTATTGCATTGAAAGAACGGCCAGGCGGCCCCCGCCCTGCCTTATATGAAAAGAACAGGCCCCGGCGCATATCGGATGCGCCGGGGCCTGTTCGTGTTTGTACGGGTCAAATGCCGCGCTTGTTCTCTCGTATTTGCTCGAGCTCTGTGCAGTTGTGGCCGCATACATGGCCGGGCAGGGGCAGGATGCGCTGGTGGATGGCGTCCACCATCCAGGCGGGCTGCGGGAAGAAGGCGTTCTCCAGCTCGTGGGCGGGCGTAATCCAATTCTTGGCCCCTACAACCACCGGCGGCGCATCCAAGTCGTCAAAGCAGAGCTCCGCGATGTTGGAAGCGAGGTTGCGCATGAAGCTGTTGCGCTCGCAGGCGTCGCCCGTGATAATGATGCGGCCCGTCTTCTTTACGGATTCCATCACCAGGGTATAATCGAAGGGTACGATAGAGCGCGCGTCGATCACCTCTGCGCTCACGCCGTATTTCTCTTGCAGGATATCCGCAGCCTGCAGGGCGCGATAAAGCGTTGCGCCAATGGAGAGGATGCTTACGTCGCTGCCGGGGCGCTTGATATCCGGCGCGCCGAAGGGGATCTCGTATTCCTCCGTGGGCACGCCGCCTTGGTGGAATTGCTCCGCAACATCGTAAATGCGCTGGCTTTCGAGGAAGATCACCGGATCCGTGCCGTTGAGGGCGGCTTGCATCAGGCCCTTGGCGTCATAGGGCGTGGCCGGGAAAACCACCTTGAGGCCCGGTACATGGGCGCAGAGGGCGCTCCAATCCTGGCTGTGCTGCGCGCCGTATTTGGAGCCCACGCTCATGCGCAGCACCACCGGCATCTTGAGCATGCCCGCGCTCATGGCCTGCCATTTAGAGAGCTGGTTGAACACTTCGTCCCCTGCGCGGCCCAGAAAATCGCAATACATCAGCTCGGCCACGGCCCGGCCGCCGCTCATGCCGTAGCCCACCGCGGCGCCTACGATAGCCGCCTCGGCGATGGGGCTGTTGAAGAGGCGGTGGTAGGGTACGGCCTCGGTCATGCCGCGATAGACGGCAAACGCGCCGCCCCAATCCCGCACATCCTCGCCAAAGCTGACGAGCGTGGGGTCTTCATAATATTTGTTGATGATAGGCTCGGCGATGGCGTCGCGATATTGATACACGCGGGCCTTGGCTATGGGCTTGCCGTTTTCATCGAAGGCGAAGCGGCTCTTCTTGGCGATCTGCTGCACGCGGGGGCATTCCTCCTTGGGAAGGAGCATTTCGCTGGGTCTACTCGTATCCATAGAGCGGATGGTCTGATTGGAGAACATCAAATCGCCGATGAAATCCTTCTCGTTGCCGAAGATATCGATGCGCGGGGATACCGCGTCGTCAATGGAGAGTTTAAGGTTGCGCAGCATATCCGCCGCCACCTTTTCCCGGATAGCATCCAGCTCATTCTCTCCGCAGACCCCGGCCTCCACCAGCTGCGCGCCAAAGGCGCGGATGGAATCCTGTGCCTCCCAGGCTTCGATCTCCTCCTTGGTGCGGTAGCTGGAAGAATCGGAGGGGCTGTGGCCGCTGATGCGGTAGGTCACCACATCCAGCAGCACCGGGCCCTCGGCCTTGGCCACGGGCAGCTTGCGGCTGTAGGCGTCGATCACGGCCAGGGGGTTGTAGCCGTCCACCCGCTCCGCGTGCAACGCGCCCGGCTCCATACCGGCGGCGATGCGGGCCACCATGTCGTAGCCCATGGTCTCGCCCCGGGTCTGGCCGCCCATGCCGTAGAAATTATCGTTGATGTTAAAGATGATGGGCAGGGCCCGCTTGCCCTCGGGCCAGAGGCTCTTGATCTGGTCCATCGTGGCCATCATGAAGCCCTCCCACACAGGGCCGCAGGCAATGGCCCCGTCGCCAATGTTGCAGACGACCACGCCCTTCTTCGCGTTGCACAGCTTATAGAGCGCCGCACCCACGGAGACTGTGCCGCTGCCGCCCACGATGGCATTGTTGGGATAGATGCCCAGGGGGGTGAAGAAGGCGTGCATGGAGCCGCCCAGGCCCTTGTTGAAGCCGTTCTCCCGGGCAAAGGTTTCACACATCATGCCATAGAGCAAAAAATCCACGCCCTGTTCGCGGATAGACTTCGTGCCATCCTTCACCACGACGTAGGTTTTGCCGCCGAAGAATTCCTCCATCACCTTTTGCAAGGCTTCCTCCTCCATCACCTCAATGGATCTGAGGCCCTTGGCCAGGATCTCGCCATGGCTACGGTGGGAGCCAAAGGTATAATCATCCGGCGTGAGGTGATAGGCCGCGCCCACGTAGGCTGCCTCCTGGCCAATGCCCAGATGGGCCGGGCCGGGGTGATTGTAGGCCATGCCCTGGTATTCGCCGGTGGTCTTGATGAGGTTAAGCATGGTCTCAAACTCGTGGATGTAGCACATATCCCTGTAAATGTTCAGGAACTCGCCCTTGGTGAAATTCGCCTTTTCATCCGCCACGGTTTTTTGGTATTGGTTTACTGGGATCACGGGGAAGGTGATAGAGCCGGGCGCTCGCACAGCCTGCGGGTCTATAAACAACGATTTGGGCATGATCTTTCTCCTTATTTTAATTGATGCGGCTTGACTGACCATTTCATACGAATGAGCGATTAAAAGCATTGTATAGCGGTGAAGAATTTTTTGGAGTTAAGCGCGAATTTGTATCATGCTTGGAACACGGCTTCGCGGATGATCTCACCTACAGTAGGGTGCGGGAAAATGATTTCTTTGATCTCATCCAGGGTCATTTCCATCTCGATGAAGGTACCCACGGCCACGATGAATTCGCTGGCGTAGTTGCAAAGGGCCTGCGCGCCCAAGATGGTGTTGCGCCGGTTATCCAGCACCAGCTTGAAAATGCCGTTGCCGCCCTCGTTTTCGGCCACATAGCGGCCGGAATACTGCATGGGCAGCTTCACAACCCGCGCGTCTAGGCGCTTGGCCTTGGCGGTAGCCTCGGTTTCCCCCACGGAGGCAAGTTCGGGGTTGGTATAGACCACGCCGGGGATGGCATGGTAGCGCATGGTATCCCGCTTGCCGAGCATGGTGTTCACGGCCACCTCGGCCTCGCGGTAGGCGGTGTGGGCCAGCATGGAGCGGCCATTCACATCCCCGGCCGCGTAGACCTCGGGCTGATTGGTGCGAAGGCGGCTATCCGTTACGATGGCCCCCCGCTCGGTCAGCACGCCGATGGCTTCGAGGCCGATCCCCGCCGTGTTGGCCCTGCGGCCGATGGAGAGCAGCACCTTATCCGCCGCGATCTGTGCAGCCTGGCCATCCTTTTCATAGCAGACGGTTCCGGCTTTAAGCTCGGTCACCTTGGCGGAGAGGATGAATTCCACGCCCTTCTTCTCATAATTCTTTTGCAATATGGTCACCAGCTCCGGGTCGTTCTCCCCGGCGATATGATCCAGCATTTCCACCACCGTCACCTTGGTGCCGATGGAATTGAAGTAAGCCGCCATCTCCAGGCCAATCACCCCGCCGCCGATCACGGTGAGGCGTTCGGGCTGTTCCTTCAGTGCCAGGATTTCCCGGTTGGTCAGCACGAAGCCCGCTGTGAGGCCCACTTGAAGGCCGGGGATTGGTGGCACGGCGGCCGAGGAGCCGGTGGCGATCAGCAAACGCTTCGCGGTGTAAGTTTCTCCGCCCGCTTCCACGGTATAGCCCTCTGCGCTGCGGCCGGTGATGCGGCCCCGGGCCTTTACGGTTTCCACGCCGTTGGCCTTGAGCGCAGCCTGTACGCCCGCCACCAGCGTGCGCACGACCTTATCCTTGCGGGCGATCACCTTGGCGTGGTCGATGGTCAGCCCCTCGGCCTTCACGCCGTATTTTTCGCCGTGGGCCGCACCGTCGTAAAGCTTGGCGCTGTAGAGCAATGTTTTTGTAGGCACGCAGCCCTCGTTGAGGCAAACGCCGCCAAAAGCCCGCTCTTCGATACAGAGGACTTTCATCCCAGCGTGGCCTGCCCGCTCGCTCGCGAGGTACCCGGCCGGGCCGCCGCCCAGCACGATCAAATCATATACCATAGCCGCCTCCTCCTTTTAGCCGATAAGCAGCGCGTTGAAGTTTTCGAGGGCTGTACACAGCTCCTGCAAAAAGCGGGAGGCCGGCGCGCCGTCCAAAGCGCGGTGGTCGTAGGTGAGGGAAAGGCCCATGGCCGGGTAGGCGGTAAGCTGCCCCTCCACAGTGCGCACCCGCTCGGTGATGCAGTTTACGCCCAGAATACCCGCTTGCGGCGGGTTGATCACCGGCGTGAAATGCTCCACGCCCAGCGCGCCCAGATTACTGACGGTAAAGGACGCGCCCTGCAATAAATCGGGATTAATAGAACCATCCTGGCAGGCCGCTGCCAATGCCTTGGCCTCGGTAGAAATCTGCGAAAGGCTCTTTTGATCCGCGTGGAAGAGGGTGGGTACCATCAGGCCGCGGGGGGTATCCACAGCGACGCCCAAATTCACGCCCTTAAAGCGGCGGATTCGATCGTCCAAAAAGTGCGCGTTTAAATCCGGGTGCTTGGGCAGCACGCGGGAAACCGCAAAGAGCAGGATGTCGTTGAGGGTGATATTGGGGACGGCCATCTTCTCTCCGGCAGCCTTGAGCTGCTTGCGCAGGGCCAGGATATTCGTAGCATCGAAGGAGGAAGTATGTGTGAGCTGTGCCATGGTAGAAAGGCTTTGCTGCATGGATTTAGCGATGACCTTACGGATGTTGGTCAGCTTCACGTCCTCATATTCAGCCACAGCAGGAGCAGCCGGGGACGGAGCAATCGCTACCGCTACAGCGGCCGCGGGCGCAGCTTCAACAGCAGCCATAGCCTTATCCGCCTCGGTCAGTCTGCCGCCCAGGCCCGTGCCGGTGCGGCCATCCTTGGGCAGAACCAGCACATCGCGCTCGATGACGCGGCCATTGGGGCCGCTGGCCTGGGCCGCCGCCGGATCTACCCGGAGCCGCTGTGCAGCCTGCCTGGCCCTGGGGGATATGCCCCGGGCGGCCGCCCCAGCGCTTAGGGGCGCTACCGTCGCGGGTACAGGTTCGGCCACCGGAACCGCCGCTGGTTCGCTAACCCCAGGAGCAGACGCAGTGCCCTCCGCAGGTATACTTCCCCGGGGCGCGAGGTGCGTGTAATCCTCGCCCGGCTCGCCGATCACGGCTACGGTTTCGAGGCAGGGCACATCGTCGTTCGCGCCGTAAAAAATGGCCAAGAGCGTGCCTGCCAGTTTGGCCGGTTCTTCAAAGACGGATTTATCCGTTTCGTAAGAAAAGAGCAGTTCGCCTTCCTCCACCCGATCGCCGACCTTTTTATACCATTCGCCAATGATGCAGCTTTCGACAGATTGCCCTTGCCTGGGCATGATAACCACGGTTGCCATAGCTATCCTCCTGTTGCCTCCCGATATGATGTTTAGCAATGTTATTTTGTTGTATTATAACATTTCTCTTTATGTAGGGCAAGACCGCAGAGCGTAAAAGCAAGAATTTCTCCCCGCTTTTTGCGCCCGGCCGCGTCATGCGCCGCAATTAGGCAATCTTGGGGAGAACGGCCGGCCGCCAATTGTTTCCACTAGCTCCGGTATTTGCCGCCGGCTCTGGGTGGCAGGGCGCGAAAAGCGCCGGATATACGGCGTTTCTACCGTGGGCGGCACGAAATGACTATTTGTGGAAACGCGTTCTTTGTCGTATAGAAACCTTGTGTCATCAGGCAATACAGGATACAATATTCTTAATTGTATCTCCGCCGACCCGCCTGTTGAGGCGGCTTTCGCGCGGGCAGCAACGGAGGAAGCATGGGTCGCCGCAGGTTCAAAAACGCAACGCTTTTGGTGATAACGGGTTTGTTAGCGCTCGTTGTTTTTGCTGTGGCTTATACCGATATCCTGCTGGGCCGAGTCTATCGGGAGCAGCAGAAAAACCTGCTTCTTTCCGCGCAGTCGACCCCTGTGCCCGTTTTGCGGGCCACGCCCTCGCTTGACCCCACGCCGACTTCGTCTCCTACCCGCACCTCCTTAGCGGGCGATATAGCCAATGTGCGTTTCCCCGATTATGATACGGGTGTGGGCGCCGACTACAGCTATCAAAGCGACGAATTGCGCATCGCTGTGACCAAAATCGAAGAAAAAGGCGTTGCCTATTATGTGGCGGATATCTGGATGCGCAACATCAATTGCTTCCGCACGGCCTTCTCCAGCGGCAAGTTCCGGGGCAAGCGACAGAGCGCGGAAACGATCGCCAAGGATAACGACGCTATCCTCGCCGTGAATGGGGATTTCCTCAGCGGCCTGGTGATCCGCAACGGCGTCTTATACCGCAAGGCCAACCTGCGCGCCACCCCCACACCGGATCCGATAAGCGGCTATGTTCCTCTCACGGATGGTGCGTCCAGACCCGAGCGGGCCACCTGCGTATTGTATTTCGACGGGCGGATGGTCACGGAAGAATACGATACCTTTCGCACCAAAACCGCCATGGAGAATGGCGCCTGGCAGGGCTGGCAGTTTGGCCCCACCCTCGTTCGGGGCGGCAAGGCCGCCGGGGACGTCAAGCCCCAGGGCCGCAACCCGCGCTGCATTTTAGGCTATTATGAGCCTGGGCATTATTGCCTCGTGATGATCGACGGGCGGCAAAAGGGTTATTCCATTGGCATGAATTTTAAAGAGATGATCAACCTTTCCCTCAGCCTGGGGCTCACCGAAGCTTACAATCTCGATGGCGGCGGCAGCGCCATCATGGTGTTTAACGGCGAGATCATTAACCAGCCTTCGGGCAAGGGTGAAGCGCGCAACCTCTCGGATATGGTGGTGATCGGCGAATACCTGGCGCCCGACCAGTTGTTCGCGCCCACGCCTTTACCCACGCGGGAGCCTACTCCATCGCCGGAGGGCAACGCAAGTTGAACGAGAAGCACGACAAGCAACCAAACGAAAGCAAGGCTGAAGCCCTGCATCGCTGGCTCATCCGCGCCATCTGCTGCTTGGGCGTGGCTGCGCTGGCGGGGCTGGCCATCGGCGGTGTGCTGCTTTTCCGCATCGGCCAGATGTCCGGCTGGAGCTCCCCCTGGGAGCGCGACGGCCAGGTGGAGATCTACTCCCAGGAGCAGATCGATAAGTTCATCACCAGCGTACTCATCACCGTACAAAACCAACCGCTGGGCCAGGCGAACGCGCAGGCGGATATGGTCTTCATCGCCTCCTTCAACGCCTTTGAGCAAAGGCTGAGCGTAGTCGCCCTGGCCGGCCAAACGCTTGCAGAGGTAGAAGGATACGGCCAAAAAAGCCTGGCCGAAGCCTTCGCTCTGGGCGGCCCCGGCTTGCTGGTCAATACCATGAACAAAAACTTCGGCCTGGATCTGCAAAATTATGCCTCCACGGATACCCACTCGCTGGCCGCTATGATCGACCTATTGGGTGGCATCCAAGCGCAGCTGACGCACAGCGAGGCCGATTATATCAACGCCGCCTTGGGCGAGGGCGACCTGCGCGCAGGCCGGGCCACCCTGACCGGCACGCAAAGCATGGTGCATGCCATGGACAGCCTGAGCGGGCACAACCCTTTGGGCAACCTCGAACGCAGTCTGGCGCTGGTTCACTCCGCCATCTTCAACATGCGCAAAACAGCCACCAAGGAGGCCATGCTGCCGCTGCTAAGCCTGGTTTTCAGCAACATCCAGACCAACCTCGACCTGACCGCCCTGAACGACCTGGGCTATGAAATTCTCAAAGCCGAGGAGATCGAATACGCCAGCCTGATCCTGCCCGCCGAAGGCAGTTGGGAGGCCGCCGGGCCCAACGGCGAATATTTGCAGGCGGATGTTCCCGCCAATGCCGAATTGCTGCGGGAAACGCTCTATGACGCGCGTTAGGAATAGAAAACGATGTTATTGATTAAGGGCGGCAAAATAATGCCGCCCTTAATCAATACGTGAATCTACATCCTTTATGCCGTTTGCATATTTGATTCTTATAAAGCCTTGGCAACTTTACGTCCATCACGTTGCCGCCCCTTTGCTTTTTCCCCAACCTCCCACATTCCTGATTGCCAAACTTTTATCAACTCTTTGCATGTTTATAGAATCGTTAACGTTCACGGTTGCATTTTTGCATGGAATATGGTATATTTTAAACAACAGGAGGGGATGAGCATGAAGTTAAACCGTTATGAATTGCAAAGCCGCACCCAGTGGACGGAAGCGGGCATCGTGCTGCCTCAGTTCGACCCGGGCGCCATGGCGGCGGAAACGGCTAAGGCCCCCGCATGGGTGCATTTTGGCGCCGGCAATATATTCCGCGCCTTCCCGGCCGCGCTGCAGCAGCGGCTGCTTAACCTCGGCGCTGTGAAGACCGGTATCGTTGTGGCCGAGGGCTATGATTACGAGATCATCGACGCGCTTTTTGCCCCGCACGATAATTTGAGCCTGCTGGTTACGCTCAAGGCGGACGGCACCATCGAAAAAACGGTGATCGCCAGCGTGGCCGAGGCGCTTAAGGTGGATAGCACGAACGCCCGCGATTTCGCGCGGCTCAAAGAAGTCTTCCGCGCGCCCAGCCTGCAAATGGCCTCCTTTACCATTACCGAAAAGGGATATAGCCTGGCGCGGGGAGATGGCTCCCCCCTGCCGGATGTGGCCGCGGATTTCAAGGCCGGCCCGGCTGCCCCCCATAGCTATATCGGCAAGCTGGCCGCCCTCTGCTACGAGCGCTACCTGGCGGGTGCGTTGCCGCTAGCCCTGGTGAGCATGGACAATTGCTCCCACAACGGCGATAAGCTCTGCACCGCCGTGACCGCCTTTGCCAAGGAATGGACAGAGAACGGACTGGCCGATCCGGGCTTTAGCGCCTATATCGCAGACCCGGCCAAGATCTCCTTCCCCTGGAGCATGATCGACAAGATCACCCCCCGGCCGGATACGGCCGTAAAGCAAATGCTGCTCGAATGTGGCTTTGCGGATGCCGATGGGAGCATTACCGCCAAGAACACCTTCATCGCCCCCTTTGTCAACGCGGAGGAGACCCAATGGCTGGTGATCGAGGATCACTTCCCCAACGGCCGCCCGCCGCTGGAGCAGGCCGGCGTCATCTTTACGGATCGGCAGACTGTGGATAAGGTCGAAAAGATGAAGGTTTGCACCTGCCTTAATCCCCTGCACACCGCCCTGGCCATCTTCGGCTGCCTGCTGGGCTATACCAAGATCAGCGACGAAATGAAGGATGCGGATCTCGTGCGTCTCATCGAAACCGTGGGCTATGTGGAGGGCCTGCCTGTGGTGGTCGATCCCGGTATCCTCGACCCCAAGGCTTTCATCGACAACGTGGTGCAGGTGCGCCTGCCCAACCCCTTCATGCCCGATACCCCCCAGCGCATCGCCTGCGATACCTCGCAAAAGCTATCCATCCGCTTTGGGGAAACCATCAAATCCTACCTGCATGCCCCCGGCCTCGACGTGGCGAGCCTTAGGGCCATCCCCCTGGTGCTGGCGGGCTGGCTGCGCTATTTGCAGGGTGTGGACGACGCCGGGCGGCTCTTCGACTGCTCTCCCGATCCCTTGCTGGAGAGCACCCGCAAACGGCTGGCCAGCGACTTACCCGGCCTTCTCGCAGATGCCGCCATCTTCGGCGTGGACTTGCACGAAGCGGGCCTGGCCGAGCGGGTGACCGCCCTGCTGGCCGAGCTCTCCCGGGGCCCCGGCTCCGTGCGCCGCGCGCTGCAAAGCATATAAACCAAATAAAGCAAGCAAAACAAAAGGCGCGCCGCAACAGATCTTTGCGACGCGCCTTTCGTGGATTTTCTGTTTCGGGTGCGCGTCTAGCGCTGCACGCGCGCGCCCGCGCCCTTCATCAGGGCCTCCACCTCGTTCTTGCGGGCCATGGAGGTGTCGCCGGGGGTAGTCATGGCAAGCGCGCCGTGGGCAGCGCCATAGTTCACGGCCAGGGCCGCGTCGCCCGTGGCCATCAAGCCGTAGATCAGGCCCGAAGCGAAGCTATCGCCACCGCCCACCCGGTCGAAAATCTCCAGGTTGGGGTAGTCGTTGGCCTTGTGTACCACGCCGTCGGCCCACGCGATGGCGGACCAGTCGTTGATGGTGGCGGTCTTGACCTCGCGCAGGGTGGTGGCGATGACCTTGAAGTTGGGGTATGTTTGGGCCACCCGGTCGATCATGGCCTTGTAGCCCTCGATGGAGAGCTTCTTCAAATCGCTGCCCTCAATCTCAAAGCCGAGGCAGGCCGTAAAATCCTCTTCGTTGCCGATCATTACATCGATATAGCGGGCGATCTCCTTGTTGACTTCCTGTGCCTTGGCCTTGCCGCCAATTTCCTTCCAAAGGGAGGGCCGGTAATTGAGGTCGTAGCTGACGATGGTACCGTATTTCTTGGCCGCTTTCACCGCCTCGATCACCACCTCGGCTGTGGTTTCGGAGAGGGCCGCGTAGATGCCGCCGGTATGCAGCCAGCG
>DHOI01000031.1:16169-17155 GCA_002409725.1 Christensenella sp. UBA5394
CCGCGCTCTGTGAAATTGAGGCCGTTGCGCACCCTGCGGCCAATGCCGTCAAAAGGCGCCCACTTGATGAACTGGGTGGCCACGCCGCCCTGCTGGATGAGATCCTCGATCAGGTAGCCCACGTCATTCTCGGCCAGAGCGGTAACGACAGCGGTATTAAGGCCAAAGCATTTTTTCAGGCCCCTGGCCACGTTATATTCGCCGCCGCCCTCCCAGGCCGTAAAGCTGCGGGTGGTGCGGATGCGGCCTTCGCCCGGGTCCAGCCGCAGCATCACCTCGCCCAAAGACACGAGGTCGTATTTGCAATCTTTTTTATCTTTGAGTTGAAGATCCATTGCCTTCGCCCTCCTTAGCCGCGCGCGGCCTTGAAGAGGGCCACTGACTCTGCGGATTTTCGGGTGATGCCGGCGTAATCGCCGGTTTTGATCATCTCGGCTGTAGCCATCCAGCTGCCGCCCACGGCCACAATGCGTTTATCCGCAAAGTAATCGGCGGCGTTCTTTTCGGAGATGCCGCCCGTGGGCAGGAATTTAGACTGCGGGAAGGGGCCGCTAAGGGCCTTGATGGTTTTGAGGCCGCCGTAATTCTCGGCGGGGAAAAACTTGAACACGTTCAGGCCATAGCGTAGGCCCAGCATGATCTCGCTGGGAGTGACCACGCCGGGCAGGATGGGCAGTTGCTTTGCTATGCAGGCGGCAATTACGCCCTCGTCGCTGCCCGGGGACACGATGAACTGCGCGCCGGCTGCGGCGGCCTGCGCCAGCTGCTCGAGGGAAATAACGGTGCCCGCGCCCACCAGCATTTCGGGCACTTCCTTTACAACGGCGGCAATGCTCGCCCTGGCGGCGGCAGTGCGGAAGGTGATCTCCATCACGTCGACGCCGCCCGCGAGCAGGGCCCTTGCCGTGGGCACCGCCCGGGCCACATCCTCCAGCACGATCACGGGCACAACGCCGCAGCGCGCCACCCTTTCCATCGCGGTCATA
>DHOI01000031.1:17364-18380 GCA_002409725.1 Christensenella sp. UBA5394
ATCTTATCCGTTCGGTTTAGAAGGGCCCGGTTTTAGCCGCCCTTCACGATGTTCTGCACTTCGGTGGAATCGACGTTGGCGTTATCCACGACCATAACACCGGTATCCACGACCTTCTCGGTCACAGAGCCGCCATTGGCCAACTCCAGGGCCTTGGCTACGCCGTCATAACCCATGAAGTATTGGCGCTGCAGGATGGTGGCCACGCTGTAATCAGGGTTGCGCACGATGGCTTCCATCTCGGCTGAGAAGTCGAAGCCGACCATGGCGATATCCGTGCGGCCGGACTCTTCAAGGGCCTTAACAAAGCCCACGGTGGAGCCGTTGTTGGGGGCGAAGAGGGCGATCAGGTTGGGGTAAGCGGTGATGAAGTCCTGGCCAAAGGTGAGCGCCTTCTGGGCGTCGCCGTCGTTGACCTTGACCTCGTCCCACAGTACCTTCCAAGCGGCGGGGGCGTTGGCGTCCCAATACTCCTTGAAGCCGGCGTTACGGTCGATGATGGCCTGGGAGCCGGTGGAGCCGATGGTGATGGCGATGACGCCTTCCTTATCTTCCGCAGTGCCGGCGGCCTTCAGCTTGGCGATCAGGGCCTCGGCGGCCAGGCGGCCGGCGGCGATGTTGTCGGTGAGGTAAGCGGCGCTGTAGTCCTCGGTATCGACAGAAGAGTCAATGAGGATGATCGGGATGCCGGAGGTGAACTGCTCGGAAATCGGCGCGACCATGGCCTTACGATCCAGCGGCGCAATGACGACGGCGTCCGCCTGGGCGGATACGGCATCCTGTAGCAGGGCGACCTGCTTCTCGACCTCGGACTCGGCGGCGGTGCCTACGATGACCACGTTGCAGCCCAGATCCTCGGCGGCCTTACGGGCGCCGGCTTCCACAACGGACCAATACTGGTTGCCCAGCACTTTTACGAGAACGTAGATGGTCTTCTGCTCGGCCGCGGGCTCGGCAGCCGGCGCTGCGGGTTCTGCGGCGGGCGCTGCGGGTTCGGCGGCGGGAGCGGCGGGATC
>DHOI01000031.1:18509-19523 GCA_002409725.1 Christensenella sp. UBA5394
TAGTTCGGCGGCGGGAGCGTCGGGCTCGGCGGCGGGAGCCGCTACGGGGGTGCTGCAAGCCGCCAACGTAAGCATCATGACGAAGGCAAGAGCAAGCGCGATCAGTTTTTTCATGTTAATCTCCTCCTGATTTTTTATATAGCAACCGGTTGATAACCAGGTCAACTAACAACCAATCTTAGTCTTTTGCGGAAAAACGCGGTTGAAGAGCTGCCTAAGCAAAGAGGGCGCGATAGAGCCGCTCCTACGCTGGCGGCGCATCTGGTTGGCCACGGCGATAACCAGCACCATGCCGATGATGACCTGCTGCCAATAGGAGTTGACGCCGATCAGGTTCAGGCCGTTGCGGATCATGCCCATCATCAGCGCGCCGATGATGGTGTTGAGGATGTTGCCCTCGCCGCCGTTGATGGCGATGCCGCCCAGCACCGCTGCCGCGATAGCCTCCATTTCATATCCGTTGCCCGCCATGGGCTGCGCGGAGGACATGCGCGAGGCCACTAGGATACCGCAGATAGCTGCGGAAAAGCCGGATACGCAATAGGCGAACATGCGGGTACCCACGGCGTTGATGCCGGAAAGCTTGGCAGCCTCGATGTTGGAGCCGCAGGCGTAGATTTGACGGCCGATGCGGGTCTTCGCGAGCAGAATACCCAGGATGATGGCGTAAACGCCCATGATGATCACGCTGTAGGGCAAGCCGCCTGGGAAGCGGCCGCCACCCAGCTGGTAAAAGGCTTTTTGCACGGCTTCGCTGGGGATATCCACCGTATAGACCGGCGCGCCGTTGACCAGGGCGTTCGCCATGCCGCGGTATACCCACTGGGTGCCCAGGGTGGCGATCATGGGGATAACGCCCAAGATCTCAATGAAAAAGCCGTTCATGATGCCTGTGAGCACACCCATCGCCAGGCACAGGATAATGCAAACCCACATGGGCCAGCCCTGCACCAGCAGGGAGACCACGATGATGCCCGATAGCGCCATGGATGCGCCCGCGGATAGGTCGTTTCC
>DHOI01000031.1:19806-34826 GCA_002409725.1 Christensenella sp. UBA5394
GAAGGTAAACAGAACGAATAGGGAGATTAAAAGGAAGAGAGAGGATATGGCGCGCTTGGTCGCTACGCCCAGGTTGCCGTAAAAACCGGAAAATGCACTCTTGCTTTCCATCTGGATCACGCTCCTCAAGAAATCATAGGAGTCGCCTTGGACTCCATCTTGTTGTATCCTGCGGCCAGGTAAAGGATCTCCTCCTGCGAGGTTTCCTTGGTCACCAATTCGCCGTTAATGCCGCCTTCGTGGATCACCAGCACCCGGTCGCTCATGCCCAAAATCTCAGGCAGCTCCGAGGAGATCATGATGATGGCCACGCCTTGGTCGCTCAACTGGTTGAACAGCTGGTATATCTCAAATTTCGCGCCTACGTCGATACCGCGCGTCGGCTCATCCACAATTAGAATCTTGGCATCGTTGCAGAGCCACTTGGAAAGGACAATCTTTTGCTGGTTGCCGCCAGAAAGGTTTTTCGTGAGCTGGCGGATGGAAGGCGTTTTGGTGCGCAACTTTTCGCGGTAGCGCTCGGCGTTGCGTGCGCCCGCTTTATCGTTTACGAAGCCGAACTTGCTAAGCTGGCGCAGGTGGGCCATATTGGTATTGTATTCCACGTCGAGGCCCAGGGCCAAGCCGTCGAACTTGCGATCCTCCGTGGCGTAGGAAAGGCCATGGTCGATGGCTTGGATCACGGAGCCGATCTTGACAGGCTTACCGTCGATCTTGACATCCATGCTCTCCACCCGATCCGCGCCGAACACGCAGCGCATGATCTCGGTGCGACCCGCGCCCACAAGGCCCGCAATGCCTAATATCTCGCCCTTGCGCACGTAGAAGTGATCCACGTTGAGGGGTAGGCGGTTGTGCGCCTTGAGGTTGTTGACCTCCAGCGCTACCTCACCGATCTTGCGCTCGTATCTGGGATACTTATCCTCCAACGGGCGGCCCACGATCATGTTCACCAGCTCGTTCATGGTGATATCCTTAAGATTGCGCGTGCCGATATACTGGCCGTCGCGCAGCACGCTGGCCCGCTCGCAGATCTGGCTCAGCTCCTCCATGCGGTGGGAGATGTAAACCATGCCCACGCCCTTTTTCTGCAGGTTACGGATGATGCCGAAGAGCTGCTGGATCTCACGCTCGGTCAGCGTGGCGGAGGGTTCGTCCAGCACCAGGATGCGGGAGTTATAGGAGATAGCCTTGGCAATCTCCACCATCTGCTGCTGGGCCACGGAGAGGGTGGCTACCCTTGCGTATGTATTAATGTTGATTCCCAGGTCGTCGAGAATTTTTTTAGCGTTCTTGTGCATCTGCCGGTCGTCGATTAGAGGGCCTTTGTGGGCGGGGCGCCCGATGAAAATGTTGTCCGCCACCGTCATGTGGCGGCAAAGGGTCATCTCTTGGAAAATGATGCTGATCCCCAGCTCGTGGGCTTTGGCAACGGAGTCGATGTCGACCCTTTCACCCTCGATGTAGATGGCGCCCGCATCTGCGGAATACACACCCGTCATGATCTTCATCAGGGTGGATTTGCCCGCGCCATTCTCACCCACCAGCCCGTGAACCTCGCCCTTGTTTACGGATAAGGCGACATTATCCAGCGCTTTTACGCCGGGGAAGGACTTGCAGATGCCTTCCATGCGAAAGAGTTCTTCGGCCATTGCTGTCACCTCTTTCAAAACTGCACCGTGTGTTTTCGTGTGATTTAACGGCAACACTGTTGTGAACATTATAAGACCTCGACAATCTTTCGTCAATATAATGTTCATAAAAACTTGCCGATTTTATATTTTTGTTTAAAATGCTGGTAAATCCTTCCCGTTAAACCCGGGTAGAAAAAACCGTTAACGAACACGAAAATATGCTGTACATCCGTTAAAATTTCTGATATAGTACAAAGGAACGGATCGATTATTGCTGTATCTGATTATGTCAGGAGATTGATGTATGCGTGTTACCTTGAAAATGATCGCAGAAAAAGCGGGGACCTCCATCGGCACGGTGGACCGTGCGCTCAACAACCGCGAGGGCGTGAGCGAGGAAAGCAAGGCACGGGTGCTGCAGGTCGCCGAGGAAATGGGGTATCGACCCAACAAATTCGCCAGCGCCCTGAGCCGCAAGAAGATCATCCGCATCGGCGCGGCTTATCCGGAAGAGCCGGCGGATTTTTACCGCGATATCGACCGGGGCTTTGACAAAGCCTTGGAAGAATTGCAGTATTATGGCGTGGTGGTGGAAAAGATCCGCTACAAAACGCAGGATCCGGAGATCGCCCGGGCGCGCCTGGCGCAGGTGGATCCGGCGGATTTCGACGGCCTGGCCATCAACTCAGCCGGTGCTGTGAACGTATCCGAGATCGACCGCTTCGTGGCTGCCGGTACCCCGGTGGTCACCTTTAATACCGATGCGCCGGATAGCCGACGTCTTTTTTACGTGGGCAACAACTCCCGCCAATCCGGCCTGATGGGCGGCGAGCTGCTCAGCCTGCTCTTGGGTGGCAAGGGCAACGTAACCATCCTGGGCAATTTCAGCCGGGCCACCCCCTTCATCGAGCGCTTCGGCGGCTTTTGCGAATACGCCCAGCTGGAGGCCCCGGATCTGCGCATCTACCCCTGCTCCGAGTGCCTCAGCGACCCGGATCTGGCGGCCAAGAGTCTTATCGACCTGATCGCGCGCGTGCCCGATATCAACGGCGTGTTCTGCACGGGCTATTCCAGCACCGTGGGCGCGCTGCAGGCCGTGAAAACCCTTAACCGCCGGGATATCAAGATCGTGGGTTACGACCTCACGGAGCGCACGGCCGAAGCCCTGCGCGAGGGCTGGTGCGGCGCCTTGCTCTATCAGGATCCCTGCCGCCAGGGCTTGCAGGCCGCCCGGCTGCTGGTACGGCACATCCTCGAAGGCTGGATGCCCCCCAGGCCCCGCCTACACGTGGACACCCGCATCATCTTTAAAACCAACCTCGATAGCTATATGGATCCGCAGCACGAGTGGCTGCAATCCAATCTGTAATTATTAATCGATTGCTAAGCACAACGCAAAGGCAGGTAAGGCAATGAAAGCATTTATGGACGAGGATTTTCTGCTGACGACGGACACGGCCCGCGCGCTCTATCACGACTACGCGGCCAAAATGCCCATTATCGATTACCATTGTCATGTGCCGCCCCGGGAAATCTACGAGGATCGGGCGTACGATAACATCACCCAGCTCTGGCTGGGCGGCAATTTTTACGGCGACCACTACCGCTGGCGCATCATGCGTGCCTGCGGCGAGCCCGAGCGCTGCATCACGGGCGACTCTGGCGACTACGAAAAATTCCTGGCCTTTAGCCGTTGCCTGCCAAAAATCCCCGGCAACCCCGTCTACCATTGGGCGCACCTGGAGCTCAAGCGCTATTTCGGCTGCGACATTCCCCTCGACGAGGATACGGCGGACGAAATCTGGAACCGGTGCAACGAAGCGCTTCGTACCGGCCTCACCGTGCGCGAGATTTTGCGGCGTTCCAACGTAGTCGGCCTCGCCACCACGGACGACCCGCTCGATACCCTCGAGTGGCACGAAAAGCTGGCCGCGGACCCCACCTTCAACATTACCGTTAAGCCCGCCTGGCGGCCCGATAAGCTGATGAATATCCGGCAGGCAGGCTTTGCAGCCTACATCGCCAAGCTGGGTGAGATAAACAGCATGGAATCCCTGCGCAAAGCCGTGCGCGCCCGCATGGACCATTTTGGCAACCACGGCTGCTCCGCCTCCGACCACGGCATCGAATCCCTCGAGTGCGTGGCCGCTACCGAGGCCGAGCTGGACGCCATCCTCGCCAAGGCCATCCGAGGCGAAGAAGTTACCCCGCGCGAAGCCGCGGCCTATCAATACGCCTGCATGCTCTTCCTGGGCGAAGAATACGGCAAGCGCGATTGGGTGATGGAGATCCACTACGGAGCCATCCGCAATGTGAACAGCGCCCAATTCAAGGCCATGGGGCCGGATACCGGCTATGACGCCATCGCCCCCGTAGTGGCCGTGCCCGGCCTGCCCGCCCTGCTCGATGCGCTCAACAGCAAGGGTTGCTTGCCCAAGACCGTGCTCTTTTCCCTCTCGCCCAACGACGACGCCATGCTCTCCACCATCGCCGGCGGCTTCCAGCAGGAGGGCGTGCGCGGCAAGGTGCAGCAGGGCGTGCCCTGGTGGTTCAACGATACCAAGCAGGGCATGATCGACCAGATGACCACCCTAGCCTCCCTGGCCCCGCTGGATAATTTCCTCGGCATGGTCACGGACTCGCGCAGCTTCCTGGCCTATCCCAGGCACGAGTATTTCCGACGCATCCTCTGCGAGCTGCTGGGCCAATGGGTGGAAAAGGGCGAGTTCCCGGCGGATATGGCGCGCCTGGGCAGGCTTGTACAAAACGTATCCTATAACAACATCAAAGAATATTTCGGCTATTGATTATATAGCAAGCTTTAAGGAGGACCGCGCATGGAGCTGCTGTCTTATCAAACACTGAAGGAGCTGGGCTGTGAGGATTATATCCTCGAAAACGCGCCCGAACGGATTCTCCAATTCGGTGAGGGCAATTTTCTTCGGGCTTTTGTGGATTATTTTATCGACGTAGCCAACGAGGTCTCGGGCTTCAACGCCAAGGTGGTGGCCGTGCAGCCCATCGCCGGGCAGACGGTTAAGGATAAATTCATAGCCCAGCAGGGCTTATACACCCTCTACCTGCGCGGCATCGAGAACGGGCAAAAGGTCGAAAAGCGGCGGGTGATCTCCTGCATTTCCCGCTGCATCTCCGCGGCCGATGATTTCGAAGCCGTGCTGGCCTGCGCCCATAACCCGGATATCCGGTATATCGTCAGCAACACCACCGAGGCGGGCATCGTTTACCGCGAAGGCGATACGATGGATGACCCAGGCGCGGCCTCCTTCCCGGCCAAGCTGACGCTGCTTTTGCTCGAGCGCTACAATTGCCTGCCGGAGAAGGGCTTCGTGTTGCTGCCCTGCGAGCTGATCGAGGAGAACGGTAAAAACCTGCTCGCCTGCGTAAAAAAATACATCGCCCTCTGGAACCTGCCGCCGGATTTCGCCGCCTGGGTGGAGGAAAAGAACGTATTTTGTTCCACGCTGGTGGACCGCATCGTGCCCGGTTACCCCAAAGATGCAGCCGCCCTCAACGCGGCCAACGGCTATGAGGACGGCCTTTTGGTCTCGGCCGAGCCCTTCGGCTTCTGGGCTGTAGAAGGCCCCGGCCGCTTGAACGACGAGCTTCCCTTTGCTAAATCCGGCCTGCCCGTGCTGGTCACCGAGGATTGCACGGGCTACAAGCAGCGCAAAGTGCGCATCCTCAACGGCGCGCATACCTCCACCGTTTGCGCGGGCCTCCTTTGCGGTCTCGAGACCGTGGGCGAGATGATGGCCGATCCGCTTTTGCGCGCCTACCTCGAGCGGGAGATCAGTGAGGAGATCATCCCCACGCTGGATTTGCCCCGCGCCGAGCTGGACGCTTTCGCGGCCTCGGTGATCGAGCGCTTCCAGAACCCCTTCATCCGCCACGAGCTGCTCACCATTACTCTCAACTCCACCTCTAAATGGCGCGCGCGGGTGCTACCCAGCGTTACGGAATACGTAAAGCGCAAAGGTGCTTTGCCCAAGCTCCTAACCTTCAGCTTTGCCGCCTATGCGGAGTTCTTCCGCTGCGGCAGGTTCGACTGCAAGGACGATCAGGAGGCGCTGGATTTCTTCGCCACCCACCGTGAGTCTTCCCCCGAAGTTCTGATGGCCGCCCTCTGCGCAGAGACGCTTTTCTGGGGCCAAGACCTGTCAACCATCCCCGGCTTCCTCGCTACTGTGACCGATGGCCTTAAGGCTATCCAAACGAAGGGCATGCGGGCCGCCATGGAGGCGGTCATGGCATGAAGCGGGCCATCAAAATCCACGGCCGGGATAACGTGGCCGTGGCCCTCGCGCCCCTCCATGCCGGGGAAGCCGAGCTGGGCGTAACCCTGGCCGAAGCCATCCCCGCCGGGCATAAGTTCAGCCTGGCCCCCATTGCCCAAGGCGCGGCCATCACCAAGTATGGCCTGCCCATCGGCTATGCTACGGCCGATATCGCCCCGGGCGCATGGGTGCATACGCACAATGTGCGCACTGGGCTGGATGAAAACGCCGCCTATGTCTACGTCTCTTCCTGCAAGCCGCTGCCGGAGCTGCCGCCCCGCAGCTTCCAGGGCTATTTACGGGAGGATGGCCGGGCCGGCATCCGCAACGAGCTGTGGATCATCCCCACCGTGGGCTGCGTGAACGACATCTGCAAGAGCCTCGAGATCGAAAACGCCCACCTGGCGGCCGAATTTGGGCTGGACGGCATATATCATTTCCCCCATCCCTATGGCTGCAGCCAGATGGGGGATGACCACGCGCAAACGCGAGACCTTTTGGCCGCCCTCTGCCGCCACCCCAACGCCGCCGGCGTGCTGGTGGTGGGCCTGGGCTGTGAAAACAATAAGCTGGATGTATTCCGTACCCTCTTTGGGCCGGAATATCAAAATAAGCTGCGCTTTATGGCCTGCCAGCAGGTGGATGACGAGCTGGCCACGGGCTCTACCCTTTTGCGGGAACTGGCCGCCTATGCGGCGGGCTTCCAGCGGCAGCCGCTGCCCCCTTCCAAGCTGGTGGTGGGCATGAAATGCGGCGGTAGCGACGGCCTCTCCGGCATCACCGCCAATCCCGCTGTGGGCGCTTTTTCCGATAAGCTCGTCGCCATGGGCGGTACGGCCATCCTCACCGAGGTGCCCGAGATGTTTGGTGCGGAGAGCCTGCTTTTCAGCCGCTGCAAAGATAAGGCCACCTTTGACAAGGCCGTGGAAATGGCCGAAAGCTTCAAGCGCTATTTCACCGAGCACGGCCAAGTGGTCTACGAAAACCCCTCCCCGGGCAACAAGGAGGGCGGCATCACCACCCTGGAGGATAAGAGCATGGGCTGCGTACAAAAGGGCGGCTCCGCCCCCGTGGCTGATGTGCTTGGCTATGGCCGGCCCGTGATCACGCCCGGCCTCAACCTACTCTATGGCCCGGGCAACGACCTGGTTTCCGCTACCGCGCTTACGGCCAGCGGCGCGCAGATTATCCTTTTCACCACAGGACGGGGCACCCCCTTCGGCGCGCCCGCGCCCACGCTGAAAATAGCCACCAACACCCCCTTATTCAAAAAAAAGCCGCATTGGCTGGATTTCAATGCCGGCACCATAGCCGAGGGGGAAGGGCTAAATGCGGCCGCAGACCGCCTGCTGACGCTGGTCTTCCAAACGGCGGAGGGCAGCTACCGTACCCGCGCCGAGCAGCATGGCCAGCGGGGCCTGGCAATCTGGAAGGGCGGCGTAACCCTATAAAATGGCCGTAAGGCCGATCATTATGTGAAATGCAAGATAAGGAGGAAGCAGCATGCAAATGACCTTGCGTTGGTTCGGCACCGGGTATGATTCCGTGCGCCTCTCGCACATCCGCCAGATCGCCGGCGTGACCGGTATCATCACCACCCTCTATGGCACCACCCCCGGCGAAGCTTGGAAAACGGAGGATATCCGCGCCATCAAAAAGGAGGTTGAGGACGCGGGCCTCGAGTTGACCGGCATCGAGAGCGTGAACATCCACGATTCCATCAAGATCGGCTCACCGGATCGGGAGCAGTATATCGAAAACTACATCACAACATTGGAGCGACTGGGCCAAGAAGGCATCAAGCTCATTTGCTATAACTTCATGCCCGTATTCGATTGGACCCGCTCGGATCTGGCCAAGCCCCGGCCCGACGGTGCGACCGTGCTGGCCTATGACCAGAAAAAGATCGACGCCATCAACCCCGATACCATGCTGGCCGAAATGGACGCCAATTCCAATGGCTACGTCCTGCCCGGCTGGGAACCGGAACGCATGGGGCGGCTTAAGGAGCTTTTCGAGCTTTACAAGGATGTGACCGATGAAAAGCTCTTTGATAACCTGGTCTATTTCCTGAATCGCATCAAGCCCGTGTGTAAACAATACGGCATCCGTATGGCCATCCATCCGGACGACCCCGCCTGGCCCGTGTTCGGCCTGCCCCGTATCGTCACCAGCGGCGAAAAGATCCGGCGCCTGATGAAGGCCGTGGACGATCCCTTCAACGGCGTCACCCTTTGCACGGGGTCGCTTTCCTCCAACCCGGCCAACGACATCCCGGCCATCATCCGCTCCCTCGCGGGCCGCATCCCCTTCGCCCATGTGCGCAACACCAAGCACAACGGCCCCGGCGATTTCGAGGAGGCCGCCCACCTTTCCTCCGATGGCGACCTGGATATGTACGAGATCATGAAGGCCCTCTATGAGACCTGTCCCGACGTGGTGATCCGGCCCGACCATGGCCGCATGGTGTGGGGCGAGGTGGCCATGCCCGGCTACGGTCTCTACGACCGGGCCATGGGCGCCTGCTACCTCAATGGCCTCTGGGAAGCCATCAGCAAGGCCGCAACCAGATAAATAGATAAACCGAAGCAAAAGGTCTGCGGCATGAAAACGTGCTGCAGACCTTTTACCATATGGCTATTACCGGCCGTTTCTTGACCGTATGGGGATATTCTGGTAAAATGCGCATATTGTAATGACAGAATTAATGGCCTTGACGGCCTGCTTGGGGGGAGGAATAATGATGAGCGGCATTCTGCATGCGCTGCGTGAACTTACACTGCTTACGGCCGCCATCCGGCTGCTGCTGGCCACCGTTCTCGGCGGGATCATCGGCATGGAGCGGGGCCGCCGGGGCCGCGCCGCCGGCATGCGCACACATATCCTGGTTTGCCTGGGGGCGGCCCTTTCCGCCCTGGTGGGCCTTTATACTACGGAAATCCTCAACTTTACCACGGATCCGCTGCGGGTCGGCGCACAGGTCATTTCCGGCATCGGCTTTTTGGGCGCGGGCATGATCCTCATCCGGGGCCATTTTCAGGTAACGGGCCTGACTACGGCCGCGGGCCTTTGGGCTACGGCCGCCATCGGCTTGGCGATCGGCATCGGCTATTACGAGGCGGCCCTGCTCTCCGTGCTGCTGGTTTTGGTTACCAACGCCCTTTTTCCCTATATGGAGCGCAATATCAAGGCACAGCGCAACAACAGCATCTATCTCGAATTGAAAGCGCCTGAGCAGCTCAACGCCTTCCTCGCTTATTTAAAAGAAGAATATCAGATCGCGGCCTTTCACATCACACCCCCCCAGAGCGGCCTCAATGGCCACCTGGGGTTGGAGGCCGAACTGCCGGCCAGCCGCGAGGGCGAAATCGCCCGTATCTGCGGTGAGCTGGCTCAAAAAGAGCAGGTTGTATTCGCTGTGGAGCTAACACAAGCGCAATAGGCCGGTTATAATCTAATTATGCGCAAACCTGCGTAAAACATTGACTCTTCAGCGCCAAAGGTATAAGATTTCAATATCACTTCACTTCGCAGAGCAATCGCTTTGCGTGTGTAAAATAAATATGGAGGATATTCAAATGAAGAAGACACTTGCATTCATCGTGTGCGTCATGATGGTTTTGTCTCTGGTCGCCTGCACGCAGACGGCGGCCCCGGCAGAGCCCGCGGCACCCGCAGCCGAACCCGTTCCCGCATCGCCCGCGGCCGAACCCGCCGCAGCGGAGCCTTCTGAAGAAGAAGCCATGATCGCCGCCGCGCAGGCCGAAGGCACCCTGGTGGTATACGGCTCCTGCGAGGAGGAATACTTAGCAGCCGCTTGCCAGGGCTTTGAAAAGCTCTATGGCATCAAGGTCGAGTACCAGCGCCTCTCCACCGGCGAGGTGCAGGCCAAAATCGAAGAAGAGAACGGCAACCCCTCTGCGGACGTTTGGTTCGGCGGCACCACCGATCCTTACAACGTATGCGCCAGTGAGGGCCTGCTCGAGGCCTATGAAGCCAAGAACGCTTCCCACCTGCTGAGCAGTATGTACCGCCATACGGACGGCTATTGGTACGGCATCTATAAGGGCATCCTCGGTTTCATGGTCAATACCGACGAGCTGACCCGCATGAACCTGCCCATCCCCGCCGATTGGGATGACCTGCTCGACCCGCAGTACAAGGGCCTTGTGTGGCTCTCCAACTACAACACCGCCGGCACGGCCAAGCTGGTCATCAACACCATGATCCAGAAGAAGGGCCACGACGCCGGCATCCAGTATCTGGTCGACCTAGATAAAAACATCGAAGTCTATACCAAGTCCGGCTCCGGCCCCTCCAAGAACGTGGGCACGGGCGAGTGCGTGATCGGCATCGGCTTCCTGCACGATGGCATCACCCAGATCGTGGATAACGGCTATGAAAACATCCAGCTGGTAATCCCCTCCAGCGGCACCTCCTTTGAGATCGGCGCCACCGCCATCTTTAAGGGCTGCGCGCATCCCAATGCCGCGAAGCTCTGGATTGAGTATGCGCTCTCTCCCGATTGCGTAGGCATAGCGGATGACACCGGCTCCTATCAGTTCCTGGTGCTCGACAACGTGGAGCAGCCCTCCCAGGCCGCCGATTTCGGCCTCGATCCCGAGAACGTGATGGAATACGACTTTGAGGACGCCACCAAGAACATCACCACCTATGTGGAAGAGGTGATGAACGCGCTGGGCGGCGGCGACGACCGCTTCAAGACCGAGTAATCACACATATGGCTTATATATGGGGGATAGCGGGATGATCCGCCATCCCCCGTATTTTTAACGGCACTTCACCGGATGATTCTTTCTGAACATCCCGTCCCCCCCCTCGCAGGAGAAAGGAGCGGCCCCATGGCAAAGAGCCAGAGCGCGGCGCTGGACCGGAAAAAGCTGATGGCGGACCCCGTCATGGTCACCACCATCGTTGTGCTCATTACCTTTTTAACCTTGTTTATCCTCTATCCGCTGGCCATTTTGCTCGTGGATAGTTTTTATGGCGATGGCGGCTTTACGCTGGATGTGTTCAAGCGCGTGCTGGGCATGATCACCTTCCGTACGGCCATCACCAACACGCTCAAGGTGGGCTTCCTGGTTGGCATCCTCTCCACGTTTATCGGGCTTTTGTTCGCCTATGTGGAGGTCTACGTGAAAGTTGGCAGGGGCGTGGGCGGCCTGTTTAAGATGGTCTCCATGCTGCCCGTGGTCTCCCCCCCTTTCGTGCTGAGCCTTTCGATGATCATGCTTTTCGGCAAGGCCGGGCTGATCACCCGCTTTTTGCTGGGCATTTACGACAATAGCGTCTACGGCTTTTGGGGCATCGTGATCGTGCAAACGCTCACTTTTTTCCCGGTGTGCTACATGATGCTCAAGGGCCTGCTCAAAAACATCGACCCCTCCTTGGAGGAGGCGGCCCGGGATATGGGCGCGGGCCGCTTTAAGGTGTTTGCCAGCGTGACCCTGCCGCTGATGCTTCCGGGCCTAGGCAACGCCTTCCTCGTCACCTTCATCGAATCCATCGCCGATTTTGCCAACCCCATGATTATCGGCGGTTCCTACGATACGCTGGCCACCACCATTTACTTGCAGATCACCGGCGCATACGACAAAGTGGGCGCTGCGGCCATGGCCGTGGTGCTGCTATCCATCACACTGCTGATGTTCGCCGTGCAGAAATATTATCTCGAGACAAAAACGGCCGCTACCCTTACGGGCAAGGCCTCCAGGGGACGCATGCTCATTGCGGACAAAAGCGTTACCATCCCCCTCAAATCCATGTGCGCGCTGGCCGCGGCCTTTGTGATATTGATGTACATCTGCGTCCCCATCGGCGCACTCTTCCCCACCTGGGGCTATAAATTCACCCCGCTCACCTTCAAATGGTTCAACCTGGTTTTTACCCGCTACCACGGCTTCGAGGCCTTCCGGGATTCCTTCCTGCTCTCCCTGGTTTCGGCCCCCGTCACCGCGCTCTTATCCATGATCATCTCCTACCTTGTGGTGAAGAAAAGGTTCCGTGCCAAGGGCTTTATCGAGGCGGTCTCCATGCTGGCCATGGCCGTGCCCGGCACGGTGCTGGGCGTTGGCTACATCCGCGGTTATTCGGGCGGCATCTTCCACTCCGGCTTTTTGCAAGGAATCTATGGCACGGCGCTGATCCTTATCATCGTGTTCGTGGTGCGCAGCCTGCCAACGGGCACCCGCAGCGGCATCTCCGCGCTGCGGCAGATCGATAAAAGCATCGAGGAATCCGCCTATGACATGGGCGCGGACAGCTTCCGCGTATTCATGACGGTGACCCTGCCCCTCATTAAGGATTCCTTCCTCAGCGGCCTGGTCACGGCCTTTGTGCGTAGCATCACAGCCATATCCGCCATCATCCTGCTGGTCACGCCGCAGTTCCTGCTGATCACGGTGCAGATCAACGAATTTGCCGAAAAGGGCTCTTACAGCGTCGCCTGCGCCTTTGCCACCATCCTCATCCTCATCACCTACGGCTCGGTGTTGCTGATGAACCTCTTCATCAAGCATTTCGGCACCAGCAAACAAATCAAGGAGGCAGCTTAATCTATGGATAAGATCAAAAAGGGCGTTCGCCTGGAGCACATATCCAAAATCTATCAGGATCCGAAAACGGGCAAGGATTTTTACGCGGTCAAGGATACCTCCCTCACCATCGAGCCGGGCTCCTTTGTGACGCTGCTGGGGCCTTCGGGCTGTGGCAAAACCACCACGCTGCGCATGATCGCCGGCTTTGAAAGCCCGGACGAGGGCGAGGTCTACCTGGGCGAGCAGCCGATCAACGAGCTGACCCCAAACAAGCGGGATACGGCCATGGTCTTCCAAAGCTACGCCCTGCTGCCCCATTACAACGTGTTCGACAACGTAGCCTATGGCCTCAAGCTGCGTAAGCTCTCCAAAGAGGAGATCCACCGCCGGGTGATGGACATCCTCGCCCTGGTGGAATTGGACGGCATGGAGAGCCGCATGACGCACCAGCTCTCCGGCGGCCAGCAGCAGCGCGTGGCCCTAGCCAGGGCACTGGTAATCGAGCCCTCAGTACTGCTCTTTGACGAGCCCCTCAGCAATCTCGATGCCAAGCTTCGCGTTTCCATGCGCACGGAGATCCGCCGCATCCAGCAGGAGGTGGGCATCACCGCCATCTACGTGACCCACGACCAGAGCGAGGCCATGGCCATTTCGGATGATATCATCATCATGAACAAGGGCGTGGTGGCGCAAAAGGGCACCCCGCAGGAGATATACTACCACCCCAATAGCGAGTTCGTGGCGGATTTCATCGGCGAGGCCAACTTCCTTCGCGGCACCGTAACGGCGATCGAAGGCGGCTACGCCCTGCTGAATGTGGAGGGCAATCCCGTGAAGGCCACCGCCCAGGCGGGCATCCAAACCAACCAGGAATACACGCTGGTGCTGCGGCCCGAATCCGCCAGCCTGGCGGAGGCGGGCGGCCTGCCCTGCAAGGTGGCGCTCTCCTGCTTCATGGGCTCCTATCAAAATTACCACGTGATGGTGGGTGATACGCTGGTGAAGCTGACTGAGCACAACCCGAAGAACCGCCGCATCTACCAGGTGGGCGAGACCTGCAGCCTGGCCTTTAGGCCCGACGACGTGCACATCCTGCTCTAATGCTTAGCGCCTACATTGAGCAAGCCAAGGCCGGCGCGCCGCTCTGGCTGCCGCAGCTGCGGGAGGAACTGCTCGCCTCTTCCGCTTGCGGCCGCATCGTCCTGCGGCTGACCGCCTGTGATGGCCAAGCCACGGATTTCCGCCACCCGCTCCCCGCCTGGCAGGGCAAGGAGGAGCGGGCTTTCGTGGCGGATTACCTCTGTGCCTGCCTACACAACGCAATTTCCGCCCTGGGCGGGCGGGAGCTGCGCTTCTTTGCGGATACGGGCGATGTGGGGCTCATGCACCTGCTGGACGAGGTGCAGGCTTCCTTTGCCCCGGGCGGGGCTTATGCCAAGTGCGTGCAGGTGGCCACCCGCATCTGCAAGGCCGCGGGCTGCCCGCCCTTTACCTTTGCCGTGCAGAATATCTGGGAATATTGTCCTATGGAGCGGGCAGAAGGTAAGCCGGGCAAAGCCCTGGTCCCGCGCCTGGCCGCCGCTGCGGCGCAAGCGCAAACGGGCGCGTATTGCGGCATCGACGTGGGCGGCACAGATATCAAGCTGGCCGCCAGCCTGAACGGGCGGCTTATATGCATCAAGGAATTCGATTGGAACCCCGCCGCGGGAACGGCGGCGGAAGATATCACGAAGCCCATCCTGCTGCTTGTACGCCTGATGCGCGCCTGCCTGGCTGTGCAAGGGTTGGCCGAAACGCATCCCCTGCGGGAGAGCCTCAGCCGGGCATTGGAGGCTGGGGCAAGCCTGGAGCAAATCGCCGCGGCCGTGGCCCGTGCGGAAGAGGTTTTGGGGCCGGCAGTGGACATTTTGGACGGCGTCGGCCTCAGCTTTCCGGATGTGGTTATTAACGACCGCATCCTGGGCGGGGAAACGCCCAAGACTAAAGGCATACGCGAAAACCCCGCCGTAAATTACGAGGCCGAGCTTAGCAAGATCGGCGCTTTACAGGAAAGCCTGCAAGCCCTCTGCCGCCAAGATGGGCGGGTGCGTATCACCAACGACGGGCACATGGCCGCCTTTGTGGCCGCTATGGAGATGGCCGCTGGCGAAGGCAGCGAACTGGCGGGCGGCATCATCGCCCACACCCTGGGCACGGACCTCGGCACCGGCTGGCTCAATGAGGATGGCGGCATCCCTGAAATGCCCCTGGAGCTGTACGACCTGCTGCTCGACCTGGGCAGCCTGCCCGCGCGGAGCCTCCCGGCTATGGATCTTCGCAGCGTGCGCAATGAGAATTCCGGCCTGCCCGGCGCACGGCGCTACATGGGGCAGGCGGCCGCCTTCCGCCTGGCCGCGGAGCTGAAGCCCGCCCTGCTGGATGGTTACGACCGGCAGGAAGGGGACTTGCTGCTGATACCGACCGAGCCGGAGGACATGCGCAAGCCCTGCCTGGAGCGTCTGATGGCCCTGGCCGAGGCGGGCGATGCGGCGGCG
>DHOI01000031.1:35010-43511 GCA_002409725.1 Christensenella sp. UBA5394
TGGAAGTTTTTCGCCGCATCGGCATGCATTTGGGCTGGTTAAGCCGCGAGATGGATTTCCTTTTGAAGCCGAAGACCGATACGCGCTTCCTCTTCGGCCGCTTTGTCAAGCGGCAAAGCATCTTTAACCTGCTTTGTGAAGGCTGCACCGAAACCGCGCCGCGAATTCGTCTGCTGGCCGCGAATGAGGATCTGGCGCGCACGCCGTTGATGAAGCAACTCGCCAAGCGGCAGGATGCGACCGTGGCCCAATTCGGCCAGGCCGTGGGCGGCATTTACTTTTCAATTTTATAAAGCAGAGGTAGCAGAGCTATAAAACGCCCCGAGATCAACAGGGCGCTCAAAGAAATGGACCGCATGATACAGGAACACGGCTTCTGCCTGCCGCCCTTTTGCGGTTTTACGCCCGAGGGATGCAGATGAAAGTGAACGAGCAGGCCGCGCAGGGCGCGTGAGATAAGCGGGCGGGCCGCCCGTTTGCATAGCATGAATACAAAGGAGCCGAGGAAATGACGGATTACGCTTATGGATATTGTGGCATGCCCTGCGCCTTGTGCAGCAGATACAGGACGGAGGGCAAAAGCAGGTGCCCCGGCTGCTCCCATGACGGGTATTATACGGAGCCCTGCAAGGTGCACCATTGCTGCCGGGAAAAGCGGTTGGCCCATTGCGGCCTCTGCGGCGAATTTCCCTGCGCCCGGCTGGGCAAAATGAGCGATTTCGGCGATCTGAACACGGGCCACGCCAAGGAGCGTACCTGTAAAAGCATTGCCGCCCACGGCTTTGATCGCTGGTATGCGGAATATGCCGAGCGGGCCGACCTATTGACCATTGCCCTTGCGCGTTATAACAACGGCCGCATGAAGCGCTTCCTCTGTGAGCTGTTCCTCCAGCAAGATGTCGAAACTCTCCGGGAGATCATGCGCCAGGCCGAGGCCCTTTCCGGCAGCCCTAAGGAGACCGGCAAGGCCTTTACGGAAATTGTACGCGCTTGTTGCGGCGCATGACAGGGCTCGCGGTAACCGCAACAGAGAGCAAGAGCAGGGCCGGCCCGAAGATGCCGGCCCTGCCGCCCGTTTAGATGATGCCGATGGCGGGGTCGAGAATGATGGCGACGGGGCTGGTCTCCCAGGTGATAAAGGATTCGCCCTGAAAGTCGAAGCCAAAGGCGGCGCGGAGGTTGTCGTCCGTCATGTAAATCCTACCCGCTTCAACATCGGAACCACAAAAGCCCAGGTAGGTGAAGAGGCCAACCACAAAGTTTGCATCGGTGTTGCCCGCACCGACGGCAACCTTGGTGATTTGGCCCGTGCTCTTGTTGCGGGTAAAGATGACGGTGTTTTTATAATCATAGTCCGCGAAGTAGATTAGGCCCTCCTCCTGCGCAACGAGGATCCAGTAGCCCCCACACGCGAAGCGCACAGGCCCAAAATCGCCGCTTGCAAGCCTGTCCGTAAAAGCGCGCTTAGAATAGACCTTGGCATATGCCTTGGTGGTGGCGCTATCCAGGCATTGCCCCTCGATGGCGGCACGGGAATAGCTGCTGTTGGCCAGGTCGCCGGTGATCGGCAGGAACCAGGTCGCAGGGTCTTCCCCATCTTCCCACTGGCCATTGATATTAAAGTAGTATACGCCATTATCCAGATCGGAGAGATCTATACCGGAGACGCACGGCAGGTCGATCCCGCCGAAAAAATCGCGTAGCGCTGTAAAGGAGACGTCGGCCCGCACGTTCTTTTGAATGGCGTCCGCATCCGCGATATTATCAGTTGCACCGGTAACGGTGAGGCGGATGTAAAAATAGACGGAGGCATGATTCGCCGCGGTGGCTGCGGGGGCTTCGATCAGCCTGGTGGAGCCGATGGCGCCGCTTTCATTGGCCAGCTTGATAACCTCGATCTTATAGCGGGCGGCAAAGGATTCCGGGGTATCCCCAGGGCCGGCGTTCCAGGTGAAGGCCGCCATGGCGCCGGAAGCAACGGTCAGCACCGTTATCACAGACAGTACGACAGTAAAAAGCTTCTTCATCGTGTGCGTTCCCCCTTAAATCGTAAACTCCAGCGCTTTGCAAGCGTCTGCTTTTGTATACGCTCATTCTATTGCAGGGCATTTTGAATTACAAGGGACAACCGCCCTTAATTCGCAGATTTCGGGGTTTTCTTGTAGTTTTAGGAGATTTTATAAATAATATACAATAAATAGGTTAACGCTTGCCGTTTCTGTCGCAAGGCAAACGCGGGAAACGGCTCGTGGGGTAAATGGGAGCGGGCCAAAGCCATCGTTCCATTTGACGGCTTTTCATGATTGAATATGCTGAAAGCCACCTGCCATTTGCGGCAGGTAGCTTTATTGTTCCTTATGCCGGTTTTCTAGCCTTTTATGGCGCCGACCGTCAGGCCCTTGATGATGTTCTTTTGCAGCAGCACGTAAACGATCAGCACGGGCGCCACCACCAGCACCACCGAGGCGGCCATCAAGCCGTAATCCACGCCCGCCTGGGAGCTGATCTCGTTCAGAAGCAGGGTGATGGTCTTTTCCTTGGGCAGGCGTAGGAAGAAGGACTGGGTGAACAGATCGTTGTAGGACCAGAGAAAGGCGAAGATGGCCACCGTCGCAAAGGAAGGCTTGGCTACCGGTACGATGATGCGGAAGAAGATGCCGAACACGCCGCAGCCATCCAGATATGCCGCCTCTTCAAGATCAATCGGGATAGAGCGGATAAAGCCCATCAGCACCACGATGGCAAAGGAAAGGTTGCCGGCAACCTGGGGCAGGATGGCTGCCAGCAGGGACAAAAAACGGTTGCCGGTGCTGGCGATGCCCAACACCACCTCCAGACGGAAAACCGGGATGATGGTGGAAAACACCGGGAACATCATGCTGGCGATCACCAGGCCTTGCACGATGCGTTTGCCGCGGAAATTGTAGCGCACCAGGCCATAGGCAGCCAGGCCCGCCAGCAGCACCACGATGACCGTAACCGATATGGAGATGATCAGGCTGTTGGTATAAGCCTGGCCAAACTCGAAGCGGGAGTTGGCTTTCGCGTAGTTATCCAGGGTGAAGCTATCCGTCCAGGGCCAGGGTATGGAGAAGGAATCCGTGCGGATCCGCCCCTTTTGCCGAAAGGAGTTGATGATCACCCAAAGGAAGGGATATACCGTGGTGACGCTCCAGAGGGAAAGCGCCACATAGGTGGCCGCCTGGGCAAAGGAGAGCTTTTTTCGTTTGATTTGTTTCATGGCCGCCCACCCTAATAATCCTTTTCTTTGAATACGGTGTTGGCGAGCTGGGCCATGACCACACCCAGCACCACAATCAGCACGGCGATGGCGGAGCCGTAATCCACATCCGTACGGATGAAGGTTTGGTTATACATATAGGTGCCCGTGAGCCAGGATTTATCCATGGGTATGCCGCTGCCGAACATCACCCAGGGCAGGTCGTATATCTTAAGCGCGCCGGTCACGGCCAGCACCAGGCAAGTGCAAAGCACATTACGCACCAGGGGTAGGGTGATATAGCGGACGCGCTTCCAGCCATCCGCCCCGTCCAGCTCCGCCGCCTCGTATACCTCTGCGGAGATGTTGTTGAGGCCGGTGACGATGATCACAAAGTAAAAGCCCACATACTGCCACATCACGGGGATCAGCATGGTAAGCAGGAAATGCGATTCATCCTTCCAATCGATATTTTGGCTATAGCCCAATACCTTTTGCAGAAACTGGTTGAGCATGCCGCCATTATAGAGAAAAACCAGGTTGAACAAAAGGCCCAGGGCTGTGGCGCTGATGACGATGGGGAAAAAATAGACCGTACGGAAAAGCTGCGAGCCCTTGTTGATCCGATCCACGAGAAGCGCCAGCGCCAGCGCGATGCCCACCTGGAAGACGATGGTGGCCCCGGTGAAGATCATGGTGTTTTTGATGGCCGTGTGCAGGTTTTCATCTTCCAGCATGCGGGCGTAGTTGGCATACCAGGGTTCATTTAGGCCCTGGCCGGCCGTGCCCAGGCCGGTGATCTGGGAGAAGCTGTTAGCGATGTTTTGCAGGAACGGGTAATAGAGGAATATGGTCAGGAACAAAAAGGCGGGGATCAGGAAAAACAGCAGGGGCGCCTTTTTTTTGTAGAGCATCGAGTTCATAGCCTTCCGCCTTTCCGTGTATACAAGCGGGCCGGCCTAAGGTAACCAAGGCCGGCCCCGCGCTTCAGATCATATGGTGTGATGCCGCCCTTTATTGGAGGGCTAGGGCGTTGTCGATGGCCGCGGCTGCGGTGGTCTTGCCGGTGACGATGTTCTTCACATCGGCAAAGAGGCTGCCGCGGGCTTCAGCGGTCATCAGGTCCTGCACAGCGCCCACGGTGCTGGTTACGCCCGCGCACATTTCGGCAGCGGATTGCTGGATGGCGTTGAGGCCGGCGGGCTTGGCACCGTTCTTGAGGGCGGTGACCTCGGTGGTCACGAAGGTGGAGAGCACTTCATCGCTGGTCATGTGCGAAACGAAGGCGACAGCCGCATCGCGCTTGGCCGGGTCGTCCCATGCCTTGCGGGTGATGAAGTAGCCCATGGAGATGCCGCCGATCACATCGGTCGCCTTGCGCTCACCCTTGCCGGGCACATAGGCGAGGGCGAAGTCTTCCAGGTGATCCGCGCAGTTCTCTGTGAAGAAGCCTACCTTCCAGCTGCCGTCGATCAGGAAGGCGGCCTGGCCATCCGCTACCAGCTGTACGGTCTCGGAATCGGTGGCGGTGAGGGTGTTCTCAGGCAGGAAGCCGGCCTCGTAGAGGGCCTTGAGGTCTTCAAAGCCGGCAGCCCACTTGAGGCCCGTGGCATCCGAAGAAGCTGCTGGGACATCCAGGTGGCTGGCTGTATTGCCGTTGTTATACACGGTGAACTCAAACCAGTAATGGGGCACTTCCTGGAGGGATACGGCTACGGGCGTGAAGCCGGCATCCTTGATCTTCTGGCAATCCGCCAGGAACTGATCCCAGGTGTAATCCGCGCCGGGCATGGAAACGCCCGCGGCCGCGAGTACCTTGGTGTTGACGAACATGGTCTCCCAGAAGCCGCTGGAGGGCACAGCGTAGGCCTTGCCGTCCACCTCGGAAAGGGCCATCATCTCGTCCTTCATGTTGGAAGCATAGTCGGGATATTCGGCGCGGATCTCCTCGATGGAGACCACCTTGCCCGCCTCGATGATGGACTTGGAGTCGGAGTTGGAGAAGTAGAAGAGTACGTCGGGCTCGGTGCCGGTTTCAAAGTCCGTCATCACCTTGGCCTTCCACTCTTCGTTGGATGTGGCGGAAGCGTCGAGCACGGTGTTGCCGGTGGCTTGTTCATAGTCCTTCACGGCGTTCTCATAGTTGCCGCGGTTGCCGTCGTCACCGCCATACGAGGTGACAACAGTGATCTCAACCGACTCTGCGGCGGCGGGGGCGGGTTGTGCAGCGGGCGCGGCAGGCGCTTCGGCCGGCGCTGCAGCCTGCTCTGCGGGGGCTGCGGGCGTACAGCCAAACAGTGCCAGCGCCAGCGCTCCGGCCATCAGGATAGCAAGAAACTTCTTCATGTTTTACCTCCATTGTTTTTACTGTTTTGCTGAGTAACGTGCATACGAGCTGCCAGGGGGCGGGCCGTCGATACGCCCGCGCCCGAATTGATACTTATATTATAGAAAAAGGGCGGTGAACCTTTAAGGCCCACGCTTGCCCTTTCTTGTTTCTGATTGCACAAATGTGGGCAAGGGGGCTTAATCCCGGCCCGGCGCGGCATATGGCAGGCGGATCCTGGCCCGGATGCGCTCCGGCCCCACCTCCGTTATGCTAAGGCCGCTCTCCTTGCCAAAGAGCATTTTTAGGCGGATGTTCACGTTGCGTATGCCTAGGCGGCCCTGGGGGTAGGGGGCGCTGTCCTCCTCCGAATTGAGCAGCCGGGCGATATTTTCCCGATCGCCGTCGCTAATGCGGCCATCCTGCTCCACCTCGAGGCATAGCCATTCCCCCGCCCTATAGGCCCGAAGCACCAGTTCGCCCGTGGGGAGCTGTGATATGCCGTGCTCGATTGCGTTTTCCACGATGGGCTGCAAAATGAGCCTGGGAACCGGCGCATCAAGCAGCCCTTCGCCGATCCGCTTGATTACCCTGAGCCGCTCGCCAAAGCGCTGGGAGATGATATAAAGGTAAGCGTCCACATAGGTCAGCTCTTCGCGCAAGCTCACCATAGCCCTGCCATCCCGTGCGGTGGCGGCGGCCAGCATGGTGGAAAGCGCCTCGATCATGCTGGATACCTTGTCGTCCTTGGCCATCCTGGCTTCCCAGTTGATGATCTCCAGGGTGTTGTTCAAAAAGTGCGGGTTGATTTGGGATTGCAGGGCCTTGATGCGCGCATCCTGCAGGGCGATCTGCTCCATGCGGCTGTGGTCAAACATCCGCTTGAGCTTTTCCGACATGCTGTTGAAATGCTCGGTCACGTATAAAAACTCCTGGCTCCTGGGCATCGCCTCCACGGTGTAACCCAGCTCTCCGGTCTCCACACGCTCCGAGGCCTCTACCAGCCGGTTTACCGGCAGGGAGACGTATCTGTAAAAGGCCCAGATCACAAAGGCCAACAGCGGGATAACCAGCGCAAAGGCCACCACGGCCATGGCCCGCAGGTTCGGAAAGGCCTCGAAAAGATCCTGCCCGTCGCAGATCGCGCGCACGGTAAGCTGATGCCCGCTTAGGCTGGGCGAGCGGCATACAGTATAGCTGCCGGCCCCGGCGTCGTAATAGAAACCCTCGCCGCCGGCCGCAACGCCCCCGCCCGTTAGCGGGAAGGCCAGGCCGTCGATCTCCAGCGCGGCGGCCTGGAGCCAGACGATGTTGTATACGCTTTCACAAAGGGACTCCAGGCTGCAGTCAAGGGCCAGCACCGCATAGGGCTGGAAGCTGCTGTCCACGATGTTGCGCACAAGGTAGAGCCTGCCGTTCACACGGAGAAAGGCGATGCCCGTACCCAGTCCCTCCGAGAGCGCCCGCACCTTAGGCAAAGCGTCACGTTCGAAATCCTTGCGCACGCCCACCTCGGAATGGCTGCGGTTGTTAACGTAATACTGAATATCCGGCTCTTTTGTGAAATAAAGAAAGGCAGCTGTAAAGCTATCGTCAAAGGCGAACTTGGCGTAAAGGTATGCGTTCACATCGCTATAGAGCGCCACGCTATCCCCTGTGGCGCAATATTCTAGATACGCGCCGCGTATGGTTCCATCGTAGGATACAGCCCTAGATGCGGCCATAACGCTCTCGACCCTGCCGCGAACCGATTCCGCCGCTTTATCTACGCTTGTGAGCACGGTTTCTTCCAGGCGGGATTGGAAGTTGTTGGAAACGAAATACGCGGATATGGCCAATATCGCCAGGATGGGCAGCACCCAGCAGAGGGTGACGATGGCCAAAAGGCCAAAGCGAAGGGAAATGCCTCTGTTTTTCATCCTGAAGCCCCCTTCGCCTTATGCTCTTTGGTATTATAACATTCGAAGGCGTTTGCGCGCAACGCGGGCGGTTATCGCCCCACGAGGAAGGCCCGCCAGGTTTCCACGTACTCCCCGGCCTTTTCCGGTGAAGGGCCCTCCGCGCAGATGCGCAGCAGGGGCTCGGTGCCGCTAAAGCGGCAGATTACCCAGCCGCCGTTTTTAAAATACGCCTTGCAGCCATCCTGATAAGATATGCGCGCCACCTGCTCCGTAAATTCCGGCAGGGCTTTTTCTGGGAGCAGAAGCGCCTGCAATTCCGCTTTCTTCTCTTCTGTCATGCCAATATCCGCATCCGCCGCATATACCTCGCCGAAGCGGGCGGTGATCTCCTGATAGAGAGCAGAGATGGGCTTGCCGGTAACGGCGGTCATTTCGCACAAGAGCGCGGCCGCGTAAATGCCGTCCTTGCCGCCGATATGGCCACGCACCGTGAGCCCGCCCGAGGATTCGCCGCCGATGAGGGCGTTTGTCTCCTCCATCTTGGCAGAGATATGCTTAAAGCCCACAGGCACCTCATGGCAGGCTTGGCCAAAGCCCATGGCCACGCGATCGAGCAGGTGCGTGGTCGATGTATTGCGCACGGCAGGCCCCCGCCAGCCCCGGTAGCACAGCAGGTAATAATAGAGGATCACCAGCAGCTTGTTGGGGTGAACGAAGCGGCCGTTATCGTCGATCACGCCGATGCGGTCCGCGTCCCCGTCTGTGGCCAGGCCGATGTCCGCCTTCTGCTCCTGCACGGCAGCGGCTAAACTTCCCAGGGTATCCACGTTGGGCGCGGGCAGCCTGCCGCCAAAGAGGGTATCGTGCCGTTCGTGGATCACGGTCACGTCGCAGCGGGCCGTCATCAGGATCGTGCGCAGGCTGGTCTGGCTCACACCATACATCGGATCCAGCACCACCTTGAGCCGCGCCTTGCGGATGGCCTCGGTATCCACCAGGGCCAGGATGCTGTCGATATAGTCGTTGAATGGATCCATCTCCCGGCAAAGGCCCT
>DHOI01000031.1:43769-48133 GCA_002409725.1 Christensenella sp. UBA5394
ACCTTGACGCCATTGTAGATGGCCGGGTTATGGCTGGCCGTCACCATCATGCCGTAGGGGAAGCCGTATTCCCGCACGCCGAACATCACCAGCGGGGTGGGCGCTTCGCGCGGCAATATAGCCGCGGGCACGCCGGCCCCGGCCGCCACCTCGGCGGCCCATTCCGCGGCTTCGCGTGAGAGGAAGCGCCTGTCATAGCCGATCAAAAGGCCCTGCCCCGCCACGCCCTCGGCCTTCATCATATCGCACAGGCCGGCAACTAAGCGCTGCACGTTGGCCTTGGTGAAGCCATCCGCGATCACGGCCCGCCAACCGCCCGTTCCGAATTTGATCATCAAAGCCCTCCCCTCATCCCATCACCGCCCGGGCATGGCAGGTTTGGCCCGGCTTAAGGATGGGCAGCTTCTCCACTTGTTTCCCATCGGCATACAGGGCGGCCACGCCCTTTTGCACGCCCTTGGGGTTTTCGATCTCGATCTCATAAACGCCGCCGCGCCAGACCCGCCGCAGGGAGAAGCGCTGCCACTCCGCAGGCACGCAGGGGTCTACCGTCAGCCCGTCAAAGCCCGGGCGCACGCCCAGCATATATTGGGTGGCCGCAAAGTAGGCCCAGCCGGCTGTGCCCGTCATGAAGGGGTGCCGCGCCCGGCCAAAGGCGGTGTGCGCCTTGCCAACCACAAACTGGCAATAGCTGTAGGGCTCGGCCTGGCGGATCTCGATCTTGTCGTTTTGGTTGTATGGGCAAAGAGCGTCGTAAAACTCCATGGCCGTTTCGCCCTCGCCCAGCACGCAGGCCGCTGCCCAGGCCCAGGGGTTGGGATGGGAGAAGATGGCCCCGTTTTCCTTGAGGCCGGGGTAGACCCTGGTCACAAAGCCGATGCTGTCGTCAGGTTGGGTATAGGGAGGCGCGTTGAGCATCAGGCCGTAGGGGGTGAAAAGATGTTCCTTGATCGAAGCGAGCGCCTTTTTGCCCCGCTCCGGGTCGGCCACGCCCGAAAGCACGGCCCAGGCATTGCTCTCCATATGCACCCGGCCTTCGCGATCCGCCGCTGTGCCTATGCGCCGCCCGGCCGCCGTGATCCCCCGGATGTACCATTCGCCATCCCAAAGCACGCGCTCCGCATTTTCCTTCACCTTTGCCGCCAGCGCGCCGTATGCTTGCGCATCCGCCTTGCGCCCCAAAAAGCCCGCCAGCTCCACGAACTGCCCCAGGGCCCAATAATGCAAAAAGCTGACCATGGCGCTTTCACCGCCGCCGAGGTTGAGGCAATCGTTCCAATCCGCCCGAAGGCCCTTGCAGACGGCGTTCGCGCCCACCTGCTTGGCGGAAAAATCCAATATGCGCTTCATGTGCTCGTATACGCTATCTTCGCCGCCATCCGCATAGGTCACGACCTCATCTACAAAGGCGGGCTCGCCGGTCTCTTTGAGATAGTTAACGATGGCGCCGATCAGCCACAGGGCGTCGTCCGCACAGGCATCCTCTATGCCGTGCACCAGGCTTTTTTGATCCGGCGTCGGCACCACCGTGGGCGATTTGAAGGATTGGCTCTTCTGCCCGGGTTCGAACCAGCGAGGCTCAAACAGGTGTAGGCCGTAACCTTCCTTCGTAAGGGCGCGCAGCAATTCGACGATACGCCGCCTGCACATAATCGGCTCCGCGTGCGGGATGCACATGGCGTCCTGCGCGGTATCGCGGTAACCAAGGCCCGTCCGGCCGCCCACCTCGATAAAGGAGGAAAAGCGGGAAAACAGCACGTTGATCTCGCTTTGATAGAGGTTCCAGCAATTCAAAAGGGCGTTCATCCCTGGGTTGGGGGTATCTACGGTGAGCTTGGTCAGCTTTTCATCCCAGAAGGCGCGCAGCTTGGCGAATTGCACATCCACCATCTCCGCCGTGTATTTCTCCCGCATGGCCTTGCCCGCCTCGATCCCGCCTTCCCCCAGGAGGAAGATGAGCCGCGCTTCCTCGCCCGGTTCAAGGCGGAGGCGCTTTTGCAGCGTAGCGCAATGATTACCGCCCTTTTCAAAGCTCCCCGCGCATTCTCCCCGCTCCACGGCGATGGGGTTGCGCTCCGTGCGGTAGGGCCCGATAAAGGCATCCCGCAGGCAGTCGAAGCCATCCGGGTCAAAATCCGCGGTGAAGAACTGGTAGCCGTCCTCCTCATAATAAAGGTCGTGCTCAATCACCCCGTCCACATATCTGGAGCCCGCCGCGTAGAGGCTCATCTGGAAATTGCGGTTGTCCATATCGATATGGTGGAAGGAGAACTCCGCATAGCTAAACACACTCAGCTCCCTCTGCGCCTCCCCCTCGTTGCGCAGCCGCACATCCCAAATCTCCACCGGGTCGTCCATGGCCACGAAGAGGGTCTGCTCCGCATGTATATCTTTATAGGCCGTGCTATATTTGCTGTAGGAAAGGCCATGGCGGCAGCTGTAGCGGGCCGCATCGAGCGGCTTTCCCACTGGCTGCCAGCTGACGCTCCAATAATCGCCATCCGCTTCATCCCGAAGGTAAACATAGTGGCCAGGCCCGTCCATGGGCACGCCGTTGGGCCGGAAGCGGGTGATGCGGTGGTATTCGGGCGAGCCGCAAAAGAGATAGCCGCCCGCCGTGTGGTTGAACACGCCGCACATCTCGCCAACGCCGATATAGTTCGTCCAGGAAACGGGCAGATCCACCCGATCGATCACATATTCGCGGGGATCATTGTCGAAATATCCGTACTGCATAAAAGATCAGCCCTCCACGATCACATGCCGGCCCAAGCCGGGCATCATATGCTATCTTAATTATACAAAATCACCAAAGAAGGCACAGCGCTTTGCCGTGCCTCTTTTTGTCTTTGCTTGTTGTGTTTAGCCTGGGATCAGCGCTTCATGCGGTTGCGGTATTCGTTGGCACTCATGCCTTCGAGGCGCTTAAATACCCTCGCAAAGTGCCCTGCGTCGCTATAACCCACCATGTCTCCGATATCGCCGATCTTCAGGCAGGGGTCGCGCAGCAGCTTTTTGGCCTCCGCAATGCGCGTTTCATTGAGGATATCATAATAATTTTTGCCCGCATGCTTGTTCAGCAGCCTGGAAAGGTGCCATTGGGAAACATAACAGTGCTCCGCCACATCTTGTAGGGTGAGCCGGCCGGCGCAGTTTTCCTCGATATAAGCGACGGCGTTGCGCACGATAAAACTACCCGCACCCTGCTCCTCCTCCGCGTTGGATGACGCCTCGCCCTCCGCCTGCCTGAGGGCGCTGAGCCGCTCGAGGTTAGCGATCATGGCCCGCAGAGTCTCGTTGATCTCGTCCATGCGGCTGGGCTTGAGCAAAAACCGGGTTACGCCAAGGCGGATCGCCTGCTGGGCATATTCAAAATCTGCATAACCCGTGAGCACAGCCACCTGCATATCAGGGAACTCGCTCTTGAGCGCAGCGATCATGGTCAGGCCGTCCATATCGGGCATGCGGATATCCGTAAAGGAGATATCCGGCTTGTGTTCCCGAATCATCGCCATGCCACAGGCTGCGTCTCCGGCCGTGGCGACGACCTCACAGCCAAAGCCCGCCCAGTCCACCACCTTTTTGAGCCCCTCCAGGATGATGGCCTCGTCGTCAATGAGCACTACGCGATACATGCAAAAGCCCTCCGCCCCACAGCCCCATCATTGCCCCCAGTATAACAGCCGGGGCTAAAAAAGTAAAACTTTCCCTCGATGGGCCCGCCGGGTATCGCAGGCTGGAGGCGGCTGCCCGCAGCTGGTTTATCCCAGGTGTTTCCTGAAATCGGCTATGATATCCTCTGCGTTTTCCCGGCCGATCGTTTATGTTATACTGATTATGGAAGTATGAATTTGAAAAATACGGAGGGTGCGGAATATGAGGCCCGATCTCACGCGCGCACAAACGATCCTGGGCCGGGATCCCCTGCAAAACGCCTATCCCCTTTTGCGGATACGGCAGAATCAGATCGCGGATTGCGAAATCATCGGCGGTTCCCTGCGCCTTTTGGATGCGGAAAACGGCAAGTATCTATATTATGCCGCCTCCCCGCAAGAATTTTGCGCCCTTTACGCGCCCGTACGGGAGCAAGCAGGGCCCTGCGTCTCTCTTTTGCCGGATGACCGCTTGGCCAGCGCCCTCCCGCAGATGGATAGCCGCATCCGCTTCGGGTCCTTTTACCAACTGCTTGCGCCCGAGAATATGCCGTTGCAAGCGCCCGCAGGGTTCCGCTTCACGCCTATGGAGCCCGCATATTTCGACTGGGTCCTATCCGTATACCAGCACCCGGAGCTGAACCCCGCCTTCCTCGCTATGCGTGCCCACGCGCCCAGCGCCCTGGCCTTTTATGGGGAAGACAGGCAGCC
>DHOI01000031.1:48350-49368 GCA_002409725.1 Christensenella sp. UBA5394
GCGGGCTTCATCATGAGCCATTGCGATGCGGAACTGGGGCCCGTATACGTGGCGCCGGAATTCCGCGGCGGCGGCCTGGCTCGCTATCTGCTGGCCCTGGCCACGGCGGGCTTCGCCGCACGAGGGACGCGGCCCGTCATCTACGTACGGCAGGATAACCCGCGCTCCCTTCGCTTTTTGCAAAAGGCGGGCTGCCCGCTTTGCGCCCGGTACGCCCTGTGGTTCTGGCGGGAATAGCTTACGAAAGGATCACCGGCTGCCCGATCTGCAGCGCGCGGTAATAGATCGTTGCCGCATCCTCCACATATTCCGCCCGTATGCGGGCCTGGGCCAGGTTTTTACCAATGGCCACCACGCCATGGCTGGCCAGCAGGCAGGAAGTGCGCCCGTCTTTTAGCTCCTCCACGGCCGATAGGCCCAGCTCCCGGGTGCCCGCCTGCGCGAAACGGGCGCAGGTAACCTCGCCGCCCAAAAAGGGCTTCATCTCGATTAATATATAGGGTATTTTTTGCCGTGCGGCCGCAAAGGCCGTGGCGAAAGGCGAATGGGTGTGAAACACGGCGCCCGTGTCCGGGCATTGCTGGTAAATTTCGGCGTGCATGGCCCATTCCGACGAAGGGTCATGCCTCCCCTCCAGCACCGTGCCATTCAGGCGCATCTGCACGATATCCTCCGGCTCCATCGTTTCATAGCGGATGCCGGTGGGGGTAATCAGCATGATCCCCTCCTCCCGCAGGCATACGGAGAGGTTGCCGCTGGTGCCGGCAAACAGTTTGTTCTTAAATGAACTCTGGCATATCGCCACAAGCTCCTGCATAAGCGGCTCTATCTTTTGCATACATGACTTTCCTTCTTAATCTACGCAGGCAAATTCCCCGGCCTGCCCACTTTGATAATACCGGTTGAGGTCATAGGGCGAATACACGCCGTCATCCGTTACCACGCCGCTTACCAGATGGGGCGGCGTGATATCGAAGGAAGGGTAATAGCCTTTTACGCCCTCCATGGCCGTGCGCAC
>DHOI01000031.1:49526-53780 GCA_002409725.1 Christensenella sp. UBA5394
TAATAGCCTTTTACGCCCTCCATGGCCGTGCGCACACCCATGGACTGGAGCACGAACGCCGGGTCCCGCATCTCGATCTTCACCGTATCCACCGTGGGGTGGCCGCGATCCGGCGCGCCGGTGACAAAATACGGAATCCCCATATGCTTGGCCACAATAGCGATTTGAAAAGTACCCACCTTGTTGACGATATACCCATCCAGGCAGATGACGTCCGCCGCGGAGGTAAACACATCGATCTTCTCATTTTGAATGGCGAAGGCCGGCATATTATCCGTAATCACCGTTACGTCAAAGCCCATATCCCGGGCCACGCTGGCCGTCAGCCGCGCCCCCTGGAAATAAGGCCGGGTCTCCGCGCAATAGACTTTTAGCTCGTTGCCCCGCCGCCTGGCTTCCTTGAGCATCATGCCCACAATGGTTTCACCAAAACACTGGGTGAGGATTTTGCCGTTATGGGGGAACATATCCACCAGATAGGCCGCCATCTTTTCGACCTTGCTGTAACGCAGATCGTTGGCCCTGACGGTATGCTCCACTATGGCCCGGCTCACATCCTGGCCCGCAGCCCAGGCCGCCTCCGCCGCCTGCAGGCATCCGGCCGTGATGAGGCGCATGCGCTCCACCGTGGTGGGCCGGGCATGGGAAATGGTGTGGGCCGCCTGCTCCAAATAGGCGCGCTGCTTTATAATGGCCATATCCCGGCATTCATAGGCTGCCAGGGCCATGCCCATGGCAGCGGCCGTATAGGGGCCTGCACTTTGTGTCACCATATCCGTAATGGCCTGGGCCACCTCCCCATGGGTGGCACACTCCACAAAGGATACCGCCGTGGGGTAGACCCGCCTATCCAATATGCGAACCTTGCCGTTTTCATACCAGGCCACGTTTTCATATTGCAGCATGAACGCCAGGCCCTTATCCGCTCTTTCCATATTTTCCTCCGCGCTTGTCAGCTATATAGTCTTTCGATGGAACGCCGCACATCGTGCTTGGTCCGCTCGTAATCGATGGTGAGAAATTCACCCTTTTCATAAAGGATCTTCCCATCCACCATGGTCATGGCCACATCGGAACCCTGGGCAGCATAGGTAAGCAGCGCCGGGATATCCAGGGCGGGGGTCAGGTGGGGGGCATCCATATTGAGGGCGATGATATCCGCCTTGTTGCCCACCGCTAGTTCTCCGCAATTCAGCCGGCCCTGGCCCCTGGCTCCGTTAACGGTCGCCATGGAAAGCAGCTCGTTGCTCGAAACGGCAGTGGGATCGCCGGTGTAGCCGTTGTGCAGTACGGCAGCCAGATGCATTTCCTCAAAGAGGTTGAGGTTGTTGTTGCTGGCCGCGCCATCCGTGCCGAGGGCCAGGTTTATGCCGGCCTCCCGCAGTGCGGGCAGGGGCATGAAGCCGCTGCCAAGCTTCATATTGCTGGATGGATTATGCACGCATGTAACGCCCTTTTCCCGGAGGATATCCACATCCTCCGGCTCCACGGCCACACAGTGGGCCGCTATGGTGGGGCTGTCGAGCACGCCCAGGTCGTAGAACCACCGCGCCGGGGTTTTGCCGTTGCGCGCTTTGCATGCCTCATGCTCCTTCACGGTTTCCGATAGGTGCAGGTGCATGCGCGCCCCGGCGGCCTTGCAGGCTTCGCCGTGCCGGCGTACCTGCTCGGCAAAGGAGGTATACTCGGCGTGGATGGCATAATCCACCAGTACCCGGCCATCGCCCGCGCCGTGATAATCCCGGTGGAAATCCGCGGCCTTCTGCGCGCGCCAGCTATCCGCATAGGCTTCGTCCTCGTCAAATACCAGCAGCGGCCGGTTGAGGTTGGCCTTCATGCCGGCAGCGAGAACGGCCTCGGCCGTGATATGCGGCATATCGTACATATCCGAAAAGCTCACCACGCCGCAGGCGAGCATCTCCATCATGGCCAGCCGCGTGCCCGCGCTGATATCCTCCTCCGTAAGCTTGGCCTCCACGGGAAACATGGCCTCGTGGAGCCAGCGGTCCAAAGGCAGACCGCTGCCCACCCCCCGCAGCAAAACCATGGCGGCATGGGTATGTAGGTTATACAAGCCGGGCATGAGCAGATGCCCGGTCATATCCTTTTCTTCATCATAGGGCTCCGCCGGCCTTTGCCGGCCGATATAGCGGATGGCCGACCCGTCAATCCCCAGGTATCCGTTTTCCAGCGCCTGCCAGCGCCCACCCGTAAGAAGTAGGATATGGGCGTGTTTTAAAAGCAGCATAGCTTCCTCCTTATGATAGGTGCGTAAGAATATCCTTTATATAAGCCACGAAAGGCTCCTGCACACGATGCGCGGTGGCATCCACCTCGCCGTGCAGCATGGGCCTATCCAGCACGCCCGCGGCCATGTTCGTCATCAGGGCTATGCCAAGCAAGGGCATAGCGCAATGGGCGGCTGTAAGGGCCTCCGTCACCGTGGACATACCCACGGCATCCGCCCCCAGGATGCGGGCGGCGCGGATCTCCGCCGGGGTTTCCAGATGGGGCCCGCAGAAAAACTGATAAACCCCCTCGTGCACGCGCAACGTGGTGCGCTGGGCGCATTCCAGCGCCACCTCCCGCAGGGAACGGGTATACATATCCGTAACATAGAAGAACCGTTCGCCGAATTCATCCACGTTCGGCCCGCGCATGGGGCTGGCCCCCACGAGATTGATATGATCCTTAATAATCATCACATCCCCGGGCGCGTAAGCTTCGTTCACGGCCCCGGCGGCATTGGTCAGGATGGTGCGCTTTACGCCCAGCAGTTTGAAAAGGCGAATAGGCGCGGCGAGCTGCTCAAAGCTATAGCCCTCGTAATAATGGAACCTGCCGGACATGCACACCACGCTTTTCCCCATCAGCGTGCCCAGCACCAGCTCCCCCGCGTGGGATTCCACCGTGGATACCAGGAAGTTGGGGATATCCCCATAGGGGATTACAACCGGGTCCTCGATCTCCGCTGCCAGGCCCCCCAGGGCCGTACCCAGGATGATGGCGGTCTCCGGCTCCACCTTGGCCAGGCGCCGCACATAATCCGCGCTCTTTTGATAATATTCGTACGTATATGCCATGTTTATCTCCTTTAATCTTTAATCTGGCGGTATCAGGCTTTGCCCTTGGGCATCCGCTTCATCTGCATCACATTATACAGGGCAAGGGCCACCACCGTGGCCACATAGGGTAGGGCCATGGTGAGCTGGCTGCTGATGGCGGAGTTTTGCAGCATATTGGCCATGGATTGCGCCAGGCCGAAAAAGGCGCTGGAGGCGATGACCCCCAGGGGATGGGCCGCGCCCAGCGTGCCGGCGGCCATGGCGATGAAGCCGCGCCCGGCCGTGATATTCTGAGCAAACATGGTAACGCCGCCCATGGTGAGCAGGCAGCCGCCCAGGCCGGAAAGCAGGCCGGAAAACACCACCGTGCGGATTTGGAGCCTATCCGCGTTGATACCCAGGCTTTCCGCCGCTACCTTGTTGATGCCCACGGAACGCATGCGAAAGCCCGTAACCGTGCGGAAGAGGAACAGGTAGAGGATCACGGCCAGCACGAAGGCGAATAGATCGAGGTACGTGAGCGCGCTGAACATGGTCTCAAGCAGGGGCATGCCGGATAAAAAGTGCACGTCGATCTTGGGCAGGCTCACCAGGTCCGGGCTCACATAAGCGCCCTTGCCGCCAAAGACCAGCTGCATCAAAAAGGTGGTAAGGCCGCTAACGAGACTATTGATGGAAACGCCCACCACCAGCATGGCACCCTTGAATTTTACCATAAAGACGCCAGCGACGTAAGCCACCAACATAGAGGAGAGCATGGCCGCCAGCAAAGAAACAGCTACGCTGCCCGTGTAAAAGTTGGCTACGATGGCGGAGAAGGCGCCCATAAGCATCATGCCCTCCAGCCCGATGTTGAAGATAAACACGCGGTTGCATAGGGCGGAGCCCAGCGCAACAAAGAGGATGGGCGTCATCATACGCAGGGTGGAATTGAACACTACCGCCAGATAATTAAGGTTTATATCCATTAGGCTTCCCCCTCCTCCCCTTCCGCTGCCTGCGCGCCATAGGGCCGGGGCCTGCGCAGGAGGCGACCCCTGAATTTGAAGGCGATCTTGGCGGAAATGAACAGCGTGATGCAGCCCTGAATGATGGAGGATATCTCCAGCGGCACGCTGGTGGCCCGGGATATGGCCGCGCCTCCCGTTTGGATGCCGGCCAGCAGGATGGAGGTGAGCAGGATGCCCAC
>DHOI01000031.1:54051-54435 GCA_002409725.1 Christensenella sp. UBA5394
CACGCCGTATACCTCCAGCACGCCCGCCAGGGCACAGATCACGCCACTGAGGGTTAGCATACCGTACATTACTTTGCGGCTGCTGATGCCGCCGTAATCGCAAAAATCTACATTGTAGCCGCTCATTTTGGATTCGTAGCCAAAGCTGGTGCGGTTCATTACAAACCAAATGGCAGCTACCAGCAGCACCGCGATAACGAAGCCCCAGTGCAGGCTATAGGTTTCCACCATTTTGGGCAGCCGCAGCTCTTCGGCCAACATCAGGGTCTGGGTCATTTTAGCGTCCCCCGTGGTATCGAGAAACACATTGGCCGTAAAGTGCATGGTGATATACTGGGCGGCATAGTTGAACATCAAGGTGGATATAGCCAGGGACATCTTGAA
>DHOI01000031.1:54752-56613 GCA_002409725.1 Christensenella sp. UBA5394
CTCACAAAGCCGCCCACGATCATCTGGCCCTCGCCGCCAATGCCCATATAATTGGAGCTCCAGGCCACCGCCGCGCCCAGCCCACAAATGATGATGGGGGTGGCGCGGGTCAGCGTGGTCAGCAGGTAATAGGTGCTGCCAAAGGCACCCTTAGCCATGGCGGCGTATACGGTGAGCGGGTTTTCGCCCGTAACCAATATGGCCGCCGCGCCCACCAGCAGGGCGAAAAAAATTGCGATAGCGGGCTGCTTGAGCGGCTCTCCCAGCCGCTTTAACTTACTGCGCATCATGCTTTCCCCCTTGCCATCAAGAGGCCCAGCTCTTCTTCTTTTACATGGCCCCGGGTGAACTCGCCGTTTACCCGGCCCCTATACATCACATAAATACGGTCCGAAAGCTTGATGACCTCGGACAGCTCGCTGGAAATGAGCAAAACCCCATCCCCGGCGGCGCGCTTCTTTACCAATTGCTCGTGGATGAACTCCATCGCGCCCACATCCACGCCCCGGGTGGGTTCGCAGGCCAGCAAAAGAGGCGATTTGTGCATGATCTCTCGGGCGGCGATCAGCTTTTGCGAATTGCCGCCCGAAAGTGAGCCTGTTTTTGCCTCGATGCCATCCGTTTTCACGGCAAATCGATCTATCAGTTCCTGGGCGAATTGCTGTATCTTTTTGCTCTTCAGCACGCCCCTATGGGAAAACGCGGGCTGGATATAGTGCCCCATGATCCCTGTTTCCGTTACGGTGGCCTGGGAGGCCGAGCCCCAGATATACCGATCTTCCGGGATCATGGCCGCTCCTGCGGCGCGCACAGCGCGCACATTGCAGCCGCCCACCTCCCGGCCCCTGATCTTTATGCTGCCGCCATCCGGTTTGGCCAGGCCAAAAATACACTGAGCCAGCTCGGATTGTCCATTGCCCGAAACCCCCGCGATGCCCACGATCTCCCCAGCCCGCACATGCAGGGAAAGGCGATCCAGGGCGGGCGCGCCGCCCCCTCCGTTAAGCACCAGGTTTTCGATGCGCAGCACATCCTCCCCCGGCTCGACGGCGGGGATATCCGTTTCCGCCAAGTGACGGCCCACCATCATAAAGCTGAGTTCTTCAATGGTCGTATCTTTTATTTCAACATCCGCTATGAGCTTGCCTGTGCGCATGACCATTGCCCGGTCCGCCACCTCCATCACCTCGTTGAGCTTATGGGTGATGATGATAATACTTTTTCCTGCTGCGGCCAGCTTTTTCATGGTTTTGAGCAGCTCATGCACCTCTTGGGGCGTGAGCACGGCGGTGGGCTCGTCGAAAATAATAATATCCGCATTTTGGTAGAGCACCTTTAGTATCTCCACCCGCTGCCGCAGACCGACCGGCATGCCCAGGATCTTTGCGTTTGGGTCCAGCGGGAGTTCATATTTTTGCGATAATTCGCCAACTGTGGCCGTGGCCTTTTTTAAATCGAAGTAGAGGCCGGCCTTGGGCTCTTTGCCATAAACCACATTTTCCGCCACGGTGAAGGGGTCAAAGAGCATAAAGTGCTGCTGCACCATGCCGATCCCATGGGCGATGGCCTGCGCGGAATCCCGGATGGCCACCGGCCCGCCGTGGAGATAGATGCAGCCGCCGTTTGCCTGCTCCATGCCATAGAGCACCTTCATCAGGGTGGTTTTTCCTGCCCCGTTTTCGCCGATTACAGCCAGGATCTCCCCTTTGTAGAGCTTGAGGCTGACGTCGTCGTTGGCGACCAGGTCGCCATAACGCTTAACGATATGCTCCATCCTAAGGAGCGGTTCCGCGTCCCTATTCTGCATATGCTACAGTTCTCCCCAGATTGCTTGATTACGCGAATCGAATGAATGGAATGA
>DHOI01000031.1:56833-70520 GCA_002409725.1 Christensenella sp. UBA5394
GGAATGATCCGCCGCTCCCCGCTTTGGGCGCGGGGGCGGCGGCAAGGGGATGGTTAGAAGGAGTAGTTTTCCTCCAGCGGCACTTCCAGCACCAGCTCGCCGGATTTGATTTTTTCGGCTGCGGCGCGGGCCGTTTCCACAATGGCGTCGGTCAGCACGGCCGTGTTACGGGGGTTCACGCCGTCGTCCGTGATGTAGGTAGCGCCGACCACGCCTTCTTTGAGGCCCAGGGAGACCGTACCCGGCTGGATGCCGGTGGTGAAGTACTCCTCAAGGATCATGCCCGTTACAACGCCGGTATATTTCACCTGGGTGGTCACAATGTTGGGGTTATCGGGCGAAGTTTGATCGGCATCCTGGCCGGAGGTGTAGAAGCCCTTCTCCAGAGCGGCCTCGAAGGTGCCGTAATCTGCCACGGCGGAGGCGGCGTTGATGAACACGCAGCCCTGGGCAGCCTGCTGCAGGGCCATTTCCTTGGCTACCGGCGCATCGGTATAAGACTTAGTGTAGTTGAAGATGAAGTCGTCCATGGTCAGATTGGGATTGACGGAGCGGGCGCCTTCCATGTAGCCCCAGCGCCATTCAAAGCTGCCCTGGCCGGGGTTGGCGTGCACACCGCCAAAGGGGCCGTCGGGCTTGCCCGCATCGGCACTGATGGAGGCCGCGATAACGCCGATGAGGTAGGCGGCTTCCTGCGGCTTGAAGATGTAGGATTTGACGTTGGGATTGTCGCACACGGTGTCGATAATGGCATACTGCGCTTTATCCGGGAACTGGGTGGCCACCTCGTTGAGCGGGTCCGCACCCTGCCAGCCAACGACCAGGATTAGGTTATAGCCTTCTTCCACGGAAGCCCGGATGTTTTCGGACCAGGCGGTATCATCCGCGCATTCGATCACGGTATAATCCATGGGGTAGCGGCCGGCGGACTTAGCGGCAGCGCACTCATCCACCACCTGGGTCAAGAAGGGGTTCACGCCTACAGGATCGCAAATAACGGCAATGCGCTTGGTCTCCTGAGGCTGGGCGGCTTCCGGGGCGCCCTCTGCGGCGGGCGCTGCCGCCTCGGCAGCAGGCTGGGAAGCGGGCTGGGCGGCAGTCTGTTGCGGTGCGCAACCGAACAAAGCGGAGGTAAGCATTAGCAAACCGACGAGCAGGGCAATTTTTCTCTTCATTTTTGTTCTCCTTTTACTTTTGATATGTTCCGCTTAGGCGCGGAATAAAGGTTTTCAGCAGGTGGGACAGGATGGCAAATCGTGTATATGTTGTTTTTTATTTGATTTTCTTTGTTTATATTATGGGACAGAATCCTTTGCATTGTCAATATGTTTTTAAAAAAGTTCATTAGGTTCTCGACAAGGGATACCCGGATGCGTTATAATAAAAGTGAATAAAACCACACATTCCCACATTTCGGAGGTTCGGATGCTCGCAGCAAAAAGGCTTTCCTCCATCCGCGACTTGCTCAACAATGGCGACAGCGTATCCGTTGCCGAGCTTAGCCGCACCTTTAACGTAACAGAAGAGACCATCCGCCGAGATCTTGATAAAATCACCAAGGATGACCATGCCGTGGTGCGGGTGCACGGCGGCGCCTATAAGATAAAAAATTTCGATCGGGAAGCCCCCTATGCCCTACGGGAGACCCTGCTGGTTGCTGAAAAGGAGCGCATGGCGCAAACCGGCTACACCATGCTGGAAGAGGGCGATACCATCATGCTGGATTCCAGCACCAGCGCCCTGCACCTGGCCCAGGCCATCAAACGGGGTACGCTGAAAATATCCGTCATCACCAATTCCCTGCGGATCGCGCTGGAGCTTTCAGATTGCCCCCATGCCAACCTGATCGTAGCAGGCGGGGCCTATCGGCCTTCCTCCCGCTCCTTCGTAGGATATTCCGCCACAGGCACCCTGGATGATTTCCACGCGGATAAGGCCTTCGTGAGCTGCTCCGGGCTGCACGCTCGCTCCGGCCTCACGGATAACAGCGAAAGCGAGGCCCGGGTGCGCCGCACGATGCTGGAAAATTCGGATTACCGCTATCTCCTGGTAGATTCGGATAAATTCGGCCGCTCCAAAAGCCACCGCATTGCCCACCTGACCGGCATCCATTCTCTCTTTACGGATAAGGAGCCGGATGCGGAGCTTAAGGAGATGCTGCTAAAGAACAACATCAACATCATCGTCTGCTAATGGGAGATTGCGCCAGCGCCTTTGGCTATGCGTTTGCAGTAATTTTTCAGGAAGATACGCCTGTTTAAAAGATAAAAGGCATGCTGAATCAAAACCACGAGTTGAGCTGGTGGTTTATACCTGACCTGGAAGGGCATATTAGTAGGCTAATATTGATATTGGAATTTCCGTATAAGTAGAAAGGCGAGTAGCTTACCCTATTTCTATTAAGAAATAATGGCCTTATATCGGCCGTAAATGGCGGGGGTAAATATCAGTCTGCACGTGCGTTTACTCCTTTGCGGCAGGTTTAACGGGAGCCGCATTGAGCGCGCCTTTCCTAACAAACCGAATGTTGCGCCTTATATGCTCCTCCATGGTGTTTCTTGCTGTTCTGCCGTCACGATCGCTAATGGCTTTGATGATGGCTACGTGGTCATCGATTGTTTCCGTCACCAAGGCGTAATGGGTGTATTGCACCGCCATGGGCACCGTTTTGATAAGCAGCGGGAATATAAGATCCACAACGCTGTTGTGCGAGCATTTTGCAACCTCGGTATGAAAGCTGACATCAAATTCGCTGTGATCCAGCTTCTTGTCGTACGCCTCCTCAAGCTTGCCTTCAAAGAGTTGCAGCCTGTTGATTTCTTCCGCCGTTGCGTTCTGTGCGGCCAACTCTGCCAGTGATGGCTCTATGATTGCACGAAGCTGCAGCAGTTCCAAAAGAAGCTGCGATTTATTCTGCACGAACTGGAATCCCAGCGGATCGTCGGATACGCCCGGATTTTGGGATACAAAGGTTCCCCGCCCCCGCTCTATCCTGATTATATTACGGGATATTAGAATTTTCGCGGCCTCTCTAACCGTGCTTCTGCCTACGCCCAAGGCATTGCCAAGTTCGATTTCATTTGGCAGCTGATCCCCGGGCTGCAGCTTTTCCGTGATAATATAATCTATAATCTGCTTTGCAGTATACTCCGAAAGCGACTCTCCGTAAAATGCGATTGGCTCCATACGCTCACCCTTTGATGTTTTCTATTTATTATAAACAAGCCATGCTTCAATAACAAGTTTTTTGATTCATCTCCCGCCCATGCGCATCGACTTTGCTTACCACAATACCCCCCAAGGTTATTTCTCTCGTTCAGAATAAAGGCGTATGGAATCGCCGCTATGAACTAAATGGTATAAGTTGACGCGGCGGTGCTACCGCCACGCCCCGTCCAGTTGGTATGGAAAAATTGCCCCCGGGGCGCATCTAACCGCTCATAGGTGTGGGCGCCAAAATAATCCCGCTGCGCTTGCAAAAGATTGGCCGGAAGCCTTTCGGTGGTATAGCCGTCAAAGTAGGCCAAGGCCGCGGAAAAAGCCGGCATGGGTATGCCGTGGGTCACCGCCTCGGCAACGATCCTGCGCCAGGCAGGGACAAGGCCCTTTACAACCTCGCCAAAATAAGGATCAAGCAGCAGGTTTTCTAACCCCGGGTTCCGATCGTAGGCTTCCTTTATCTTACTAAGGAACACGGATCGAATAATGCAGCCGCCTCGCCACATAAGGGCAATGCCGCCGTAATTCAAATTCCAGCCATAGGTTTTTGCCGCCGCCCGCATGAGGGTATAGCCTTGGGCATAGGAAATTATTTTTGAGGCATAAAGTGCCTTCCGGAGTTGCTCAATGCATTCCGCCCGGTTGTAATCTATGCCGCCCTCCGCCCTCGGAAAGGCTTTGGCTGCCGCCACTCTTTCCTCCTTCATGGCGGAAAGGCAGCGGGCAAACACCGCCTCCCCAATAAGCGTAAGGGGTACGCCTTCTTCAAAGGCGGCTATACCCGCCCATTTGCCTGTTCCCTTCTGCCCGGCGGCGTCCAGTATCTTATCCACCATCGGCGCGCCATCCACATCCTTATAAGCAAATATATCCCCGGTTATTTCGATAAGATAGCTGTCAAGCTCGGTTTCGTTCCAGGCTTTGAATACCTCGTGCATCTCATCCGCCCGCATTTGCAGGCTATCCCGCATAAACTGATAGGCCTCGCAGATGAGCTGCATGTCGCCGTATTCTATGCCGTTATGTACCATTTTTACAAAATGGCCCGCGCCGTTCTCCCCCACCCATTCACAGCAGGGAGAGCCATCCTCCACCTTGGCACATACAGCCTGGAACATATCCTTAACATAAGGCCAGGCCCCGGGTGAACCGCCGGGCATCATGGAGGGACCCTTCAGCGCCCCCTCCTCGCCGCCGGAAACACCTGTTCCGATATACATGAACCCTTTGCTTTCAACATATGCGGTTCTGCGTATGGTATCCGTAAAGTGGCTGTTCCCGCCGTCGATCAGGATATCTCCCGGTTCGAGATGGGGAAGCAGGGTTTCAATAAGCTCGTCCACCGCCGCCCCCGCCTTGACCATCATCATAATCCTGCGGGGCTTCTTAAGGCTGCCGACCAATTCTTCTATGGAATAGGCGCCTATAATATTCTTGTCCCTAGCACGCCCTTCAACGAAGCTCTTTACCTTGGCGGTCGTCCTGTTAAATACCGCCGCCGTAAAGCCCTTGGACTCCATGTTCATCACCAAATTTTCGCCCATTACCGCAAGGCCGATCAGTCCGATATCCGCTTTCATTTCCCTTCTCCTTTTATTTGAAAATCTATGCTGCACGGCCAATCAGCGCATTACGCGGGCGTTACCCTTCCAAATTGACCACACCTGCTCTTCATCCACAGGCTGGGCATAGTCCTCGAGCAGCGTGGTGGCAAGAGCGCCCGTAGCCCAGCCAAAATGCAGGCAATCTTCCGGGCTCCAGCCTTTCAGTATGCCGTAAAGTAAGCCCCCCACAAAACCGTCGCCGCCGCCTATGCGATCCAGCACCTGTATGTGCCGCGGCTCGGCAACGTGCCATTGCCCGTCTTTAAGTAATATCGCCCCCCATAGGTGCTCGTTGGCGTTTATCACCTCTCGAAGGGTCGTGGCAAATGTGCTTACGTTGGGGTATTTCTCCCGCACCCCCATAATCATCTCGCGGAAGCCTTCGATTTTGCCCGCGAGGCCCTGTCCACCCGCGGCAGGCCCCTTTACGCCCAAGCAGAGCTGGAAGTCCTCCTCATTGCCAGTCAAAATATCCGCAACAGAGGCTATCTCCCTGAATATCTCGGTAAGCTCCCCCTCCCGATCCTTCCAGAACGAAGCCCTGTGATTAAGGTCAAAGGATATTCTGGTTCCGTAGGCTTTGGCCGCCCTGGCAAGCTGCAGGCAGAACTCGCCCGTATCCCGGGACATCGCCGCTATCAGGCCGGACATATGGAGGATTTCAGCGCCTTCCGTTCCAAATATGCGTTCCAGATCGAAATCCGCAACGTTCAGTATTTGGCCCACCTCTCCGGCGCGGTCATTATACACCCTCGGCCCCCGCACGCCATAGCCGCAATCCACTATATTGAACTGATGGCGGTATCCCCAGGGATCGCCCTGCGGTACCTCCTTGCCCTCATATTCCAAACTGCGGCTTCTTAAATCCGCTTTAATAAAGGCAGCTATAGGCGAACCCTCCACAAAATTGGTAAGAACCTTGACCGGCAGGCCCAGCGCGGCCGAAACCGTAGCCGCATTTGTTTCAGCGCTTGTAGCATGCATATAATACTCATGGCTTATATGCACCGGTTGGCGGCTTGTCGGCGTGATACGTACTCCCATGCTCGTTGGTACGATAAGTGCGTAGCGTTTCATCGTAATCGTCTCTCCCCTTAGGTATTTTCATATATAATTCAGACCGGCAGCCGCTTCAGCCTGCCGTCGAAATCACTACCATATTCCACCGCCAGGGGGAACTTGACCGGTCTTTTATCCCGGCTAGATCGGTATATACCGGTTATGAGTTCCACCGTTTTGCGCCCATCTTCCAGGGTTATCAATGGCTTGCGCCCTTCTATAATTGCGCCCAAAAAATCATGGATCTGTTGCATGTGGAAATACCAGATGTTATCCAGGCTATTGAAAAATTCGATATCCGAGGCCTTATATTCCGCCAGTTGCTCCGCCTCGCCCGCGATGGTCCACAGATCGTTTACCGGCGGCTCTGCAATGCCGGACACGCCGGCAATAAACATTGCTCCGCCGTCCGTTTGCACGCCTATGCTGGCGCCATTGGCGCCATGTACGCGAACGTTTCCAAACAGGGCGGGGTTTTGAGAATTGCTGACCACAATATTGCCTATGGCTCCGTTCTTAAAGCGTATAATGGCAGCGGCCGTATCCTCTACCTCCAAATCCGGGTGATTGAGGGTATCCCAAATACCATACAGCTCATCTATTTCACCCATATACCATAGCAGCAGGTCAAGCTGGTGGGGCGCCTGGTTTATGAGCACGCCGCCGCCCTCCCCCTGCCATGTTCCCCGCCAGGGGTCGCTATGGTAATAGGCCATATCCCGCCAGCCCAGCATATTGACGGTACCCAGGATAGGAACGCCTATCTTGCCATCCTCAATAGCCCGCTTCACCCGTATGGCGGGTGGATAAAACCTGCGCTGGCAAATGACGGTGCTCACAACGCCCGCCTCTTTTGCTGCCGCCAGGATAGCATCGCAGTCCTCCAGCGAAGCGGCCAGCGGCTTTTCTATGGCAATATGCAGGCCCAGTTTGCAGCACTGCACCGCTATCTGCGCATGGTTTGGATGGGGCGTACAAATAGATACGGCCTGAACACCGCTCTCCTTTACCATCGTTTCCAGGTCGGTATATGCCTTAATGCCATATTTTTGAGCAAAGGCCACGGTTTTTTCCGTATTTCTGCCAAGGCAGGCCACCAGTTCGCTGTTTTCGCAATGCATAAAGGCATCGGCATGGAAATGCCCCACCTTGCCGCAGCCTATGACCGCCGTTTTGATCTTTTGCATAGCCTATTCCTCGTCGCCGCAGCGGAAGACCAGCTTAGCAAGTCCATCCTCCCGGCGGTATAGCTTGCTCATCCAGTAATCGCCCTCTGCCAGGGGCACGACTTTGGAAATCATGCTGTCCACATTGACCTTGCCATTGGAAATAAGCCGGAGACAATCCGGATATTCCCCTGCGGAGGCGCAGGAGCCGAAAAGGCTTATCTGGCGCGTGACCACATACTGCAAGGGAAGATCCACCTGCTGGGCAATATTGCCTACCAACACCACCCGCCCGCCTAGCGCTACGGCGTGCACGCACATGTCGAAGGTAGCCGGTATACCGGTGGCGTCTATGGCCACGTCCACGCCGACGCCCGAACACTGTATCACCTGATCGCAAGCGCCCGCATCCTTAGAGTTGATACAATAATCGGCGCCATTGGCCCTTGCTATTTCCAGCCTTTCGTCATCTATATCAAGGGCGATGATCCGCTTTGCGCCAAAGCTCCTTACCACCTGCAAGATAAGCATACCGATGGTACCGGCGCCCACCACGGCCACGGTATCGCTTTCGCCGATCTTGGTGCGCGTAGCTGCGTGAAGGGCGATAGATAACGGCTCAACCATAGCGGCCTGAACATATGTCACATTATCCGGCAGCTTATAAAGTATATACGCAGGTACGGTAACATACTCGGCAAAGCAGCCGTTCCGCCTGTAATCCTCGCAGGATACGCCCAGCACCTGCCTGTTGGCGCAGAGGTTCACATAGCCTCTTTTGCATGCATCGCACACATTGCAATATACGGTGGAATCGAAGGTTACCCGGTCGCCGATCCTATAGCCTTTTACGCTCCGCCCGCAGGCGGATATGACGCCCGCGGCCTCGTGCCCCATGATGATGGGCGGGCGGCGGCGGCCCGAGCTTCCGTCAAAGCCATGCACATCGCTTCCGCATACCGCGCAGGCTTGTAGGCGCACCTGCACCTCCTGATCCCCCGGTTCCGGCGTGGGCACCTCCTGATAGGTGAGCTTATTGTATTCATGCATAACCAGCGCTTTCATGGTTGCGCCTCCTCATTCGTATTATCATGATAATCCAGCAGCAGGTGGCGGCGCTCCAATATATTCAGACACCGCCGACAAACGAATAAGACTGTGCCGCTGGGCAATATGATGGCCGCCAGGGCCAGGCTGTATGGATATAAATTGTAGAGTAGGAAGGCAAGCGCCGCCAGCACGATTAGCATGTAAAGCGTATCCTTCCATTCCAGCACCAGCAGCAGCGCCGCGTTTTTCAGGCATACCCCCAGGGGCAGCTCAACGATGGCTGCAAGGGGAAAAAAGTAGCACTGCGTCAATATTGATATTGCCATGGCGCTAAGAAACACAGGTTCTGTAACCCCGCTACCGCCGCCCAGCATATGCGCCCACAGCATAAGCGAAAAGGGGAGCAGCATCAGCAGCAGCCAGTACCCAAGCTTGCTCAGGAAACGGGTTTTGAACTCCTCGCAAAACTCCCTCCAGAAATAGCAGGAATCGCCCCTTATAATCGAGCTTACAGCTCTGCATGCGCCGGTTATGGCCGCTGGTATCGTGACCACCGGCAGGCAGCATAGCAACAGCAACAGATTCAGCGTGAACAGCCGGAAAAAGTGCGTAAACAGCAGATAAAAGTATTTACCGTCCACGTCCGGCGCGGCCTCCGCCGCCCTTGCGGCGGTATGGTTCATAGCAGTCATGCCCTACCTCCTCAAACAAAAACCGTACAGTATGCGCGGCTTTTATTTGTGTTTTTCTGCCGCCTTATCCCTTTACCGCGCCGGCAGTAAGGCCGCTGATAATATACTTTTGCAGGCAAAGTGACAAAACGACGATCGGCAGCGTGATAATTGTGGAACCTGCCATCAACCCGCCCCAGTCAACATAGGCGTAGGAAACAAAGTTGAATATGGCCACGGGCAGCGTCAGGGTCTTGGAGCCGGCTAATATCAGCGAAAACATAAAGTTGTTCCAGGAGAATATGAACGCCAAAAGCGACGCGATAAATATGCCCGGTATGGAAAGGCGCAACACGATACGGACAAAGGCGCCATACTGATTGCAGCCGTCAATCCAGGCGGCCTCCTGTAACTCCATGGGGATGCTTTCAAAGTTGGGTATCATGATCCACACGATGAAGGGCAGCGCCACCAGCATATGGGTGAGCACCAGGGCGGTATAGGTATCTCGTAGGCCCATCGCCGCAAATATGCTGAACCAGGGCAGCAGGAAGGATATACCGGGGATCATGCGAACCAACAGCACTACCATGCTGGCCTTGCGCATCTTATAGCGGGCCACAACATAGGCGCAGGGCAGGCCAATTATCAGGGAGAATATGGTTGCGAGGATCGCTACCACGAAGCTGTTCCATGAATACTTTAGAAAATCATATTTGTCTATCACGTTGCGGTAGTTTTCCAGCGTTGGGACGAAGTCGAACAGGCCCCTGTTTGCGTTAATAATGGACTGATTCGGCTGGAAGGATGAAAGAAACATCCACAATATGGGGAACAGCGCCAGAAACAGAGCAAAGTATATTAAAAAGTGCTTGCCAGTGGAGTTGAGTATCTTCTTTGCCTTGATTGACATCAATACTCCACCTCCAATTTGGATTTCAGCTTCAGAAAGCCGCTGCCGATGGTCATGACCACGATGAAAAACAGTACCGATATCGCGGCGGCTTTGCCGAATTCATAGTAGGAGAACATATTCAAATAGCCGTAAATGTTTATGTTTTCCGTAGCAAAATCGGGCCCGCCCTGGGTGGTGGCATAGATGATATCGAAGGTCTTTACAACGTCGATAAGCCGCATCAGTACCGCGACAAGGATGGCGGAGCTTGCGAGTGGTAGCGTTATCTTTGTAAGCACCTGCCAACGATTAGCCCCATCCACCAAGGCGGATTCATAGGGTTCCTGGGGAATTGTCATTAGGCCGGCATAGGTCATCAGCATCACCATGGGTGTCCATTCCCAAACGTCTATGAGAATAAGCACCAGCATGGATTCGAAGCTGGTCGTAGCAAGGTATTTCATAGGGGCCATGCCGAGAAACTTTACCACCGCATTGGCAAAGCCTATGGAAGGCTCAAGAATGAGCTTCCAGGCCATGCCCAGGGCAACCGGCGTAGCCACAACGGGCAGCAGCATAAGCGCCTGCACGATACGGCGGCCATGGAATTTTCTGTTTATTAGAATCGCCAAGGAAACGCCAAGCAAGGTCTCCAGCCCAATGGCAAGCACCGCAAATACCACCGTATGCCACATGGCATCGATAAAGCGCTCTTCGCCAAAGACCTCCATATAATTCTTAAAGCCTATAAACTCCGGCTGCTTTACGATGGACATGGACCAATCCGTAAAGCTCATGGCGAAGTTATACACTAGCGGCGCTATGATCATCACGATAATAAATATAAGGCATGGCAATACAAAAACCAATTTCAAGTGCGATTCAAACCATTTTCGCATAAGCATTCACTCTCTTATCGTCAGGATTATAATACGGGCGGTATTCCCTTTACAAATTCTCCAAAATATCTTCCGGAGAGGCTTGAAGCATAAAAAATAGCTGTCGATTAAAAAGGTGGAATGGAGGCGGGGCGAAATTACACCTCGCCTCCAGACAATAATTAGGGGTTAACCCGCAGCCGCGGCCAGATCCGCATCCAGGATAGCTTGGAATTCGTCGTTTGCCTTATCGGCGGCGGCCTGTACATTGCCGCCCTCAATCGCGGTGGTTATTACAGTACCGATCGCATCGCGGGCCTTAGATACGGAAGTGGTCAGCGGGCGGTCATAGGACTTGGTCGCAATCTCGTTGCCCTTCTGTATGGCTGCAAGCATCTCTGCAGGATAGTTGGCAGTACAGGCGGGATCGTTCCAAGAGGAGTTGCGGGCCGAGGAGATACCGGAAGTCTGGATATATTTGGTCATCTCTACGCCGGCAGCCCACTTCATGAACTCGGCGGCAGCTTCCTTGTTGGGGCTGCCCGCAGAGATGGCAAGGCCCCAGGAGCAGATGTTCCATGTAGAGTTATTTGGGCTTACGGCAAAGCCGGCGTTCTCATATACGTCGGTATCGGACCCGCAGAAGGACTGCCAGATGGAATCCGCATCGGTGCAGAACGCTGCACCGCCGGTGGAGTATACGGCGGCAGCCTGCTGCCAGTGCATGTTCAGCGCGCCATCCGGGCCGCTTTTGCGAAGTAGATCGCCATAGTAGGTGAAGGCTTTAACTGCCTCAGGGGTGTTGATGGTGGCGGTGTTGGTATTGAAATCGAAGAAGTCGCCGCCGAAGCTATACAGATAGGCGGAGAACTGGGTTACGGCGGCGTTCGCAAGGCCGCGGCCTACAAAGCCGACAACGCCGTTTGCGGGGTCATGCAGGGCAGCGGCGGCGGCAGCCAGCTCATCCAGATTGGTGGGAACAGCTATGCCCTTTGCAGCCAGCAGATCCTTGCGATAATAGAGCACCTGGCGCTCGGTTACCAGAGGAACGCCATAGTATACACCATCGGTAGAGCCGGAGCGCAGATAGCTATCGGCCGCGGCCTGAATAAAGTCTTCCGCTTGGAACTCCGCGTCCGCCCGCACAGCGGTAACATCGGCCAAATAGCCGTTCTGGATGAACTGCTGCACCTCCTGCAGGGGGCGGCACATGAATACGTCAATGTAGGCGCCACCCGATGCAAGCTCAACGTTTAGTTTCGTGCTGAGCTGATCCTCCGGATATACCTCAAACTCGATTTCAATACCGGTCCTCGTCGTGAACTCCTCAAGCTTACTTTCTACCGCGTCGGTCCAGTCGTGGCTGGCGAGGATAACGCGGATGGTCTGGCCTGCGTAGGGCTTATCCCCCGTCTCCTCGGCAGGAGCTGCGGCTTGTGCAACGGGTGCAGCAGGCGCAGCGGCATCCGCAGCGGGCACGGCCTCTGCGGCGGGCGCAGCACAGGCCACCAGAGACAGCACCATCATCAGGCATAGAATCAGTGACAGAGCTTTTTTCATCTTTTTCCCTCCTTGATTTTTATACGTTAATCAGCTTCCTTATTCAGGCGCAGCATAACGATCATCAGTAAGGTATTCGGGGGATGTCTTTAAGAATTAAACAAGCGCGCAGAAAATGATTATAGCGCCTTTATTTGACAGATGCTTTTATTATCGATCACACATCATACGTCATACGTCGTATTTTACAAATAAACTATTTTATGTGATAAAAGGAGTATATACCCAGCCGTCAATATTGTCAACTGAATAAATGCATAAAAGAGTTTCACCAGTATGGCCTTTATCATGCCGGACGTTATGGTTGCGCCAGCGGCGGGCAGCCGTTGGCCATTTCCGGCGTGTTTTTCCATGACAATCTTGTTCGGCCCATTTCGCAGCAACAGGCCCACCTCGCCCCTCGTGCAGGGGCGTGAGTTGAAATCGCAATGATGCGCTGTCTCTCGTGCGCGGCGGCCAGGATGGAGGCGGATAGGGCCCAGATGCTGCCTTGCCGTTGGTTCCGGCCGCATAAAAATAACCCACAGTTTTCCTGTGGGTTATTCAAGCGTGCCACGAGCTCACGCATGCGCTCAAGGCCCAAGTGGCTATGACGCCAATCCCTATGGAGAAGAAAGGCAATGGCCTGGTTGCTATCCGTCGCCATCACCTCTTAGAGCGGTATATGGTCTTTAACTTTTGGTTGCGGGGCGATGCTCTATTCGCCTGGTAAGCATACGTCTGCTACCCGTGCTTTTTTCAAATGGCAGGCCCACATGGTACCCCCCACGGCCAGACCGCCCAATATATTGCCGATCGTAACGGGTAGGAGGTTATGCAAAAGGAAGCTCCCCCAGGTAAGGCCGGAAACGTTGACCCCCTGTTGCGCGGCAAGCTCTGCATATTCGGGGACCCCAAGAGCAAAAAGTCCGGCGGGGATGTAATACATATTGGCCACGCTATGCTCAAAACCGCAGATCACAAAAAAGGCCACCGGGATATAGGCCCCCAGGATACGGCCAGCGGTATCCCGGGCTGAAAGGCTACACAGCACGCCGGTGCATACTAGGACGTTGCACAGGATGCCCATCACCAGTGCATTGGCAAAGGGAAGGCTGCATTTGGAAGCGGCGAGCTTAATAGTGTAAGCCGCAAGATTCCCTTGGGAATAGCCCAGCTGCCCGAAACGGGCGCAGGCAAACGCCAGCAGCGCAGCGCCTACAAAGTTGCCCAAATACACAATGCCCCAGTTGCGCAGCATCTTCCAGAGGGTGGTGTCGCCGTTGAGCACGGAAATGCCGATCATGACATTGCCTGTAAAGAGCTCCGCGCCCATGAGCATCACCATACCCAAGCCAAAGGGGAAGAGCAGGCCGCCGATGATTTTGCTCGTAGAAACATCGGCAATGCTGTGCGAAGCCGTGTTGCACACGGCCGCGCCAAAGGCGATAAATAGGCCCGCCATCACAGCCAGGGCAAAGAGCCTGCCGAAGGGTTTCTCGGCCTTTATCCTGCCAAGCTTTGCATAGCTTTCCGTAAGCTCCTTAGGAGCGAGCATGTTCATGCTTGCGCCTCCAACTGTTTTTGGGCGGCCTGCACTACATGC
>DHOI01000046.1:0-362 GCA_002409725.1 Christensenella sp. UBA5394
CAGCATATCCCGGTCGTTATCGCCCGCCACCACCAGGTTGTGGCTATCGTGCGCCACGGTGGAAGCCAGGGCCCCGTTTTTAATGTGTAGCCCTTCCACAATGCCCAGGCCGATGTTGCCCGTGCTGTGGTGCCGCTCGATCACGGCAAGCTTGGCGAGGTTTTCATCCGGCAGGAAGCAGCCCTGCGCATCGCGCCGCACCTGGCGATCCAGCCGCTTGGTGACCAACTGGCCCTCGATGAGGCCGATCACGGGCATGGTCTCCTTGGCCGGCAGGCGCAAATCGTCCGCATTGAGGCGGCCGATGCGCACGCTGTTGTAGACGGCCGGGGGCAGGATGGGCGCGTTCATCACGAAATCGG
>DHOI01000046.1:624-3073 GCA_002409725.1 Christensenella sp. UBA5394
TCTCTTCCTTTGCCATCCCCTTTATAGCCCGGAGCGATGGCGCCAACGTTTTTGAGGCCGTAGGCCCGGGCGGCGTTGTAGCTGGCCATGCGCACGGCCTCCACCGGCGCCAGGCCGCAGGCCACGGCCAGTTTGGCGATGCAGTTGATATGCCCTTCTGCGCGGATGTTCTCCAGATGCTTATCGTCCGTGCAGAACATCATATTATCCGTGGGCAGCTTGTTTCGCACGATCCTGGTTAAAAGCTCATCGATGCCATTGGCGGCGGAGCCGACCCGGATGAGGATGCGCATGCCCGTGCGCAGCTTCTCCAGCACTTCTTCATAGTTGGAACACTCGTGATCCGTGGAAGGGCCGGCCACCCGGTAGGCGTTGAGCTCCATGCCGTTAAGCAGGGGCGCGTGGCCATCCACCGGCCTGCCGTCGAAGAGGCGCAGCTTATCCATCATCTCCCGCTTGCCGCTGATGGTGGATACGTAATCCATCACCTCGCCCAGACCCAATATGCGGCTCTTGCGCAGGAATTGCTCCATATCCTCGGCCACCAGCTCCGCGCCGCTGTGCTCAAAGGGCGTAGCCGGCACGCAACTGGGCATCATAAACAAAACCCGCAGCGGTAGATCGTCCGTGAGCTTATACATGGCCCGGATGCCGGCCACGCCGGATACGTTGGCGATCTCGTGCGGGTCTGCGATGATGGTGGTCGTGCCGTGCGGCATGATGACCCGGGCAAAGCTTTCCGGAATCACCATGGAGGATTCGATGTGCACATGCGCGTCGATAAAGCCGGGACAGAGGTACGCGCCGCATGCGTCGATCTCGTTTTTGCAGCTGTAGCTGCCTACGCCGATGATGGTATCTTCATAGAGCGCTACATCGGCCCGAATAATCTCGCCGGTGAACACGTTTACCACATTCGCGTTTTTGATGGCCAGTGTGGCCTCCCCCGTGAGGGCCGCGTGGATCAGCTCGTGTTGTTTCATGGCCTGTGCCCCCCTCTTTCTTTTTCATTATCGCGACCGCGCTTGCGCTCGTCTTATCCGTTAGCCCGCTCAGCTTGGCGGTTTCATTCGTTCTGGGTTGTTAAATAATTCGCAAAAATATGTTAGTGTTGGGCAAACTTTTTTAGCCTTCTTTATTATCCTGTAGTATAACATATGCCTTCACGTTCCGTAACCCCCCGTGCGCAAATAATTTAACGGAATCGTTATGTTTTTTTGAGGATACCGGATATTCTTGCAAAGCGGGGATAAAAGTGCTAATCTATAAATAGATTCTGAAGGCTCATATAGGTTCGCGGGTATGGCGCGAATGTTTCTACGGGCCGCCTATCGGTCCACTATGAGCGTCGCTGTGGAGGTATATCCCCACGCGGCCGCTCTTTTTCTTTGCCCGGTTTTTTATGGCCGGTTAGCGTCTCTTCATGTTTTCATTATATTGCGGGAGGCTTGATCATGCGTACCCTCATCAAAAACGGAACCATTGTCAATGCAGATGGCCGCGCCCGGCTGGATGTTTTAGTCGAAGGCGACCGTATCACCGAGTTGGGGCAGAACCTTGCGGCGCCGGATGCGCGGGTGATCGACGCCAAGGGCTGCTATGTGCTGCCCGGCTTCATCGATACTCACACCCATTTCGATTTGGATACGGGCAGCGCCGTTACGGCGGATGATTTCATCACCGGCTCCCGGGCAGCCGTGCTGGGCGGCACCACCGCCGTACTGGATTTCGCTACCCAAGCGCGGGATGGCTCCCTGCAAAGGGCGCTCGAGGAATGGCACGAAAAGGCCCGCGGCTCCAGCTTCAACTATGGCTTCCACATGGCTATCGCCCGCTGGGACGAGGGCGTACGCAGGGAAATGACGGCTATGGCGGAGCAGGGCGTTACTTCCTATAAAGTATACATGGTCTACGATGCGCTCAGGGTGGACGATGGGCAGATCTTCCAGGCCCTGCAGGAGGCCACCCGTCTGGGCGCGCTGGTGGGCGCGCATTGCGAAAATTGGGATGTTCTGCTGCAAATGATACGCCAGGTTAAAGGAAGCGGCCTGACTGCGCCCTACGGCCATCCCCTCTCCCGGCCCGCGGCTGTAGAGGCCGAGGCTGTGAACCGCTTCCTTCGAATCGCTCAGTTGGCCCACGCGCCCGCCTATGTGGTGCACCTTTCCACAGCCCAGGGTTTGGAAGAAGCCCGCCGCGCCCGGGCCAGGGGCCAGAAGGTCTTTTTAGAGACCTGCCCGCAATACCTGCTGCTTACGGACCAGCGCTATCAGGATGAGGACGGGGCAAAATACGTAATGAGCCCGCCCCTGCGCAAATCCTGGGATAACGAAGCCCTCTGGCAGGGCCTGGCCGAGGGCGAGATCGATACCCTCGGCACGGATCATTGCTCCTTCACCATGGCGCAAAAGGCGCTTGGCAAGGATGACTTTTCAAAAATTCCCAATGG
>DHOI01000025.1:0-3601 GCA_002409725.1 Christensenella sp. UBA5394
GTTAGCTTCTGTGCTCCCACGCCGGAAGCCACCCCCATGGCCGCCACCAATGCGCCCAGCGGCGATAAGTGGGGCAAGATCAAGGTTTCGGGCACCAAGATCAACCACAGCATCTATTGCAATGCTGTCTCCGGCAACGATTATAAATATAATAAGAGCTATTACAACATCTTCTCCATGACGGATTACAGCAGCCAGGTTACGGTGCTGATGGGCCATAACATGCGCAAGAGCGCGGGCTCTTCAAGGGGCATGTTCCACACTCTGCACCATGTGCAAAACGCTTTCCTGGGCAAGAGCACGTGCGAGAGCTGCGGCAAGAGCTGCTCCGGCTCGAAGACCTCCGTGTTCAATATCGACTACCAGGGCTACAGCAAGTGGCAGCTGCTCTGCTTCTATGAGTCCCCCTCCGAGGGTTCCTATGGCGTGCTGTCGAACACCGTGGGCGGCGTTTCCAGCCCCGGCAGCTGGATCTCCTCCCAGTATGCCTATGCGCAGACCAGCGGCTACAAGGGCGCGGTGGTGGATTCAAGCGGCTCAGGTAGCGACCATATGATGGTGCTCATTACCTGCGGCGATCACTATGGCGCAAATTCCACGGGCCGCCTGTTCGTGGTTCTTAAGGCCATAAGCTAACCTTTTAGCAAAAGGCCCGGTATGTTTTACATGCCGGGCCTTTTTGTTTTGGACGGATATAGGCTTGCGGATTTTACAATCTGTTTCGAATCTTGCCCTTACTTTCCCATGCTTCTATGGTATAATAAGCGCAGTTTATAAAATGCAATGTTCGCTGTTTCCAATAAATACAATGCGGAGGTTTAACTATGGATGATCTGAAGAAGACGCCGTTGTTCCAGACTCATTTGGATCTGGGCGGCAAAATGGTGGACTTTGGGGGATGGGCGCTGCCTGTGCAATATTCCTCCATTATCGAGGAGCACAAGGCGGTGCGCGAGCGCTGCGGCCTGTTCGACGTATCGCACATGGGCGAGCTGGACGTGCGCGGCAAGGATGCCTTTGCCTACCTCCAAAAACTCTGCACCAACGACCTGACCACCATGACCCCCGGCCGCTGCCGTTATTCCATGCTCTGCAATGAACGCGGCGGCGTGGTGGACGATGTGCTTGTCTATAAGCATAACGACGAGCACTATCTTGTGGTGGTCAACGCCGGTAATGCCGATAAGGACTATGCCTGGTTTAAGGAACACCTCTTTGGCGACGTACGGCTGGAAAACCAGAGCCCGCAATGGGCACAGCTGGCCCTGCAGGGTCCCCTGTTCATGCAGGTGCTGGAGGCCGCGGGCTTTGAGGGCGAGATTCCGGCCAAAAACTATACCTTCACCCCCAGCATGAAGGTGGCGGGTATTGAATGCCTGGTCTCCCGCACAGGCTATACGGGTGAGGACGGCGTGGAACTTTATTGCGCCGCAGCAGATGCGCCCGCCCTGCACAAGGCATTGATGGCCGCCGGCACGCCGCTGGGCATGCTGCCCTGCGCCCTGGGTGCGCGGGACAGCCTGCGCTTTGAGGCCTCCATGCCCCTTTACGGCCATGAGATGACGGACGAGATCACCCCGATGGAGACCAACATCGGCTTTGCCGTAAAGATGCAAAAGGAAGATTTCATCGGCAAGGCCGCCCTGGAAGCGCCGGCCAAGCGCCGCCGCATCGGCTTGAAGCTGGTCGACCGGGGCATCGTGCGCGAGCATTACGACGTATACTGCAACGGCAAACTGGTTGGCTTCACCACCTCGGGCGTACCCGTGCCCACGTTGGAAGGTTCCCACGCCATGGCGCTGGTGGATGTGGCTTGCGCAGAGGCGCAGGATTTCGAAATTGAGGTGCGCGGCAAAAAACTCAAGGCGATTCAGGTTCCCCTCCCCTTTTACAAGCGGGCGTAATCTAAACTCACCTTTACCGAATTATTTTCATTACCTATTTTTATTGAAAAATCAAGGAGGACACAACAGATGATTCCTAACGATCGCAAGTATACCAACAACGACGAGTGGCTCCTGGAGGAGAACGGCCAGATAAAGATCGGCATTACGGATTACGCCCAGCATGAGCTGGGGGATATCGTATTTGTTGATCTGCCCGGCATAGGCGATTCCTTTAACGCAGGCGATGACTTTGCTGTCGTCGAATCCGTAAAGGCAGCTGCAGAGATCTACACCCAGGTTACGGGCAAAGTGGTGGCTGTGAACGAGGCCCTGAACGACCAGCCCGACCTCCTCAACCAGGATGCTTTCAACAACTACCTGGCCATCTTCGAAGGAACCATCGACGGCGAGGTAATGGACGCCGACGCCTACGCGGCTAAGATTGCCAAATAACCAAGCAAGGGAGAACATGTATACATGAAAAGCTACGTTCCCAATACGGCGAACGAGCGGCTCGAGATGCTATCCTCCATCGGCCTCCGCAGCATGGATGACCTCTATGTGGATGTGCCGCAGGAAATGGCCCTCAAAGCGCCGCTCAACATGCCCGCCGGCAAGAGCGAGCAGGAAGTGCGCCGTATTTTCCGGCAGCTCGCCAAGAACACTTGCATGGATCTGCCTATCTTCCGGGGCGCAGGGGCTTATAACCACTATATCCCCGCGGTGGTGCCCCAGCTGACCATGCGCAGCGAGTTCTACACCTCCTATACCCCCTACCAAACAGAGATGAGCCAGGGCATGCTGCAGGCCATCTTCGAATACCAGACCCTGATCTGCGACCTCACCGGCCTCGATGCGGCCAACGCCTCCGTATACGACGGCGCGCACGCCTGCTCCGAGGTGATGGTGGCTATGAAGCTGAACAAGCGCAAGGCCAAGGTACTCTACAGCGCCGGCCTGCACCCGGATTACATCGCCACCATGAAGACCTACGCCCGCTTCCAGAATATCGAGTTGGTTGAGGTGCCACTGTGCGCCAAGGGCCGCACAGACGTTTCCAAGATCGCCGAGCTGGGCGCGGGGGCTGCGGGCATGCTGGCCGCTTCGCCAAATTTCCTGGGTAATATTGAAAATATGGCGGATATCGCCGAGGCCGTGCACGGCTTTGGCGGGCTGTTTGGCGCGGTGGTCAACCCGCTGAGCCTGGGCGCGCTCAAGCGGCCCGGCGACTACGGCGCGGATTTCGCCCTGGGCGACGCGCAGCCGCTGGGTATGGCGCTGAATTTCGGTGGGCCTTACCTGGGCTTCGTTTCCGCAAAGGCGGCCAACATGCGCAACCTTTCGGGCCGCATCGTGGGGCAAACCACGGATAGCGAGGGCAACCGGGTTTACTGCCTCACCCTTTCCGCAAGAGAGCAGCACATCCGGCGCGAAAGGGCGGCCAGCAACATCTGCTCCAACCAATGCTTATGCGTCTTGATGAGCAGCATCTACATGAGCACCATGGGGCCGCAGGGCATGGCCGAGGTGGCCGAGCAGAACATCCAAAAGGCGCATTACCTGGCGGATGCGCTGGCCAAGCTGCCCGGCGTAAAACTGCGCTACCCGCAAACACCCTTCTTCAACGAGTTCGTCATCGACGTTGAAAAGGACGCCGAAGCCGTGAACGCCGGCCTCAAGCAAAGGGGCTACATGGGTGGCCTGCCCCTTAGCCG
>DHOI01000025.1:3757-4195 GCA_002409725.1 Christensenella sp. UBA5394
CCCGTGGCCTGCCCCTTAGCCGCCTCCTGACGGGCGATAAGGGCATGCTCTGGTGCGCCACCGAGATGAACACCAGAGAAGAGCTGGACGGCGTAATCGCCGCGCTGAAGGAGGTGCTGGCATGAGCAGAGCAGCATACCCGCTGATGTTTGAAAAATCCCGGCCCGGCCGCAGGGCTTACGACCTGCCCAGCCTGGATATCCCCGCCAAGGACGGCCTCCTGGACGATTCCCTCCTGGCCGAAAAAGCCCCCCACCTGCCCGAGCTGGCTGAGGTGGATGTGGTGCGGCATTTCGTAGGCCTTTCCCGCCGCAACTTCGGCGTGGATAACGGCTTTTACCCCCTGGGTTCCTGCACTATGAAGTACAATCCTAAGATCGACGAGGAGATCGCCACGGTCTTTGAAGGCCTGCATCCCTTGGCCGATGCGGATTGCAC
>DHOI01000037.1:0-140 GCA_002409725.1 Christensenella sp. UBA5394
TTTTATAATCCCTTAAATAAACCAGCAATCGCTTCATCCGGTTCTTGTCCTCGCGTTATATACAGTTCTACCATTGTATCGTATTTCCCAATAAAATGGTACCCCGCGCACCCACGCAGCCTTGCTCAGGGTGACCCGGC
>DHOI01000037.1:387-2323 GCA_002409725.1 Christensenella sp. UBA5394
GAGCTCAAAGCAGGCCGCCCGGCCATGCTCTGCACGGTGATCGAAAGCCACGGCTCCGCCCCCAGGGGCGCGGGGGCCAAAATGGCCCTCTTTCAGGATGGCAGGTCCCTGGGCACCATCGGCGGGGGCATCATGGAACACCTAGCCGAGGTAAAGGGCCGCGAAGTCCTCTCCGAGGGCCACTCCCTGGTACAAGCCTTCTCCCTTTCCGCCAACGACGCGGCCAGCATCGGCATGATCTGCGGGGGCAGCGTGCGGCTGTTCTTCCAGCATTGTGCGCCGGATATGGCCCCGCTGTTCGCGGCCATCGCCAAGGCCCTGGCCGGGGATGGGGACGCCTGGCTGGCCCTTCAGGGCAGCGCAGAGGGTTGGCGGGTTGGGCTCTATGCGGCCGATCAAGCCCCGCTCTTTGGCGAGGCCTTCCCGTCCGGCCTGCTTCAAGGCCGCCAGGGCAGCCAGCCCGCGCTTTTTGAGCAGGAGGGAGAACCCTTTCTCTTCATCGAGCCGCTGAACAGATCGGGGTTCGTCTATATCTTTGGCGGCGGGCACATCTCGCAGGAGCTGGTGCCCGTGCTGGCGCATCTGGATTTCCGCCCCGTCGTTTTTGAGGACCGGCCCCAGTTCGCACAAGGCTCGCTTTTCCCCGGTGTCGTACGCACCATTTTGGGGAATTTCGCCGCCTTCGGGGAACACATCCAGCCCCGAAGGCAGGATTATATTGTGATCATGACCCGGGGCCACGCTGCCGATCACGAGGTGCTCGCGCAGGCGCTCCGTTCCCAGGCCCAGTATGTAGGCCTCATCGGCAGCCGTACCAAGTTTGCAGCCACCTGCGAAAAGCTGCGGGCCGCGGGCTTTGGCGAAGAAGATATCGCCCGCATCCATAACCCCATCGGCCTGCCCATCATGGCGGAGACCCCGGCGGAGATCGCCATCAGCATCGCCGCCGAGCTGATCGAGCACCGGGCCAGGTGCAACCTCGCCTAAGGCAAGGGGAGCCGAAGCCCTTACCTTAACAAAGGAGACCTATGGAAACCATTTATTTTTCCAAGCTAAGGCCACAGGCCATCCTCCCCTCCAAGCGGGAGGAGGACGCAGGCTATGATATCTACCTCTGCCTGAACGAGGACGCTGTTTGCCTGGCCCCGCACGAGACCCGGGCCCTCCCCAGCGGCATCGCCAGCGCCTGCGCGCCGGATTACTATTTCCAAATCTTCGAGCGCGGTTCCTCGGGCACCCGTGGCATCGGCCAGCGCTGCGGCGTGATCGACAGCGGCTACCGGGGCGAGTGGTTCATCCCCATCACCAACCACAACCCCCTACCCCTCTATATCGCCAAGCCCAGCGCACGCGAAGCGCTAGCCGCTGAGGAAGCCGCAGGGACCTGCATCCTCTACCCCGCGGAAAAGGCCATCGCCCAGATGGTGCTTTTACCCGTGCCCAAAACCGAGGTACGCGAGCTCTCCTACGAGGCCCTTTGCTCCCTTGCGTCTGAGCGCGGCGCGGGAAAATTGGGGAGCAGCAAAAAATAGGGGGCGGCTATCAGCCGCCCCCTACCGGGTTAATGTACAGGCATCTTAAAAAACAAACGGCCTGCTTCCCTAACAACCGCCATAAACGCCGGGCCCCGAGCCCGCTAGAGCACCTTGGCCAGGAAACTGCGGAGCCGCTCGCTCTTGGGGTGGTCGAAAACTTCCCCGGGCGCGCCCTGCTCCACCATCTGGCCGCCATCCATGAAGAGAACGCGGCTGGCGACCTCGCGGGCAAAGCCCATCTCGTGGGTGACCACCACCATGGTCATGCCCTCTTTGGCCAGGTCTTTCATCAGGTCGAGCACCTCGCCCACCATCTCCGGGTCGAGGGCGCTGGTGGGCTCGTCGAAGAGCATCACATCCGGATTCATGGCCAGGGCTCTGATGATGGCCACGCGCTGCTG
>DHOI01000037.1:2380-3788 GCA_002409725.1 Christensenella sp. UBA5394
AGCCCATCTCGTGGGTGACCACCACCATAGTCATGCCCTCTTTCGCCAGGTCTTTCATCAGGTCGAGCACCTCGCCCACCATCTCCGGGTCAAGGGCGCTGGTGGGCTCGTCGAAGAGCATCACATCCGGATTCATGGCCAGGGCTCTGATGATGGCCACGCGCTGCTGTTGGCCGCCGCTAAGCTGGGCGGGATAGGCTTCCGCCTTATCCGCGAGGCCGATGCGCCCGAGCAGGGTGCGAGCCTTTTTATCCGCCTGCTCCTTGCTCATCAGCTTGAGCTTGACCGGGGCCAGGGTGATGTTTTCGTGGATGGTCATATGCGGGAAGAGGTTGAACTGCTGGAAGACCATGCCCATCTTCTGGCGCAGCTTGTTCGCATCGCATTTAGGATCCGTCAGGAGCGCATCCTCAAACCAGATCTCACCCTCAGTCGGCTCCTCCAAGAGGTTGAGGCAGCGCAAAAAGGTGCTCTTGCCGCAGCCGCTGGGGCCGATGATCACGATCTTTTCACCTTTTTCGATGGATAGGTTCACGCCCTTTACGGCCTCGATTTGGCCGAAGTATTTATGCAGATTTTTAACTTCTATCACTTCTTGCCAGCCTCCTTTCGAGCTTCTTGGTGCCATAGGTCATGATCATTACGATGATCAGGTATACCAGAGCGATGAAGAGCAGCGGCACCGGGCTGTAGGTACGGGAGCGGATCATGGTAGCCACGTAGGTGATATCCTGCTGGGCCGCATAGCCTACGATGGCCGTTTCCTTTACCAGCATGATGGCCTCGTTCGCCAGGGCCGGCAGGATGTTCTTAATGGCCTGGGGCAGAACGATGAAGCGCATGGTCATGCCGCCCGTGAGGCCCAGGCTGCGGCCAGCCTCCGTTTGGCCGATGTTCACGGCGTTGATGCCTGCACGCACAATCTCCGCCACATATGCGCCGGAGTTGATGCCAAAGGCTATCATGGCCGCAAAGAAATTCATGGCGATAGAGGCTTTGGCGAAAATGATCCAGCAAAAGATAAGCACCTGCACCATCATGGGCGTGCCCCGGATCACCGTGAGGTATAGGTCACAGACGGCCGCCAGAAGCCAATCCGCCCACTTGCCCAGGATGTTCCTGGGCTTCTTCTTGTTTTTGAGGTAAACCTTGCAGATGGCCACCAGGCTCCCTAAAAGGATGCCCAGCACCGCCGCGCCCACGGTGAGCAGCAGGGTATTTTTGAGGCCGTCCAGATACATCGCCCAACGGTCGTTGCGGATGATGTTGTCGTAAAGCTGTTGTCCGAAATTATCCCACATGCGTCCCCCTACGGTTTAGATATACCGTTATAGAAGAAACAGAGGAAAGGGCGTTTCCTCTGTTCCTGTGTATCAGAGCTTGGAAAACGGCGCCGGCATAGCGGCTT
>DHOI01000135.1:0-200 GCA_002409725.1 Christensenella sp. UBA5394
AGCGTATTGGCATCCACCTTCCGGAAATATTCCTTGGTGAGCTTGATGATCAACGGAGAGAGGCCCAGCAGCGCGATCAGGTTGGGGATGGCCATGAGGGCGTTGAGGGTATCGGCGATATCCCAGGCCAGCTGCAACTCCATGGTCGCGCCCACAAGCAGCATCAGGCAGAAGATGGTCTGATAGGGCTTGATAACTTT
>DHOI01000135.1:425-1903 GCA_002409725.1 Christensenella sp. UBA5394
GAGCCAAAGAGGAATTCCGCGCAGCGTGTGCCGTATAGGCCCCAACCGAGGATAGTGGAGCCGGCGAAAAGGGTAATGCCGATGGCCACCACAACGCTCGCGCCGCTGCCGAAGGTGGAGGCAAAGGCCGCGTTGGTCAGCTCCACGCCCGCGCCGCCCTTGCTGAAATCGATGGGCGTGCCGCTCATGAGGATCACGAGGGCGGTCATGGTGCAGATAACAGTAGTATCCGCGAACACTTCAAAGATGCCGAACAGGCCCTGCTGCACCGGCCCCTTGGTATCGGCCGCGGCATGGGCGATCGGCGCGGAGCCTAAGCCCGCCTCATTGGAAAACACGCCGCGGGCAACGCCCTTGGTCATGGCCTTGGTGATGGTGATGCCCACCGCACCGCCTACCACGGCGGAGGGGTTAAAGGCGCCCACGAAGATGGCCTTGAGCACCGGGCCGATGTTGCCGATGTGGGAAAAGATCACGATGAGGGAGGATACGATGTAGATCACGGCCATGATAGGTACCAGGCGCTCTGTCACTTCGCCAATGCGCTTGATGCCGCCCAGCAGCACAAGCGCCGTAATCACGCACATGGAGATGCCGGCGACCCAGCGGATGACCATGATGTTAGCGCCGCTGGAGATGACGCTGGCCGCGCCGGAAATGGAGGTGGCGATGGAGTGCATCTGGGTCATGTTGCCGATGCCGAAGGCGCAAATGGCGCCCAGCACTGCGAAGATCGCACCCAGCCACCTCCAGTTATTGCCCAACCCCTTGGCGATGTAGTACATCGGACCGCCGACCCAGTCGCCCTTAGAATTGCGCTCGCGGAAATGGATGGACATGGCAACCTCGGAATACTTGGTGACCATGCCGAAGAGCGCGGCCACTTCCATCCAGAATACGGCGCCGGGGCCGCCGGCCGCAATCGCGCCCGTTACGCCCACGATGTTGCCCGTGCCGACCGTAGCCGCCAAGGCCGTGGTAACGGCCTGCAAAGGGGAGACCGCGCCGGGGTCTGCCACTTCGTGCTTCTGGAAGCACTTGCCCAGCGTATTCTTCATCGCGTAGCCAAAGCGGCGGAACTGGATGAAGCCTACCCGGAAGCTGAGGTAGATGCCTGTGCCAACGATGAGAATCAGCATCAGCGGGCCCCACACAATACCGTTAATGGTACTGTTAATCGAGGCTAATTGTTCTGCAAAACTCACGATGATACCTCCCGTAAATAAATTAGTAATTTCGGAACGCGGCCGGCTTTCCAAAAATAATGCTTCGGCAACCAACGCGCCTGCTAAACCCGATGATTCCGCTCTGGTAATTCCTTTTATCCGTATTCGTTGGTGGCTCTCGTTTGCGAAGTGAAGGTTGCCTCTCTTGTAGGCTATTTTATGGACTTTGTGTGAACGTTTCAAGAAGAATCCGCACATATTTATATATTCTTAACGGATCTCCTAATATTCTTAACGATATCTTATCGTTTA
>DHOI01000135.1:2179-5547 GCA_002409725.1 Christensenella sp. UBA5394
TTTTTTTATGACAATTATCCCCTTTTTTTTATAAAAAATGCGCCTTGCAAGCTTGGGTATAGGCTGCCGCATCCCGGGTATACTAACCCAAGAACACGCCGGTATTCCGGTAAACATGCAAGGAGGATAAACAAATAATGAAGAGAACAGTCCTTATAGGCTTGTTGGTGCTGATGCTGGCGCTGGCCTTGGGCTGCACGCCCACCAAACCGACCCCCTCTCCCTCTCCCTCTCTCATCACGCCCGCAACGCCATTGGCCAGTCCCTCCCCTGCGGCGGTCGTCTCCCCGGCTGTGAGCGCCAGCCCGGCTGTGACCAGCGGGGGTGCAGGCGCCAAGGAAACCATTACGGGCTTTGAGGAAGGCAAAACTGTGAAGGAATCCGAACTGCCCCAAAAAGTGAAGGACGCCATCCAAAAGGCCTATAAGAATGTGAAGATCAAAACCATCACCTACGTCACCTATATGAACGACCAGGTTTACCACGTGGTGCTGTCGGAGCCCGCGGGCACCGAAAAGGTGGATCAATTCTATATCAAGGCCGACGGCACCATCGTCCCTTATGCGCCCACGGCCAGCGCCAGCCCCAAAGCTGCATCCTAATGCTGTCAAAAAAGCAGCTGTAGCCCCCAACCCCCCAAGGGCTTCTTTGATGGTTTGATGCTTCGGGCTTAAAGCGATCCGCTTTTGCGGGCCGCTTTTTTATTTTTGCCAATGATGCTATACTTTTAATGGATCAACCCATCGATATCCACTGTTTAATAAAAAAGGGGGGGAATACCATGCGTCTGTTCATCGCCATCGAGCTGCCCAAGTCCTTTTGCAAAGAGGTCGCCGCTTTGCAGGGGGCGGTTCGCGCGAAAAGCGCGGGCGGTCGCTTCGTGCCCACCGCGAATTTCCATATCACCCTGCATTTCATCGGTGAGAGCAACGACCTGGCCGGAGCCGCGCTGGCTATGGAGGAGGCCAGCCGTGGCATACGCCCCTTTGAGCTACATTTGAGCCGTTTTTCCACCTTTGCGCGCAAGGAAGGGCATACTGCCTTCCTTTCCCTACTGGGCGAGCTGGACGAACTCAACGCCCTCTATGAATCCCTGCAAAGCGCCCTGGCCGAGCGCGGCTTCCCCCGCGAGCAGAAACGCTTCACCCCCCACATTACATTGGGCCGCAGCGTTGTGCTGCCCGACGAGGCGCTGGAAAGCCTGGCCACGCTTTCGCCCAACGCCTCCATGCAGGTGCAGGGCATCGCCCTCTTTGAAAGCGTACGGCGCGATAGCCGCATGGTCTATTCGGTCCTGCACAGGACCCGCTTTTAGCCATGGCAGCCGCCGTCGATCTCATATTGGGCCGGGCGGGCGCGGGTAAAAGCCGCTTTTTGCGCGAGCGCGTTCGGGCGCTGCTGGCGGATGGCGCAGCCGTGGCCTATATCGTGCCGGAGCAATTCACCTACGAGATGGAGCGCCAGCTGGCCGAAGGCGGCCTGGCCGGCGTGCCCGTTTATTCCTTTACTACCCTGGCCCGGCGGGCTCTAGCGGAGCGGGGCGGCGGGGCCGTGTTTCTTTCCCCCCAGGGCAAGCGCATGGCCGTGCGCAAAATGACGGAGGAAATGGGTTCGCAGCTAACCTCCTTTGGCCGGGTGCGGCAAACGCCGGGCTTCACGGCCGCCTGCGCCCAACTCTTTACCCGCTTTAAGCGCTATGAGATCGGCCCGGAGCGCCTCTCGCAGGCCGCGCAGGCTCTGGCGCAGGAGGATCTGTTAGGCGAAAAGCTGCGCGATCTTTCCCTGCTTTATGCAGAAACGGAAAGCTATCTCGCGGGCCGCTATCTCGATGAGGAGGATGCCTTCGCGGCCTTTTGCGCGGCCCTGCCTCATTCTTCCTTTGCTAATCGCCACATCGTTCTGGACGGCGTCGAGCTCAAAGGCGAACAAACCTGGCGGGCCGTGGGCATTTTGATGGAGATCGCCGCCTCGCTGCATATCTCCCTGCGCTTAGACCCGCAGCCGGGGCGGGATGCTCCCCTCTTTCGTGGGGAGCGGCGCACGCTCACGCGCCTTCGCGCCATGGCCGCGGAGCGTGATTGCCCCGTGGCCATTCACAACCTGCCCCAACCGGGCTTCCAACCCCGCCAATCCGCAGCCCGCCTGCTTCATTTAGAAAAGGAAGCTTTCGCCTGGCCCTTCCGCCCCTTTGAGGGCGAAGGCGACGCGGGCTCTATCCGCATCTTTGCCGCTCTGGATGTGCCGGGCGAATGCGAGGCCGCAGCCGAGGCGGTGCTCCGTGCCGCGCAAAGCGGCCTGCGCTACCGCGATATGGCCGTGATCGCCGCCGGCCCGGCCTATCTCGACCCGCTGGCCCGGGCCCTACGGGTGCGGGGCATTCCCTTTTTTGCCGATGCGTTGCACAGCCTGGCGGATTATGCCGCGCCCAGGCTCTTGATTGCGGCGCTCAGCTGCGTAAGCCGGGGCTTTGCGCAAAACGACGTGCTCGATCTCGTTAAAACCAATCTTTGCGGCGTGGAGCGGGCGGACGCCGAGCTTTTTGAGAACCATCTCCTGGCCACGGGCCTTCGCGGCACGGCCCTCACGCGGCCCTTTGGCGGCAAGGAAGTACCGGCCGGGGCCGAAGCCGTGCGCAAGGCCGTGATGGCTCCGCTGCTTTCCCTGCGCCAGGCTCTAGCGGCTGCTTCTACTGCGGCCCAAAAGACCGAGGCCCTTTTTGATTATATGGAAGCGTTGGGCCTCTACGGCCAGCTGCAAGACCTTACGAAAGCCCTGCGGGCTAAGGGCGAGCTGGAGCTGATGGAGGAAAACGCCCAGGTCTACAGCGATATCCTCACCGTGCTCGATCAGCTGCATGCTATCTTAGGGGACGCCAAAATCGCTACCCGCCGCTACCTGGCCGTGCTGCGCGAGGGCATGGAAGCCTACGAGATCGGCGCCATCCCGGCCACGGCGGATCAGGTGCTGCTGGGCAGCCTCGACCGCACGCGCGCCCGAGACCTGAAGGCGCTGTTCGTGCTGGGAGCCAACGAGGGCAGCTTCCCGCCCGACGAGGCGGACGACGGCCTGATCGACGACGAGGAGCTTAGCAGGCTGGAAGCCCTGGGCCTGCCTCGCTGGGAGAACAGCGCCGAGCGCGCCGAGGCCGCCCGCATGGATATCTACGCGGCTCTCGCGAAGCCCCGCCATTTGCTTTACCTATCCTATACCATGCGCATAGGGGCGGAGGCCGCCTTGCCCGCGGCCATGATCGACCGCATCCGCGCCCTTTTTCCGGATATGCCGGAGGAAAGCCAGCTCTTTCCCCTGCCGCCGCAAAGCCCGGCGGGCGGGCTGGGAGCCCTGGCCAGCGGCCTGCGCGCCTATGT
>DHOI01000130.1:0-4148 GCA_002409725.1 Christensenella sp. UBA5394
GTGTATCAACATGATCGATCTGAAAATGAACAAAGAGAACCTGGCGCACAACATTCAAAAGGCGCGGGAGAACCACATCGTACTGCCCACCTTTGCCCAGATGCGGGATCCGAATAAGGTGCCGGAAAAGATCAAGCAGGGCCTCAAGAACGTGGGCCTTTGGGATGTGAATCCCCTTAACCTGTTCCGCATCACCTGGCATAACGAGCCCACCATGCAGGGCGGCCAGTATGGCGGGGTCAACTTCATCGAAATCCCCAGCGCCCTCACGGGTGTGGACGCCAGGATCGTCGTTCTTTGCGGCAAGTGGTTCCCCACCGGTTGCCATAAGGTGGGCGCAAGCTACGGCTGCCTGGCCCCGCGCCTCGTGACCGGCCAGTTCGACGCCACCTATCACAAGGCCGTTTGGCCCTCCACCGGCAACTATTGCCGCGGCGGCGCTTTCAACTCCAAGCTGCTCTCTTGTGAAAGCGTGGCCATTCTGCCCGCCGAAATGAGCAAGGAGCGCTTTGACTGGCTCAAGCAAATTGCGGGCGAAATCATCGCCACCCCCGGCTGCGAGAGCAACGTGAAGGAAATCTTCGACAAGACCTGGGAGCTGCGCACCACCCGCGAGGATGTGGTCATCTTCAACCAGTTCGAGGAAATGGGCAACGTGCTCTGGCACTACCAGGTAACCGGCACCGCCATCGCGGAAGCCTTCGAGACCCTGAAGGCCAAGAGCGGGAATCTCCGCTTTGCGGGCGCTTGCTTCACCAGCGGTTCCGCGGGCACCATGAGCGCGGGCGACTACCTCAAGGAGCAGTATCCGGGCTTCAAACTGGCCGTGGGCGAGGCGCTGCAGTGCCCCACCCTTCTGAACAACGGCTTCGGCGGCCACCGCATCGAAGGCATCGGCGATAAGCACGTGCCCTGGGTGCACAATGTGAAGAATACCGACATGGTGGTCGCTATCGACGATGAGGACAGCCAGAACCTTCTGCGCCTCTTCAACACCGAGATCGGCCACAAGTACCTGCGCGAGGAGATCGGCGTATCCCAGGAGACCATCGACCAGCTCTCTTTCCTTGGCATCTCGGGTATCGCCAACGTGCTGGGCTGCATTAAGATGGCCAAGTACTTCGAGCTCACCGGTAAGGACGTCCTGGCCACCGTGGCTACGGACAGCGCTGTTATGTACGGCAGCCGCATCGAGGAGCTGGACGAGCAGCAGGGCGCATACCGCGAGATGATCGCGGCCCGGGACTACTGGGAGCATATGCGCGGCGTGCGCACAGACTCCATGCTGGAGCTTTCCTACGAGGATCGCAAGCGGGTGCACAACCTCAAATACTACACCTGGGTTGAGCAGCAGGGCCGCACGGTGGACGAGCTCAACGCGCAGTGGTACGACGACAGCTATTGGACCGGCATCCATGCCCAAGCAGCCGAAATGGATAAGCTCATCGACGAGTTCAACGCGGCCACCGGCGTACTGGCCAATATGAAATAAACACCCCAACCGCTTTACAAGGGCGGGCCGTATGGCCCGCCCTTTTGTTTAGAAGGGCAGCATCTATATGGGATTTGCAAAGCAATCGGGCTGTTTCTTGCCGGCCGCCGCAGGATTAACAGAATTTCGATTTTACCGCTATATTCGCACCATACAATTCTGGCACATTTCGATAAACTCCTTTGCCGGATTGGTAAGGCGTTTATTTTTATGATAGATGATATGAAAGCCTCGCTCTAAGCGCAGATTCTCAACCTGCAATTCGACGATATTGCCTGCTTTTAGTTTGGGTTGCGCGAGAATGTAAGGGATGACCGCAACTCCTAGCCCCTGGCCGGCCGCATTGATAAGCGCCTCTGTGCTTGTGCTCTCCCATGCGGGCGTATAGGTATATTCGAGGGAAGCCAGAACATGATCAAATAGTTCCCGGGTTCCGCTTCCAGTTTCACGCACCAGCAATGGACGTGAAAGCAGCTGCTCTATCTTTACCGGCTCCTTTTCGCAAAGAGGATCGTTAGGGCTGCATATGACAGCCAGCCTGTCCTTCATGTAGGTATCGCAAAAAATGCGATCCGAATGGACCGTCCCCTCTATCACGGCAAAATCAAGGTCATTTTGTAAAATCTTTTTTTCAATCATATCGGAACTACCGATAAAAACATCGATCCTCGACTGAGGATGGGTCTTATAAAATGCATTTACATACTGCGGCATCAGATGGGTGCCAACCGTGATGGAGGCGCCGATCCGCAATTTACCGGAATGCTCCCACTGGCGTATGCTTTTCTCCATATCGTCAAAAAGAGCCACGATATGGGTTGCGTATTCAAGAAAGTTTCTGCCCATGTCGGTAAGGTACAGCCGCCTGGATATACGATCAAACAGCTTTATACCATAGTATTCCTCCAATTCCTTGATAGCGATGCTAACAGCAGGCTGCGCGATATGCAATTTCCCCGCGGCTTTTGTCATGCTGCTTTCAGCACACACAGCCACAAAAATTTTCATATGCCGTAAGGTCAAGCCCTCATCCTCTTTCGATTTATAAATAAATCCATATTAATTATATAGGATTATAATATTTTACTTATGATACTTCAAGCGCTATAATGGCTTTAATACAGGCAGCATTGTGGCTAGGGAGGAAGGTCGGAGATTATTGTCGCTTAGGAGTTTATTTGAAGGCATAAATATAAAGAAGTTTCAAAAACATTTCGCACTGTTTATCACTTTTTTGAAAGCCAGCACGTTTACATTTGCAGGTGGTCTTGCTATTGTTCCGGCAATCGAACGGGATGCGGTAGAAAAATATCAGCTTCTAACCAAGGACGAATTTATGGAATATGCCACGCTCTCGCAAACCATGCCCGGGGTAATTGCTCTCAATTGCGCGACGCTTGTAGGGCGCCACGCAGCGGGGTTTCTTGGAATGCTTGCAGCGGGTTTTGGAGCAATACTCCCGGCATTTTCCCTGATGGTGGTGGCTACCGTTCTGGCAAATATGGTTCCGCAGCAAGGCCCGATTCTGGGAGCTATGCGCGGAATTCGGGCAGCATCCGCCGCCTTGGTGCTTTCGGCCGCCTTTTCCTTGGGTAAGTATAATTTGAAAAGCGGTTTCGCTATCATCCTGATGGTTGCGGCTTTTCTTCTCGTCGTTGCCGGGAACATAGGCGCGCCGCTCATTGTTGTTCTTTCCGGCGTTACAGGATGTATCTATCAGCGTATCAAGCGGTATCGGGACAGGAGGCGCAGCGATGCTAACTGAGTGTTTTAGACTGTTTTATACTTTTGTCAAGCTCGGCTTTTTGAGCTTTGGAGGTGGGTATGCCATGCTTTCCATGATCATGTCGGAAGCGCAGAGCTTTTCGGTCAGCCCTGCCCAGTTTGCCGACCTGAATGCATTGGATATGGTGGTTCCCGGCGCAATCGCCATCAATGCAGCCACCTATGTAGGATATCTGCACCAAGGCCTGCCGGGGGCAATTGCGGCGACGGCCGGCGTATCTTTGCCATCTTTTATTCTCACCGTTGTCGTTATGCGTTTTTTTGCACACTTTAAAGACAATGTTTGGCTAACGGATACGCTATCCGGCATTAAGCCCGCTGCCGTGGGGTTGATTGCGGCCGCAGCGATCACGATCGCCGCCAACGTCCTTATACTGCCGGGTAAAAATATAGGGGATTTGCGAATCAATCCACTTGGGACTTTATCTTTGGCCTGTATCATTATTTTCATACTGACTGCGGTTTTTAATTTACGTTTTAAAGTTAATCCGATTTTATTAACAGTGCTTGCGGGCGTTGTAGGCGCTTTGGTAATGGCATAAATAATATATATATCCTCAATCATAAAAACGGGGCGCATAAGCGCCCCTCGTGCATGTAAAAAAATGGTCGCAGCCATTTGGGATTCGAAGGTTTATGCCGGCATGATGCCCAATAGCATGGCCACATTTTGACGTTTCGCGGCCAACTCCTGGCCAGCATGGCGGTGGCAACCTGCATCTTAATCCGGTGGTTGACGAGATTCGTCATTTCCTGGGCAATATTACATCGCGGATGCGGCTTTCCGCCTCGGTGAGGTTGGCCACCATCATTGCAAGCTTTTCTTGTTTGTATTCCAGTCGGTTCTGGTAAGCGCCTGCCCGCGCGCTGG
>DHOI01000130.1:4374-9449 GCA_002409725.1 Christensenella sp. UBA5394
CCTGGGTCAGCAGGGAGCTGGAGGAAGGGCCGCTCAAATCCAGCCCTCGGTACATGGATGACGATTCCACCCTTTTTCACGTCAATGGCACCGTCGAGCAAATTGATGCCGTTGAGGTCGTTTCAGTCCTGCTTTTCCTCTTTGGGGGTCTCCACTCTGGGCGCCTCCATGGCCTGGGCGGCATCCTTGAAGATGGCCGCCAGGTTCATGCCGGAGGAGGCGGAGAGACGGTTGGCGTCCCGGGTCTGATCCACCGTTTCCCCGCGCAATACCTTCACGGTGCGGGGCGCGTCGATGCCCAGGCGGACTTTATCGCCATTTACGCCCAACACGGTGATGCGTATCTCGCCTCCCAACAGCAGGCTTTCCTCAAGTTTTCTGGTTAATACTAACATCTGCCTGCTCCTTCTTCTCCGGCTTGCGCGCTTCCTGCTCCCGGTAATAGGCGGCCAGGGCTTCAAAGGCCGGGTAGCGGATGGCGTTGGCCTGGGAATATTCCATAACGATCTGCCGGCCCTGCTTGCTGCGCAGGTTGATAAGCACCGGGGCCGAAAGGTTTACGGTGGCTTCGCGGATCTTCTCGGGCAGCACCATGGCGTTTACGATGAGGATCTCCTCCACGCTGGGCGTACCGATGCTATGAAGCTCCGCATCATCCACATCCAGCTCGTAATCGGGCTTGATGAGGAAGGGGTTGATGATGGGCAACGATACGGTGGGGTCATCCACGGCCTGGAGCCATTGGATGGGCTCCGTGGCCTCGCATAGGATGATCGCATACCGTTTGAGCTGTTCGAAGCCGAGCAGCCCCTCGCCGAAACTGATGATATGATCCGGGTTGATGGTGACGCGCCCGAACCGATGGGTTTCGATAATCATGGGTGGCTTTTCCTCTCCCTAAATTTTCTCATCCAGCCGCTTGCCGTAGCCCCGTTGCTCCAGCATGCGAGCCTCGTTTTCGCCCACGCGAATGGTTTCGCCGTTGATTAGGCGTATCTCCACCGTGTGGGGGGTAACGGTGATCTCCGGGCGCAAGCTCCCTTCCCAATGCATTTCCATTACGGGCGGATCCCATTCGATCTCCAGCTCGCCCTCTTCCCATTCCACGTCGGGCATGGAGCGGGGCATATTGACCACATCTACCACCGGTATATCCTGATGCAAAACCGAATCCAGAGCCACCGTGGCCACCAGCTCCGGCCCGCCGGCTATGGCGTTTTGCAGGTTGCCCATCTGCTCGTTCTCGCTGGATATGTTGGCGATGTTCTCCAATGCCTTCTGACGGTATACCTGCTGCATGTGGCGGCGCTGCGCCGAAGGGGTTCTAAGGCCGGATTCGTTGCGCACCCTATCCCAATTCACCTTCATTTTAGGGCGCGTCCGCCGCACGCGCATTCTGGCGGGCTCCCGCTCGACCTTGAGGCGTAGGGGCTCATTGTGGATCTCCACCTTGGCATTGGTCGTTTTGATATCGAAATATGGCCTGGAACCCGAAACCTGCAAACGGAACACCCCCCTTGCAAACAAATCCTGCGTTTAGTCGTTTATTGCAAAAAGTCCAGCAGCGTGGGCATGATGACCCGCGCGCCCGCAGAAAGGCTCTGCTTATATACGGCCTCCGCCATTTTCCAATCCATGATGGTCTCCGCGGAATCAATATCCTCGATTTGAGAGCGGATCTCATTATAGTTGATCACATCCTCGGAATAGCGCTCGTCCAGAATGTCGATCTGGGTGGTCATGGCCCCGGCCTTCACTAGGCAGGAGGTGATCCGCTCATGAGCGCCATCCAGCTTGCCCAGGTAACCGCTCAGCTCGCCTGCTACATCGTCGGTGGAGGAATCCGAGTTCATCAGGCCGATGATGTCGTTCATGGTTTTGAAGAAGTTGTTATCGCCCACGCCCACCACGTCGATGGCCGTCATGGAGATATCCATCTGCAGGCTATAGCCTACCTCCAGTGAGATGGTCTGGCTCTGCTCCTTCTCGATGGCGGTTTTATTCACCACATCCGTAACATTGGAAAGATCCAACCCGTTATAGAGGATGGTATCGGTATCGTTGCCGTCCGCATCCTTGGCAAAGGTGAGAGGCTGATTGGAGGTATTGTAGCCGGCAAAGATATACTGATCGCCCACCACGGTATTGAGGGCATCCTTCACCGTATCCCTTAGCTCGCTCATCAGCACGGCGATGTTCTGCCTGTCTCCATCGTTTTTGATGCCGGTGGAGGCGGCGTTGACGACTTCGCTCTTGATAGAGGTCAGCTTGCTGCTCAGCTCCTGCAGGGTGCTCTCGCATTGCTCCGACCAGTTGCGCGCGGTGATCAGGTTTCGTTGATATTGCTCGTAATTGGCCAGGCGCTGCCGGGCCGTGAGGGATTTGTATACACCCACCGGATCGTCCGAAAGGCGGACGATCTTGCGGCCGCTGGAAAGTTGGGCCGTATATTTATCCATCTTGGCCTGATTGGTTTGCAAGTTGGACAGGAAGCTGGTCACGATCATGCCGTTGGTGATGCGCATGCTGTTTCCTCCTTGGTTCGTTATCTTATCTGCCGACTGTACCCATTTTGTTGATGAGGGTGTCGAGCTCCTCGTCCATGGCCGTCATGATGCGGGCGTTGGCGTTGTAGGCATGGGTAAAGCGGATCATATTGGTGATTTCCTCGTCGATGGATACGGAGGATTCCGATGCCCGCTGCGCCACGATGGAGGCAATGCGGGTCTGCTGGGCGCCTTCCATGGTTTCGATCTTTTCCTGCTGGGTGCCCACGTTAGTTACCAGCAGCTTGAGCTGGGAGGAATAGTTATCCGGGTTGCCCGTGGCGTCCTTTTGGGAGAAGAGTGCTGCGATGTTTTTGAGGTTGTTGGCGTTGCCGCGCTGCATATTGAGGGTGCCGTCGTCGTTGAGCTGTCCCTCCACCGTCAGCCGCTCACTGGATGCGGCGATGAGGTAAACGTTTTTCTGGATATCCGTAGATACGGCGAAATTTCCGGCGGTGATCTTGCTATAATCGCCCTTGTCCACCTGGAAGAAGTTGATGCCCGTGGTAGAGGGATAATACACCGTGCCATCGGCCAAGGTGGAAGAGGGCAACCCTGCCGTTGCACCCAGAGCATCCGCCTCTGTGAAGGGCAGGGTGTAGCCCTGCGCGTGTACCTCGTTGATCTCCTTGGCGATCTTGCGGGCCAATTCGTTGAGCTGGCTGGCCACATAGGGAACACCGTAGGTTTCCTCCGTGGTTCCATCCCGAAGGTCTAAATAAGCCTTTAGCGCGCCGCTCTGGATTAGTGCGGCGTCGTCAGGATTCTTGCTGGGCTGGCCCATTCCGTCCGCCCAGACTACGGAATACTGCTTGCGTATGATATCCGCGTTGGCCATCACGTCCATCTGGTTATCCGCTCCCTGCGGATTCACGGCGAGCTCGTTGCGCTCTACGCCGTTCACCAGCGCCCGACCGCCGATGGTCACGGTGAGGTAGCCTTGGCTGTTTTCATAATATTCGATATCCACCAGGCCGCTGAGCTTATCGAGCAAAAGGTTGCGGGAGTCGCGCAGGTCATTCGCCTTGGCGCCGGAGAGCTCGTAGCCGTGGATCTGCCGGTTGAGGTTGGCGATAGATTGGGCGATATCGTTGATCTGCCCCACGGTAACGGCGATGGAGTTGTTGAGGTTCTCGTGCTGATCCTCCAGCTTGCCGTAAACATACTGGAAGGTCTCTGTGAGCTGCATAGCCTTGATCATCAAGTTGGTGCGCGATTCCAGGCTGGAAGGCTCTTCGACCAGGGAATCCAGGGCGGTCTTGAAGCCTGTAAGTGCGGTATCGATGCTGGAGGAGGTGGAGGTGGTCTCCAGCACGGAATTATAAAGCTGCTCCACCATGTAGAATTCGTTCATCCTGGTGTTCCAATAGCCGGTGGCGTTGGCTTCCTCGCGATATTTGGCATCCGTGAAAAGGTTGCGCACCTGATCCACCGTCAGGGCTTCTACGCCGCGGCCGGTACTGGATTTGGTATCCAGGGCATATTGCACATTCATGGAAACAGGGGCGAGGGAGGCCGTATTCAGGCGCTGGCGGGTATAGCCCAGGGTATCCACATTGGCAATGTTATGCCCCGTTACGTTTAGCTCGTTCTGGGAAGTATAGAGCCCGGAGCGGGCAATCTCCAGCCCATAAAAGGTCGATCTCATGTACGTACCTCGTGTTTTCTGGTCAAAAAAGGGTAACCGGTCTTATATCGGCTTTATATCTCGCTATCCAAAAAGCGGTAGCCGCTATCGGCTTTTTCCGCTGGCGCACCGGAGGCGCCGTAGGTATCGCCCAGGCTTGTTTCCCGGGCCGTGCTATCCAACACAAAGGCGGCAAAGCTCAGGTTCATCTGCAGCAATTGCCTGTTCATATCGTTCTGCGCCCGCAGCTGCCGCATCACCTCTGCCAGTTCCCCGGCAACCGCAAGCAGGGCTTCCCGCTCGGGCGGCGTGACGTGCTCCGCCAGGGCGGACACGGTGAGGACTTCGGGGGCTACCCCCTTGCCCTCGGCGATCTTCGCCACGGCTTCCATCCGCAGGCGTTCCGCCTGGGCTGCCCGGGCCATCAGGGCCTCCTCCCGCTCGGTGAAGCCGCGCAGGGCCTCGAGGTCTTTATTGGCCTGCAGGACAGGTTCCTTTTCCCGGGCCAGCTGCAAAAGCTGGCCATAAACAGCCAGCAGGGCCGCCAGCTGCTCGCCCACCGCCTGATACAATGAAAGAACCCCCCTCATGAAAGCAGCTTATCGCAGATATCCTTGACCTCGACCTGGTAGCTGCCCGCGCGCATTTGCTCCATGATCTGGCTGATTTTGACCTCCTGGCCGGGCGTTGCCTCCTGCATGCTCTTGCGCGCCGCGCCAAAGGCCTCGGAAAAAAGCAGTGCCTCTGGGGAAAGCTCTACGCTATCCGTAGTGCCCTGGGCCTCGGGCAGCTTGGGCGTGGCCCCCGTTCTGATTTGATTATATTGTCCGATGATGGGGTTTACGGAACCGATTTTCATGGTAGTCACTCCTTTTTTGTATGACCGCTCTGTTCTCGAAGCG
>DHOI01000130.1:9612-11957 GCA_002409725.1 Christensenella sp. UBA5394
CGAAGCGCTCGGCTTTAACGATCCCTGCCCCGAAAACGCTCCTCCTGGTAGGTATACATCCTGCTGCCCGCACCGCCGTCCTGTTTTTGCTCCTGTTTACGCATTTTGGCCATGCGCTCCTGCAAGGGCTTAACGATGCGCTCTTCCACCTTGCCCGTGCAGGTTTCGCACAGGCGGCCGGTGTTGATGGGCGCGCCGCATTGCTCGCAGCGCAAAAGGCCGCTCGAGTTAGCCATTTGCAGCCTGCCGTCCCGCAGGTAATAAAGAATCACCCGCTGGGCTATGCCGGTGGCCTCCATCACTTCGTCGATGGTGGCGTTGGGGTTGTCGTAAAGGTAATCGCGCACGGGCTTATATTGCTCATCCAGCTCCTGCGCGCATTTGGGGCAGAAGTTATAGCCGTAGCTCTGAAAGGACCTGCCACACCATTTGCATTTGATCAGTTGCATACTTTACCCTCCTGTAGGCTTGCTTAGCGCCGGATCTGGTTGGCCTCGGAATCCATCTGATCCGCCGTGGTCAGCGCGCGGGAGGTTAGGGAGAATACGCGCGACGCGCGGATCATACGCACCATCTCGCCGGCCAGATCTACATTGGAGGATTCGAGGTAGCCCTGGCGCACCGTGGCTGTAGATTCAATGGCCTCGCCGGAGCTGTCCGTGGCCTCGAAGCGGTTGCCCGGGTTAGCCAGCAGCCCCTGGCGGTTTACGAAGGTGAAGATGCCCAGCTGCCCCAGTTCCTCGCCTGTGGCCGTATTCCGGATGGTGCCGTCCGCCTGGATGGAGAGGTCGTCCGTAGAGGTATCTTTAATATCGATGGGCTGACCGTTTTTATTGAGCACATAGCGCCCATCCCCGGTGACCAGGAAGGTGCCTCCCGCCTCCGCTGAGAGGGTGAAGGTGCCATCACGGGTGTAGACGGTTTCGCCGTCAATATCCTGCACGGTGAAGAAGCCGTCCCCGCTGAGCATCAAATCAAGCGCGCCGCCCGTCATCTGGGGCGTACCCTGGGTAAAATCGCGAGTGGTCGCGCCCAGGAGGACGCCTGTGCCCTTTTGCAGGTTCAGCCCATCCTGGGGCTGCACGGGGCGCGTCATGGTTTGATAGAGAGCGTCTTTAAAATCCGCCCGCACGGCCTTATAGGCCGTGGTGCTCAGGTTCGCCATGTTGTTGGCGATGATGTCCATGCGCTGTTGCTGGGCGATGAGGCCACTGCGCGCCGTATAGGTGGATTGGATCATGCTGCTTCCTTTCCTCGTTCACGCTTTCGGTCGTTAGAACTTGGCGATGTCGTTCACGGCCCGATCCAACGTTTCGTCGATCATGCGTGCGGAGCGCTGGTTGGTTTCGTAGGCCCGGCTGGTGATGATCATATCCACCATCTCCTTGGCGATGTTGACGTTGCTGGTCTCGATGTAGCCCTGCATCACCTGGGAATCCTCGGCTTCCCCGGCACCGGCGCCACCGTAGTCGTAGAAGTAGTTATCCCCTGCCTTGCGCAGGTTCTCAGGATTTTCGAAGTCAACTAGGCGCAACGCGCCCACCTGCCCGCCCGTATCCAGGTCGATGATGTGGCCCATGTCGTTAACAAAGAAGCGGTCGCTCGCCAGCTGGATGCCGCCGCCCTCGCCCTGTACAGCGTTGCCGTTGGCGTCGAGCAGATTGCCCTCCGAATCGAGCGTAAAGTTGCCCGCCCGGGTATAGCGCTCGCCATCCGGGGTATCCACGGCGAAGAAGGCCCTGCCCAAGATGCATAGATCCGTGGAAAGGCCGGTCTGCTCCGGTGTACCCTGCTCGAAGGAGGTGAATACCTCATCGATATGGGTGCCCGTGCCTAGCGGGCCCACCACCCTGGTTTGGTTGACCACGGAAGGGTCGTTCATTCGGCTGATGAGCATATCCTCAAAGGAACGGGAAAGCAGGGTATCCTGCTTATATCCCAAGGTATCCGCATTGGCGATATTATTGGTCGTTACGTCCATTTTGCTGCGCTGCACCAGCATGCCGGTGCCAGCCAAGTATAATCCACGCACCATACGCGCTTATCCTCCTACCATTGCCATTTTGCCCCGGGGCATTCTTAAACCTCAATTATTATATCGCAGTTTTGTGCCTTAAACTTTAGCCCCGCATATCGAAAATTTGCATGAGAAGCCCCAAAGCCTCACGCCGGTGGCCCTTCCTCCAGCTCCTCCCTGAGATATCCCCTGCGCCACTGGTCAAAAAGCAGCGTGGCCTCCGTAAAGGAGCATCCCAGCTCCCGCGAAACCTGGGTCACGCTCATGCCGCTTTGCAACAGCGACAGCGCCCGCTGCCTGGGCTGCTCCTGCCCAGCCTCATCTTCCG
>DHOI01000130.1:12158-27466 GCA_002409725.1 Christensenella sp. UBA5394
GACTCTCCAGCCCGGGACTCTCCAGTCCGGGACTCTGCGATACGAGGCCCTCCTGCGGGGCGGGCTGCGGCGGAGTGAGCTCGGCCCGCCGAACCGCTAAAGCGGGTTCGGCGGCCTGCGGCCAGGGCGCGCGCTCCAGCCGGGCGATGCGCCCTTGCAGGCCGGACAGGCCGCCCTGGATCTCCAGCAGGCGCTGCTGCACGGATACCAGTGAATCCTGAGAGTGGCGCTGGGCCGCGCCCCAGTCCGTTTCCAGTACGGCTGCCTGCGCCTGCAGGGCCTCCAGGATATCCTCCAGATCCAGCTGCATGGCCGTGAGCTTTTGTTCTTTTTCTTCCAGCAGTTTTTGGTAGCGGCCTTTCGTATCGCGCAAGCTCCGCAGGATCAGCGCCGTCAGCAACAGCGCTAAGAAGAAAACATAGGTTACCAATGCGAAGACCGGCCAATTCACTCCGTACAAACTCTCCCTCTTTGTAGAATTTTGGTCTTAAATCTCGATGTCCAGCAGCCGGGTTTCCGTGCGTAGCCCAATGCCGGGCAGCTCCGGCTCCCTCGCGGCCTCCTCACCGTGCCCGGCCGCGCCCTTATCCTGCCTATGGTGCCGCTCCTGCCGCTCATGGCCCTGTTCCTGATCCGCGTTGACGCGGGCGTTCTCCGCCTTTTCGAGCTGGGAAACGGTTTTGGCCTCCTGCTGCGCGTTGAGCTTGTTCATGCGGTCCGCAAACTCGTTGGCCAGTTCGTCCCTATGCAGCGCGGCGCTTACGTCTTTGGAGTATTCCGTAACACGCTGCGTCATGACCTGCGCATCTATGCCCTTGATCATTCAAGCTCATCTCCTTCTTTTTCTTATGCGCGACAGCTCCGGCCGGAAGCGGCAGTTTGTAAATTCGATATTTCCCTCTACCCGCCGGAACGTGGCATAATCCACGGCCTGCGTTAGCCTGTTCTTGGCCAGGCCGATGGTAATGCATATGCCGGGGTAGGCTGTTTGCATGGCGTGCACCTCCCCGTTCTTTTTCCCGTCCGTGCTCTCTTTGAGTTCTGCCAGCTCCGCTTCGTAATCCAGCATCAGTTTTTTGTATTGCAGGAGCTTGCGCACGTTCTCTATGCGTGCCTCCTGCTCCCGCTGACCCTTTGGGGGGGCGTCGGGGTTCTCCTGCAGGATGATCTGCAGACGGTCCACCACCTTTTTGAGAGAAAACGTCATCTTCTCCAGCTCCGCCAGGCGCACCCGGCTCTTAGGGGATAGGCCCACCTGCAAGTCCGTAGCCCGGCCGCTGGAATTGCCCAAAAACCGTGCGGCGATATAGCTGGCCGCGCAAACGTTGCCGCCGATGATGCTCCCCCGGCCATCCACGACCTCCACCGAACCCAGGCAGCTAACATTGCTATGCAGCAGGCTTTCCGCGGATATGATAGTGCCCGCCTGCAGCGTGGCGTATTCTGCGAAGCGCACGTAGATGCCTTCCTGGGCCTGGAGCATACCCTTGCCGCCTCCCTGGATGCCGCCGCGGATCAAGATATCGCTCCCCGCCTCCAGCGCCGAGCCTTCCACGATACCCTTGACCTCGATGCTGCCTGAAGCTTTGATGGTAAAGCCGCTGATCACGTTGCCGTCCACCACCACGTCGCCGTCAAAATCGATGTTGCCCACGCTCAGATCCACATCCCCCGCGATGTGGTATACATTGCTCACGATCAAATGGCCGTTGACCTCGTCCACCCTACCCGCCAGGGCCGCGCGCAGCTCCAGTCCATCTTTGGTGATATAGGTGTTTTTGCCCTGGGGCAGGAGGTAGTTCTTGCCCGGTGCCGCCGGGCTCTCCCGGCCGAGCACCGTACGCCCCGGCTTGCCCTCCTTGGGGGGCACCCGGGTCACCAGCAGCTGATCCTGCTTGACCTGGTCGAACAGGTCAAGATTTTTAAAATCGACCTGCTCGTCCTCCTTCACCGCGTGGAGCTTATAGGTAGTAATGCCGTCCCGTCGCTCGATGTGCCAATCCAACCTGCCGTCCTCCCCCGGGGTCGGGGGCATACCCCGGGCGATCACGAAGGGCTCGTCATAAACGGGCGCAGCCAAAAAGGCGGAAAAGCCCTCCCGATCCAGCCCGTAGGTAATCTGGCTGCGCCGGGCCAGCTCGTCCAGCACCTGCTCCGCAGATAGCCGCTTGCCTTTGCCCGGCTCGGGGGCCGAAAGCGTGACGTAGGCTTCCATCATATCTGCGGATAAGGTTAGGACATAGGCTTCGTCATAAGTGAGCTCCTTCTGCTGTGGCGCGATCCAAAGGCGCTCCACCCCTGAACCGTTGAGGGCGGGCAGCACCTTTTCCATGTCCAGCAGCTTAACCTTCTTGCGGGAAAGATAGCGAACCAGCCGCTCCTGCTCCGATATGCGCAAGGGCCGCCCGCCGGCGATGCTCAAAAATACGCCCTCGGGCTCATAGACCAGGAGAAAATCGGCTTCCGTCAGTTCCCTTTTGTCCCGTTCGGCCCGCTCGTCCCGTTCATCCTGATCTGCCTGTTGCGGCGCTTCCTCGGGCATGTGGGGCGCGGAAATGTCGACCGCCTCTTTTGCAGCGGTCTCTTCCTGGGCCGCCTGCTCACGCCCGGCACCTTTGTTCGATCGGAATAGCTTCATGACCTGCCACCTCCGTTCCATATGGTTCTATCTGAAATGCATCGACCTATATAATCGATCTATATATGCGAATTGATGTTCTATATTTATATATTCGTCGTATATGCGCCTTGATTAATCGCCCTGCTGGAGATAGCCCTCCAGCTCCGTGCGTATTTTGAGCAGAGCGCGGGAATGGATCTGCGAGACCCGCGCCGGGGTGACCTGCATCAATTGGGCAATATCCTTGAGCATCAGCTCTTCGTAATAATAGAGGGTGATAACCTGCCTTTCGTTGGGGGAAAGGCGGGCGATGGCTGCCATGAGCGTTTTTTTGAACTCCTGCTTTTCCAGTTGGCGCTGGGGCCCTTCCTCTTCGTTTTCAGGCAGCAGGTTCTCCACGGAAAAACCGCCGCCCGAGCCGTTGTTCAAAATGGCCTCAAAGTGAACCATGTTGAACATATAAGCCTTTTCAAGGGCTGCGCGCACCTGCTGCACATCCAGCCCCAGGGCTTCGGCTACCTTTTCCTCTCCCACGTCATCCTGCTCATAGCCCAGCGTTTCGTAGGCCTGGCCGATCTGCTTGATGCGGCTCCTAAGGCTTGCCGACGCCCAATCCTGCTTGCGCATGTTGTCGATGATCTCACCCCGGATACGCTTAGCCGCATAAGAATCGAAGCGAACGCCGCGCTCGGGGAGGAATTTATCCACCGCATCGATCAGGCCGAGTACCCCATAGCCGATCAGATCGTCATAGTTGGTATGGGCGCTATATAAGGGCATCAGGCGGCCGGCCATGCCACGCACCAAAAAGAGATAGTGCAGAACCAGCTTGTTTTTGTTTTCCACGGAGCGATCCTGCTGGAACTGGCGCCAAAGCTCCTGCGCCTGCTCGTGGGCCAGGTTCAAACGCTCCTCCATATCCTCTCCTCCTTCTTGATCATATCACAGCCGCTTGCAGCCGCCTAGCCTGCTCATCCAGTAGGTATTCGTGCAGCAGGGGTCGCAGCTGCGGATCGATCAGCATAAAATGGGCCCGGTAGCCAGCGCCGCCGTCTAGGTCTTCGCAGCGGGCCAGCACGGCCCGGATCACCAGCGGCTCTTCGCCCAATGCCAAGGTGCAATCCGCAAAGGCGCCCAGCGGCAGGGGCTTGTGCACCATCAAGCTGGCTTGCGATTCGCATAGGGCGAACAAAAACGCCTGATCCTCCAGCAACACCTTTTCGGGCAGGTAGGGATCGTATACCTTGAGTGGACACCACTCGTGCATAGCCATCTTGCTAAGGCCAGGCCAGATATACATGGAGCCGCCAGGGATCAGGCGGAAGAGATCCTGCCGCATAAGGCCCCGGCCTCTGCCCTCTTCATAGCGCAGCACCGCGAAGAGGATTCGCTGATCGGGCAGGGTCTGCACGAGGCAGGCCGTTTGGTGGTGGAAGGGCGGCTCCCAGCTTTCCTCTAGTGCGCCCAGCAGCAGGTGTTCGGACCGCCGCTCCAGAATTTCCTTGCCCAAGCGCTTGCCGTTCACGAAGAGGGATACCACTGCACCCGCGGCCAGTTCGGCTTTTTCCGGGAGGGCCCGGCTCTGATTGTTACTTTCCATATCGCATCGCTATCTTTTCAAAAAACCCAGATAGCCCACCGGAGGCGCGTGGGGTCTCCACATTGGCATATTGGCCGGCGATGCGCAGGATATCCTTGGCGGCGGGGCTATTGGGGTAGCTGAGCATTAGGGGCATCTGCTTGTTGATGGAATTAACCACGTTTTTATCGAAGGCCACCTGGCCCAGAAAATACAGTTCGAAGCCCAGATATTTGCTCACGATGTTTTTAAAGTAGCGGGACATGGTCATGGCCTCGAGCGGCGTATCCGCACGGTTCATCACAAAGGATATAGCCAGCTTTTCCCGCCGGGCCGCCAGCATTTTGAGCAGCACGAAAGCGTCCGTGATGGCGGTGGGCTCCGGCGTAACCACCAGCAGGCATTCATCCGCGCTCGCGATCATGCGCAGCATGGTTTCATTCACGCCCGCGCCGCAGTCGATCAGGATATAATCGAGATCCGCGCCCAGCTCGGCCATCTGCTTTTGAAGGCTTTTGAGCATATCCCGCCGGATGCGCATCACCGCTTCCTCGCCGCTACCGCCGGAAACATACCATATGCCGCCGTGGCCCTTACATACCGCCTCAGAAAGGGGCACCAGGCCCTGGAGCACCTCGCCGATGTTGTGCTTTGGGTGCGCGTCCAGCATTACATCCACATTGGAAAGGCCCAAGTCCGCATCGATGATCATGGTGGATTTCCCAAGCCCGGATAGGGCGATGGCCAAATTGACGCAAAAGCTGGTTTTCCCCGTGCCGCCCTTGCCGCTGGCCACAGCGGCCACGGTGGGGCCTTTTTTCTGTTTTGTTTTAGCTAGTTTGCGCAGGCTTTCCGCTTGGTCCATATCCGTTACCTCAGCAGGCTTGCAATGATCTCGTCCACCCTCGCCCGACAGATATCCTCGGGCACGTTCTGTCCGGTCGTAATATACGAAAGGGGCTGGCCGCTGGCCTGGCATAGGTTCACAGCCGCGCCATAGCTGCCGCTTTCGTCGAGCTTGGTCACCACCACCCGGTAAGGGCCGATGTTCTCATATTCCTTCACAATCTGCCTGCACACCCGGCCGGAGGTGGCGCTGGATACCGTAAGGTAGGTCTCCTGGATGTCGCCCAATGTGGAGAGCCTGCTCAGCTCCGCCTGATAGGCTTTATCCTGGGGGGCCTTGCCGCTGGTATCGATAAAGACGAAATCCAGCCCCGAAAAGGCGGCCATGGCCTCCACGATCTCCCGCGAGTCGTAAATGGTGGTTACGGGCACGTCGAGGATGTTGGCGTAAGTGCCTAGCTGATCCTGCGCGCCTACGCGGAAAACATCCGCGTTGATGATGCCCACCTTAGCCCCCCGCTCGAAGATGCAGGAGGATACAAGTTTGACCAGCGTGGTGGTTTTACCTACGCCGGTGGGGCCGATGAGCATGATGCAACGGGGCTTGTTTTTAGACGCCCGGATGTAGCGGGGCTTGCCCAGCATCTGCTCCAAAGCACCGGAGATGGCCTGATAATCGTTCTCGCCCTGCTCCATGCGCAAGCGGGCCGCAGCCTCCAGGGCTGTGAGTGTGGTTTGATCCACATCCTGCTCCTCCAGCCGTGCCAATAGGGCTTCCAGGTTCAGCTCGCTGCCCGGACTGGTCTTGGACGGGACGCTTTGCTCCTCCAGCCGCTCGCCCTCGCCGCCCAGCTTCTCGCGGATATCCAATATCATCCGCTCCAGCGTGGCCAGGCGCGCCAGCGTTTCCCCCTCGCCCTGGGCAGGAGCGGCCTGTTCCACGGGCGCGGCCGCTGTCTGCGGATGCTTGCGGGGCCTACCCCGCCCCCGCTTGACTGGGGCGGCGGCCGGCATATCCGCCTGTGCGGGAGCCGGCACGGCAGCTGCAGGCGCGGCGGGAGCTTGTGCGGCGGGAGCTTGTGCGGCGGAGGCCTGCGCGGCGGGCACCGGCACGAACATCACGGGTTCAAGCACGCTCGCGGGCACGAAGCCGTACGCGGGCGTGGGGGCGCTCACGGAAGGCGCGGCGGGAGCCGGCACGGGGATTATCTGTGCGGCGGGGGGCTGCGCAAAGGCAACCGGCACCGTGGGCACGTGGCTCACGAGGGCAGAGGGCAGCGGCGCCGCGTTCACGGAGGCCTGGGTCACCAGGGCGGAGGGCACGGGCGCGGCGTTGGCGGGCCGCACAGGGGCCTTGGGGTGCTGCGCGCCCGTGGCGTAGGCCCCGAGCTTGGAGGCAGGGGTAACGGCCGCAGGCTGCTCCTGTGCCTGGGCTGCGGAAAGGATGCGGAGCATGTCCTCATCCTCATCCTCCACCAGGCCGCGAACGGTCTTTTGCATCAGCTGGGCAAAGCGCTCCGGCTGCACGGGCGGCGGTGTAAATTCTTGCGACGCAGCCTTTTCGGCCGTGCGCTCGATGATGGCCTTTTCCAGCGGCGCTTTGGGGGCCGCGTCGCTTGCGGGCGGGGCAAAACGTTGGGAGAGGGCCTTGCGGGCACTTATTTCCCGGCGTTTATTGGGAGGCTCATCCTTGTCGCAGCTGACCACCACTTCATACACGCTTTTGCGCAGCAGGCCCAGCGGACCGTATTTTTGCTTGATCTTGCGGCTTTTGATGATGATCGCGTCCGCGCCCAGTTCCCGCTTGATCTGTTCCATCGCGGCTGGCATATCCTCGGCATAGTATTTTTTGGTTTCCATACTAGAGGGTCACCATCCCTTCGGAAATGATTTCGGTATCCTGGCCTATCTCGCTGTAGGAAAGCACCACGAAATCCGGCGCGATCTGCTCTGTAAGCTTTTTGAAATAGCGCCGTACAGCCGGCGAGGTAACGACGATGGGCGTAAGGCCCATGCCCGTGACCTTTTCCGTGGCGTTGCGCAGGCTGAGGAAGATGCCCTGCATCTCTTTTTGATTGAGGGCAAGATAGGAGCCCGTTTCGCTCTTACGTACACGCTCAAGCAAAAGCTGCTCCACGGTCGCGTCCACGGTGATCACATGGCCCTTGTCATCCGGGATAAAGCGCTTGGAGATGGCCCGGCCCAGGGCCTGGCGCACGAATTCCACCAGCGTTTCCGTATCGCGCGTGATGGGGCCGTAATCAGCCAATGCCTCGAGGATGGTGCCCAAATCCCGCACGGAGATATTTTCCCGCAGCAGGGCGGCCAGCACCTTTTGCAGCTCGCCCAAGGAAAAGAGCTTGGGCACGACCTCCTCGACCAGGGCCGGCTGCTGGCCCTTGAGGTTATCTACCAACACCTGCACCTGCTGCCTGGTAAGCAGCTCGGCGCTGTGGCGCTTGATTACGTCCGTCATGTGGGTGGCGATTACCGAGGGCAGATCGATGGTGGTGTAGCCCAAAAGCTCAGCCTTTTCGCGGTTGGCTTCCGTTACCCATAAGGCCGGCAGGCCGAAGGTGGGCTCCACGGTTTCGATGCCCTCCACCTTGCCCAGCACCTCGCCTGTCGAGAGGGCCAGGAAGTGGTCCAGCATTACCTTGCCGCGGGATACCTCCACGCCCTTGATCTTGATCACATACTCGCTGGTACCCAGCTGTATATTGTCGCGCAGGCGGATAACCGGCACGATGATGCCCAAGTCCATCACGCATTGGCGGCGGATCATCACCACCCGCTCCAACAGATCCCCGCCTTGGGAAGCATCCACCAGCGGCAGCAGGCCGTAGCCAAGCTCCATGCTGATCAGATCCACCTGCAAAAGGGAGGTGGCCTTTTCGGGCTTTCGCATCTCCTGCGCCGCGGCCTCGTGCACATCCACAGCCTCGGGCTCCGTCTGCTCCTCTTTCTTTTTTTGCGCCTGCAAAAGGAAGTAGGCCAGCGCGCCCAAACCGGCGGCAAGGAAGAGGATGGGCAGTGTGGGCATACCCGGAATGATGGCGAAGCCCAGCAGCATGCAGGCTAGAATGATGAAGATATAGGGCTGGCTGCCGAATTGCTTGGCAAGATCCCGCCCCAGGTTGTTATCCGACGTAGCCCTGGTGACGATGATGCCCATGGCCGTGGAGACCATCAGCGCCGGAATCTGGCTGCAAAGGCCGTCGCCCACGGCAGCGATGAGGTAGGTGTCGATCACCTCGGCGGTGGTCATGCCCGAATCGCCCACCAGGCCGATGATCAGGCCGCCCACTATGTTGACCAGCGTGATGAGGATGCCTACGACCGCGTCGCCCTTAACGAATTTGCTCGAGCCATCCATGGCCCCGTAAAAATCCGCCTCGCGCTGGATCTTGGCGCGGCGCTCCTTGGCGCCCTGCTCGTCGATCAGGCCGGAGTTGAGATCCGCATCGATGGCCATCTGCTTGCCCGGCATGGCGTCCAACGTGAAGCGGGCGGCCACCTCGGCCACGCGCTCCGCGCCCTTGGTGATGACCACGAACTGCACGATCACGATGATGAAAAAGGTGATAACGCCCACCACCAGGTTATCGCCGATGACGAACTGTGCAAAGGTGCGGATCACACGGCCCGCGTCGCCATTGTTGCCCAGGATCAGGCTGGTGGTCGAAATGTTCAGCGAAAGGCGGAACAGCGTGAGGATCAACAGCATGGTGGGAAAGCTGGCGAATTGCAGCGGCTCCGTGATATAGACCGTCATCAGCAGCACCAGCAGGGAAACGGCGATGTTGACCACCAGCAGCACATCCATCAGGGCCGTGGGCACGGGCAGGATGATGATGAGCACAATACTCAGCAGCACGACCGCGATAATAACGTCCTGTGGCTTTAGCTTCGTCATGTTGTCTCTTCCCCTACCTTCCCTTTTTCAGCTTGTACACATAGGCCAGTATCTCCGCTACGGCCTGATACAGCTCGAAGGGAACCTCACTGCCGATCTCGCACATTTTATACAGCCCCTGGGCCACGCTTCTATTCTCAACAAGCTCCACCCCGTTCTCCTTTGCGATCTGTTTGATGCGCTGGGCCAGATAGTCCTGGCCCTTGGCCGTAACGATGGGGGCGGAAGCTTTGGCTTCTTCATATTTGAGGGCCACCGCGTAATGGGTGGGGTTGGTGATCACCACATCCGCCTCTGGCACGGCCTGCATCATGCGCATCGCCGCCATCTGGCGTTGCTTTTGCTTGATGCGGCCCTTCACCTGTGGGTCGCCCTCCTGCTGCTTGTACTCGAGCTTGAGCTCGTATTTGGTCATGCGCAGGTCTTTTTCGTAGCGCCACCACTGGTAGAAATAGTCTAGGCCCGCCATCACCAAGAGGGCCAACCCTACGCTCAGGCCAAGATCGGTGATCAGCAGCAGGATCAGTTCCGCGGCCTGGGCCGGATCCTGCCAGACGGTTTGCCCAAAGCGCTCCATAGCCGCCATGTATCTGCCGTAGGCTACGTAGCCTATGATGATGATCTTAACGATGGACTTGAGCAGCTCGTAGAGCGTGCGCACGGAAAAAATGCGCTGCAATCCCTTTAAAGGGTTGAGCCTGTCCATCTTGGGCGAGAGGGCCTTGCTGGAAAACAGAAAGCCCACCTGCAAAAGGTTTGCGCCCGCGGCCCCGATGAAGGCCACGCCCAGGAAGGGCAGCATGATCCACGCCAGCTCTATCGAGCCCCGGGTCATCAGGCGGGGCACCTCTCCGGCATCCAATGCATCCCCCATAAAGAGCTGCCCCGAAAGGCCCGCCCGAAGGAAATTGGCTATCCGCTCCCACATGCCGGGCCCTAGCATGCGTAGCGCCCCAAACAGCAGCAGCATCATCAGCGCCGTGACCAGCTCGTTGCTTTTGCGTACCTGGCCCCGCTCCCGCGCATCCTTGCGCTTCTTGGGCGTTGCTTTTTCCGTGCGTTCGCCGCCGCTTCCTTCTTGCGCCATGGCTTACGCGCCGATCAGGGCCGAGAAGGCCCGCTCCATGCCGGCGAACATGCTCTCGAACACGCTGCCGGCCAATGAGGAATAGATGGGCAGCACCATGGAAAGCACCACCAGCCCCAGGATGATTTTTAGCGGCATGCCGATCACGAACACGTTCATCTGCGGCACCGTTCGCACCAGCATACCCATGGCCGCCTCGCCCAACAGGCCCGATATCACCACCGGCAGGGCCATGCGCAGCCCCAGCACAAAGGCCTCGCAAAACAGTTGCGCGATTACCCAGGCAATGCCGGAAGAAACCGTTACCGTGCCCACGGGGATGTGCAGGAAGGTGAGCCGCAAAAGCCCGATCAGCCGTTCAAAGCCGCCCACGCTGATGAAGACCAGCATCATCATGGTATTGATCAGGTTGCCCAGCATGGGGATGCTGGCGTTGGACTGCTGGTCGAACACATTGGCCATGCCAAAGCCCATCTGCATATCGATCAGCTGGCCGGCCGAAAAGGATACGCTGAAAAACAGCGTAAGCAGGTAGCCCATAATGAGGCCAACGAGGGTCTCCTTTGCGCACAGCAGGGCGAAAATGGGCACGCTGCCATACGTTAGGGGTGTGGGCGTGGGCAGCACCGTAAAAAAGAAATACGCAAGGGCCAGGCTATAGCTGATCTTCACCGTAGCCGGGATGTTAGACCGGCCGAAAATGGGGGAAGAGAGCGTCATGCCAGCCACCCGGATAAAGAGCAGCAGCGCGTAGTCCAATCCGCCTGCGGCCAGCCGCGAAAGCGCCTCCATAGGCCTAGTAGATCATCTGGCCGATGTAGCCATACAGCCGGGTGACCAGGCCGCTGGTTTCGGAGAGGATATACCCCGCGCATACCAGAAGGGCCAGAAACACGCCGATGATCTTGGGCACAAAGGCCAGCGTTTGCTCGCTGATCTGGGTCGCGGCCTGAAAGATGGATACGACCACGCCGATCACCAGCGCCGCGGCCATCATGGGCATGGCGCATTTGAGCACCACCATGATGGCATCTTGCAAAACCGTTATGATCATCGATTGGGACATATGCCGCCTCCTTTTCGCCTTCCGTTCCCGCACCACCTCGTAGGCGGCATTACAGGAAGCCGGAGACCAGGGTCTGCATGGTGAGCGTCCAGCCATCCACCACCACGAACAACAATACCTTGAAGGGCAGCGAGATGGTAATGGGCGGGAGCATCATCATGCCCATAGCCATCAGCGTGCTGGCCACGATCATATCGATCACGATAAAGGGGATATAGATGAAGAAGCCGATCTCAAAGGAGCGCTTGAGCTCGCTCGTGAGAAAGGCCGGGATCAGCGTGCGCATGCGCACCTGCAGGGCTTCTTCCTCCGTAGCGGGCGGCTCCTCGCCCGCAAAGGAGCAGAACATATTCAGATCCGCCGTGCGGGTTTGGCGCAGCATGAAAGCGCGCACGGGCACGGCCCCCCGATCCATTGCTTCTTCCAGGGTGATCTGCTCCGTGATATAGGGGATATAGGCCTCGGTTTTGACCTCATCCACCACCGGTCCCATGATAAACAGCGTTAAAAACAGCGCCAGCCCCACCAGCACCTGGTTGGGGGGCATCTGCTGCAAGCCCAGGGCGTTTCGCGTAAAGGAGAGCACCATCACCACCCGCACGAAGCTGGTAAGCATGATGAGCAGGGAGGGCGCGAGGGATAGCAGCGTGAGCAGCGCCACGATCTGCACGCTTTGCGAGCGGCTGCCCAGCATGCTGACAAGCGTGCCCAGCATGCCCGGCTTCTCTTCCGCCTCCGCTTCGGCTCCGGCCGCCGCCTCATCCATCGGCTCCAGCGGCTCCAAGGGCTCGGCCGCCTCTGCGGCCTCGGCGGCTTCCCGCTCGGCCAGGGCCGCCTGCAATTCCGCTTCGGATACGCAGCCCGTCATCACAAACGCAACCGCAGCCAGCATGGCCAAAAGCAGCAGGCAGGCGATGCGCCTGCCCCGGGCGGGGCGCGCGGCAGGGCCGTGGGGTTTGGCGCTTATAGAAGGTAGGGCGGCGGGGACGTCATTCTTTTGGCGCATAATCACCCTCCTCCCGCTTTTTCCAGGCTGTAAAAACATCACGGAAGGGGGTAGGCGCGCGCTGCGGCTCCGCCTCCTCTTGCGGCGGCGCATCGCTCGTTTCCAGCAGGGCGAAGGCGTTCTCGCTCACGCCCAAAAGATAGCGCTTGCTATCGGCCTCGATCAGCAGGATGCTCTTTTCCCGGTCGATCGAAAGCCGGTCCACCAGGCGGATATGCCGCCCCAGCGCTGGCCTGTCGCCCTTGGCGGGGAGGAAGAGGCCGTGCTGCATGGTACGCGCGAAAAAGCGTGTAACAAAATATGCGCCCGCGAATATCAGCGCCAAATAGAGCAATAGCAGCAGGATCTGACCGATCTGCGGCCCTTGCTCCAGGGCCTGGGCGGGCGCGGGCGTGGAAATGGGCATATGCTAAACCTGCATGCGCATGACTTCGGTATAGGCATCCACCAGCCGGTCGCGGATCTGCACCGTGAGGCTGAGTGCCAGCTCGGCTTTGCGCGCGGCGATGGGCGCGTCATGCAGGTCGTTAAGTTCGCCTATGAGCAGCGCGTCCGTATAAGCTTGGTTATCGGCGGAGGTCAGCTCCGCCTGGTCGATGGCCTGGGTGAGGAAATCTTTAAATTGGGCGGAATCGTCGGATACGTTAACCGTACCCGCGGCACGCCCGTTCAGCACATTATTGACCGCATCCAGCGCGGAAACGGAATTAAGAGAATCGATCGCCATTACCTAACCTCCCTTAGATTTCCAGGGCCTTGAGCGCCATGGATTTGATGGCGTTGGTGGCGGTGATGTTGGCCTCGTAGGAGCGGGTGGCCGCCATCATATCCACCATTTCAACCACCAGATCAACATTGGGCATCTGCACGTAGCCCTCTTCGTTCGCATCCGGGTGATCGGGGTCGTAATCCAGCTTGAAGGGGGATTCGTCTTCCCGGATTTCCGTAACCCGTACGCCGCTGCCGTTGCTCTTGGCCTTGGCCCGATCCAGCATGCCGGCGAAGGTTTGGTCCTCACGCTGCTGCATCACCACATAGCGCCGCCTGTAGGGCGCGCCTTCTGCCGTGCGGGTGGTGTTGATGTTCGCGAGGTTCTCGGCGATCACGTCCATGCGCACGCGCTGGGCCGTGAGGGCCGAGGCGCTGATATCCATGCTTTTAAGGAACGACATGCTTACCTACCTCCTGTGATGGCTGTGCTCAGCTGGTTGAACTCGCTGGATACCTTGCTTTGCAGGGTATAATAATACAGCGTGTTGGTGGCGAGGTCCGCCATCTCTTTTTCGATATCGACATTATTATCATCCATGCGCATGGTGGTGCTTTCATCCACCTGCACCTCGATGCGCGGCTCGGTTTCCATGGCGCCCGCCAAATGCTTTTCCCGCGTGCGCTTCATGGCAAAGGAACCGCCTGCGTCTTGCTCCAGGGCCGCCCGGTAGTAATCTTCGAAGGCTACGGACGCGCGGTTATAGCCCGGGGTGTCGTTGTTGGCGATGTTGCCCGCGATTACCTCGCTGCGCTTCCAGGAAGCATCCAAGCCCACATTGAGCTTGTCAACCTGATTAAACATCTTTTCGATCATAAGCGTTCCTCCCGGCCGATTAAGGGCCAACCACTAAACCTAGGGTAACGAATAGATATTCCTTACTATATTTTATAACCCCGCCCTACCTAAGTCAACAAAATAAACCCTATTGTGACAGATTCATCCAGCCCCCGCCCCACTGCGGGTCGCTTTTTTGCCAAAAGGCAGTAATGATGGGAATTTTTTTGTCGATATGTTATACTGATATATTAAGAAAGCATAATTATGAGGAGGCAGCCCCTATGGCTCAGCGCGAAAAAGCACAGACCGGTTCCGGCAAACGGGGCCGATCTTCTAAAAAATCATCCGCCGCAAGCAGTGAGCGCCCCAAGAAGCGCGCGCAGGGTGAAAACCTAATCTTCGCCCTGGATATCGGCACCCGCACCGTGATCGGCGTGGTGGGGGAACGCGTGGGCGTGGACGGCTTCCGCGTAAAGGATTATGAGCTAATGGAGCACCCCGGCCGCGCTATGGTCGACGGCCAGGTAGAGGATATCGCCCAGGTGGGGCGGCTCATTCTCGAGGTGCAGCGCCGGTTGGAAGCGCGCCTGCGTACTTCCCTTAGCCGGGTATCCATCGCGGCCGCGGGCCGCATGCTGCGCACGGCGCGGGCGAGTGTGCGCCGGGAGTTGCCGGCGCCCCATTCCATCGTAGAGCGGGATGTAGTGCTGGGCATCGAGGGCGAGGCTATCGAGCTGGCGCAGGAGCAGCTCCACCAGGAGGGCGGCCAGCCCCAGGGCGGCAGCTATTACTGCGTGGGTTACAGCATCGTGGAATATACAATGGACGGCCAGCCCGTTTCCCAGCTGGCCGGGCACACCTGCTCCGAGGTCGGCGTGGAGCTAATCGCCGCCTTCCTGCCCTACAGCGTAATCGAGGGGCTTTACGCGGCTGTGGATATGAGCCGTTTGGAGGTTCAAAGCCTCACGCTCGAGCCCATCGCCGCCATCAACGTGCTCATCCCCAGAGAACTGCGGCTCCTGAACCTGGCCCTGGTGGACGTGGGCGCGGGCACTTCGGATATCGCCATTTGCCGGGATGGGCGCGTAGCTTCTTACGATATGGCAACCATCGCCGGGGACGAGCTTTCCGAAGCCATCATCCGCGAATATTTGGTGGATTTCCCCGAGGCCGAGCGCCTCAAAAAGAGCCTTTTGAACGGCGAGGAAGTCTTGCATTACGAAAACGTGTTGGGCCTGCCCGGCGAGGCGAAGGCCCAGGATATCCTCACCATCCTCAAGCCCGTGGTGGATCTGCTGGCCCGTACCGTGGCGGATAAAATCCTCGAGTGCAACGGCGGCCCGCCCTCTGCGGTGTTCCTCATCGGCGGTGGCAGCCAGGTGCCCGGGCTGGGCAAGTCCCTAGCCGCCTGCTTGCAGATCGCCCCGGAGAACGTGGCCGTGGGCCCGCGCCGCAGCCTCAAGGGAGTGGATATCACAGCCTTTTCGGCCCTTATAGGCCCCGAATTCGTTACACCCCTGGGCATTGCCCTCACGGCCATTACCCAGGAGTGCTTCCAGTTCTTCGGCGTATCCGTTAACGGCCGCCGCCTCAAGCTTTTGAATGCCAGCCACACCCGCCTGATGGAAGTGCTGTTGAT
>DHOI01000130.1:27641-30423 GCA_002409725.1 Christensenella sp. UBA5394
GTTGATGGCCGGCTACAAATCCTCCCAACTGGTGGCCCGCTCGGGCCGCAGCCTGCTCTTCACCCTCAACGGCGCGCCGCATACCGTTCGCGGCGGCCTGCCAGAGCATGCCGTGGTCACCATCAACGGCGCGCCCGCCAGCATCGAATCCGATGTGCGGCCCGGGGATGTGATCCTCATTACCCCGGCGCGCAGCGGCGAACCCGCCACGGCCATCGCGGCGGATTTCCTACCCGCGGAGGGCTTGGCCACCGTGCTGGTCAACGGCGAGATTGCGGACCCGGCCCGGCCCATCGTACAGGGCGATAAGGTAGACGTGCGGCCCATCCCCGCCATCCCCGCTGCCCAGCCCACGCTGCAAGAAGCGCCCGCCCCGCAGAAGGAGGCCGAACCGGCCGAGAGCGAAGCGGCCCTCGAAAGCGAGCCGCCGGCCGACGCCCCCGCGGCCGAAGTTTCGGGCACTCCCGCGCAGGCACAGTCCGCCGAAGATAAGGCTGAGGCGGCCACGCTGGAGATCACCCTAAACGGGCGGCCCCTCTCCCTGCCGCTTAGCGCGGGCCAGCAGAGCTATTTCATTATGAACCTGTTAGAGAAGGCCGGAGTAGATCCCGCTAACCCCCAGGGCCAGCTGGTTATGGAATGCGACGGCGCGGCCGTGGGCTTTTTGCACCCGCTCCAAGCGGGCGCAGAGGTGCGCATCGGCTGGCAATAAGTACGGGGTTTCTATTTCAGACTAATATTTTTTCGAAAGGGTATTGTTCTGTTTTTATGAAAGAAGCGTTACTTTGGGCTGCCGGCGGCACGGGCTTTACCTTTGGCATGACCGCGCTAGGCTCCGCCATGGTGTTTTTCTTCCGCAAGCGAATAAACGACGGCGTGCAGCGCATCTTTTTAGGCTTTGCAGCCGGGGTTATGATCGCGGCCTCTGTTTGGAGCCTGCTGATCCCCGCCATCGAAGAAGCCCAAGCCGCAGGCGGCATCGGCTGGGTGCCTGCCGCCTTCGGCTTCGTGCTGGGCGCGGCCTTTCTGATGCTGCTCGACACCCTCCTGCCCCACCTGCACGCGGAGGCGGTCGCACCCGAGGGCGTGTCCTCCTCCTGGAAGCGCACCACCCTGCTGGTGCTGGCCGTTACGCTACATAATATCCCCGAGGGAATGGCCGTGGGCCTCTCCTTTGCCCGCGCCGCCCAGCACGGCGGCAACGCGGACTTCTATGCCGGGGCCTTCGCCCTGGCCCTGGGCATAGGTATCCAGAATTTCCCTGAGGGCGCGGCCATCTCCCTGCCCCTTCGGCAGGAGGGCTTTTCGCCCATGAAGGCCTTCCTTTATGGCAGCGCATCCGGCGTGGTGGAGCCGATATTCGGCATTTTGGTGGTGCTCTTTGCTGGCAGCATCCAGGCCCTTATGCCCTGGCTCCTTTCCTTTGCCGCCGGGGCTATGCTCTATGTGGTGGTGGAGGAGTTGATCCCCGCAGCGCACCTGGGCAGCCACTCCAACAGCGGCACGCTAGGCGTGCTGGCCGGTTTCCTCGTGATGATGGTGTTGGACGTGGCGCTGGGCTAAACGGCCCGAATCCTGCGTTCTTCAAAAAGTGGCAAAGTGCCACTTTTTTGCTTTGCGGCTAGTTTTTAACACATTGTAAATTATGCCAAACTTAGTGCGCGGCTGGTTTATCTATGTTAAAATTAGGGTTACGGGAAGGAGAAGTCCGATGCGCGCGCAGGCTGATTTTTGGCTGGCTATAGCCCAGGGATCTATCATCGGCGCCGCCGGCCTCATACCCGGGGCCAGCGGCGGCGTGCTGGCCGTTGCCATGGGCATTTACCGCCCCATCGTGGATGCGATTCTGGCCCTGCTGAAGGATTTCAAAAAAAGCTTCCGTTTCCTGCTGCCCTATGGCATCGGCGTGGCCTTTGGTATCCTGGTCACGGCGCGGGGCCTCGAGTGGTTATTGGAACGCTATAAGCCCGCGCTGATGTATACCCTCATGGGCATGGTAGCGGGCGGCGTGCCCAGCCTCGTTCGGGATGCCAATGCCCAGGGCTTCCACAAGCGCTACCTCGCGGGCACCCTGCTGGGCCTGCTGCTGGCCTTAGTCCTGGCCTCGCTGGACGAGGTGGTCACCGGGGGTGGGGCCTGGCCCTTCACCCCGCTCACCATGGCCATGGCGGGCGCGATCCTGGCTGTAGGCATCGTGATCCCGGGCGTGAGCACCTCCTTCGTGCTCATGTATATGGGCCTGTATGAGCCGCTGCTTAAAGCGCTTAACCGCCTGGATATCCCTGTGCTCTTTTTCATGGGCCTGGGGCTGGCCGTAGCCGGGGTGCTGCTGCTCCTATTCGTGCGCCGTATGTTCAACCGCCATCAGGGCTATGCCTACTACTGCGTGCTGGGCTTTTTGCTGGGCACCCTGGCCCTGATCTTCCCGGGGCTGTATCCCTTCCCCGGCATGGTTTTGTATATCCTGCTCTTTGCCGCAGGCTTGGCCGCCACCCGCCTGATGGAGCGCCTGCCCAGCCGCAAATAGCATCCCCAAAATAGCATCGCCATAGATCGATCTTTACAAAGGAGGAATCCTCTTACCATGAAAAAACGCTTGCTTGCCCTGCTCCTGTGCCTCTGCTCCCTGCTGGTCTCCCTGCCCGCCGTGGCCCATGCCGCCGTGCTGCCCGGGATGAACAGCAAGGTCGATTATGATAACATCGACCCGACGCTCTACACCATCGACATAGACCTGGTGAACCAGGTGATCACCGTATACCAAACAGGCACCGGCAGCATC
>DHOI01000013.1 GCA_002409725.1 Christensenella sp. UBA5394
CTGTGGTAGAGACCCGTATCGGAAAAGGCCGGCTCTGCCGCAAAGCCGGGCAGGGCGCTATCCGGGTTGGCCGCGCCCTGGCTGGGGCTGGTGTAAAAGACCCGGGCTGCGCTGCCCGCACTGCGCCCCGCGCTCACGCCCAGGCGCAGCGCGCCCGTGCGGAAGATATCACGGATATTGCCCGCCGCGTCCGTAAGCAAAAGCGTTTCGCCTACAGGGGATATACCAAAGGGCGCCGTAGCGCCCTTGCTGTTGGATGCCGAGGCGCTGATGGCCAAATACCCGCCTGCGGGCACCGTACCGCTTAGCGTACATTTCAATGGTTCGTCCGGGTCATCGCTCAAATGCCAGCCGGAAAGGTCGACATCGCGGCCCGAGGCGTTGTGCAGCTCGATCCAATCCGCCTTGCCGCTCTTAGCTGCGCTTACGGCGCTGACCTCGCTGATGTAAACCCCGTCCATCTCCGTATAACCGGTGCCTAGCGGCTCTGCGGAAGCGTGGGTGGTGTTGGCGGCGGCCGGAGTGGGTGTGGTGAAATAGGCCAGGCCGCCCTCGGCCGCGCGGCCTATGGAAACGTTATCCCCCAGATTGCGGGGCAGGTCAATCTGCTCACGCATCATATCCACCGTGGAAGTCAAAACCAGGCCTTCATCCGAGCTGCCCAGGCGGAAGCTGGTATGCAGCGCGCCTTCGCTCTCTTTGCCGGATAGGAAGACGATGAGGTAGCTCTGTGCCTCAATCTGCGCATCCGCCGGGAAGGCCCACTTGAAGGGATCCTGCGCGTCGTCGCTCAAATAATAGCCTGCTAGGCTCATAGCCGCGCCGCTGCTGTTGTAAAGCTCGGCCCAGGCCACGCGCTCGCCGGTATCGTCCCGCAGGCTGTATTCGTTGTGCAGGAGGATTTCATTTAGACGCACGTGGGCGGAATCATCCATCTGCGCAAAATCCAAAGAGGTGAATTGCCCCTCGGCCGCATTGGCAGCGCCGGGGGTGGCGGCAGCCGTATAGGCCCCGCCGGGCAGCACGCTGACCCCCTGGGGCGTTTCAGTCGGCCAGTTGAGCATAGAGAGGATGTTGCCGGCGCCGTCGCTCAGGCAGAGGGTATCATCGGCTGCGCCCAGCTTGAAGGCGGCGTGCAGGCCGTCCGCCCCTTCATCGCCGGAAAACCAGATCACGGCGTATTCGCCCGGGGCCAGGGTGGTTCCGGGCAGGCGGAATTTGGCGGTTTCAAGCATGTTGTCAGAAAGGTAATAATCCGAAAGAAGCAGGGCCTCCGCGCCATTATTATAAAGCTCGGCCCAGGGGTAAGCGCCACCATCCGCTGCCCGGTACGAGCCGCCCCGGGGCATGCACTCGGTGAGCTGCAAGGCCGTACTTGCGCCGCCGGTGATTGCCTCCGCGGCAGAGGAATAGACGATATCCGCGTTAGCCCGGCCGGGCGTAGAGGCCGCGCAGTAGCCGTATTCGCCGGCTTCATCGCGGGCATAGGAAACATCGCTCAAAAGCGCGGGGATATCCAGCTGCTGGAGCACATTATAATAGGGATCCGTCAAATAGAGGGATTCGCCGCTTTTGGAAAGGCCGAAGCCCGTGCAGAGCCGGCCATTCGCCTCGCCGCTGTATTTGAGGGCGTAAACAACAAGATAACCGCCCGCGGGAAGCTTCGTACCCTCGGGGAAGGTCCATTTATGGGGATCTTTGAGATTATCGCTCAGGCCGTAGCCGGTAAGGTCAATTTCCGCAGACGTGCCGTTGTACAGCTCGATCCAATCCGGTGAGCCCAGCGTTTCATCCGCCAGGGAAAGGGCGTTGGAGGTGACGACCTCGTTGACCACCAGCGCGCCCTGCGCGCCAGAAGACACGGGCAGGGTAAAGCTATCGCAGCCCACGCAGCACAAAAGGGCGGCGAGGGCCGGCAGCAGGGCCGTCATACGGCGAAAAAGAGAGCCATCTCGTTTCAGCATGGCATTATTATAGCATATGCCGTGCATTTTGACAGGCGGCAATTCAAAAAGGATGAATTTGGCGAAATTAAGGACAATTATGACAATGCCCAGCATCGCTTGCGAAAGGGGGCCGGTGCATATTATAATCGGCGTATAAAAAAGGGGAGGTATGGCCCATGCCCGGCACACAGCGCATCCTGATCTGCGACGACCAGCCCATTATCCACGAGACGCTGGGCGTATATTTGCAAAACGAAGGCTTTGAATACGACTCGGCCCTCGATGGCGAGCAGGCCCTGCAAAAGGCAGATGCCTACAGGCCGGATTTGATTATATTGGATATTATGATGCCCAAGAAGAACGGCATAGACGTTTGCCGCGAGCTTAGAGCCAGTAGCCGCGTGCCCATCATCATGCTCACCGCCAAGGGCGAGGAGATTGACCGCATTTTGGGCCTGGAATTGGGTGCGGACGACTATATCGTCAAGCCCTTCAGCGCCCGTGAGGTGGTGGCCCGCATCAAGGCGGTGCTGCGCCGCTTCCAGGCTGCCAAGGAGGAGCCGGAGCACGTGCTCAGATTTGATTCGCTGGAGATCAACATCGCCAGCTACGATGTGCGGGTGGGCGGCGAGCCCCTGCGCTTTACGCCCAAGGAGGTCGAGATCCTTTACCTGCTGGCCTCCAAGCCCGGCCGCGTGTTCGGCAGGGAGCAGATCCTCTCCGAGGTTTGGGGCTACGATTTCTTCGGCGATACCCGCACCGTGGATACGCAGATTAAGCGCATCCGCCAAAAGCTGCCGCCCGAGGAAATGGGCTGGGGCATCAAAACCGTATACGGCGTGGGTTATAAATTCGAGGCCGGGGAGTGAAGCTCTTTCGCAATACCATCCTTAAGAAAATCGTGGCGGTGATCCTGCTCACGGTCATTTTGAGCGCTGCCCTCACGGCCCTCACCTTCAACTATTACGGCCGCTCCGTGTTTTCGCGGCTCAAGGCCAAGGAAATGGAGCCGCGTGCCAAGTACATCGCCGATATGACGGCGGAATACCTCGAAGGGGCCATCGACGCCCGAGGCTATACCCGCGCCGTCAGCTCGGATTATTACATCTGGGACGCCATGGTCTACGTCTATAACGCCCGAGGCGAGCTTTTCGCCTACCCGGCCCGCCAGGAGACCGCAGCCAACGCCGAGGCTCTCACGGCGTATCTTGCTTCCGTCTTGGGCGGCGAACGGCTCTATTCTCCCAATACGGAAAATAACCTGGGCGTGATCATCGGCGAGCCGGTTCCCGGGCGGATGGGGAGCGTGATCGGGGCCGTGTTCCTCATCAAGCCCCTGGGCGAGGTGCGGGCAGCCATCGGCAGCCTGCTGGTTGCGCTCATCGTGAGTATGGTGGCGGTTACGGCCATTATGATCGCCCCGGCCTATCTTGGCTCGCGCAGCATCGTGCAGCCCATCCGCCAGATGCAGGCCATAGCCAACGCCATGGCGGGCGGGGATTTCACAGTCCGCGCACCGGATACGGGCAGCGAGGAGATCATCAGCCTGGGTAAATCCCTCAATTATCTCAGCGCCGCCCTTTCCGCCACCATCGGCGATCTTACCTTTGAAAAGAACCGCCTTACCGCCACCCTCAACGGCCTGGGTGAGGGCATTGTTTCCTTTGGCCCAAGCGCCGAGGTGATACAATTTAACCCTGCGTCCCTGCGGCTGCTCGGCGTCAAACAGGGACAGGAGCTGATCGGTTCGCCCATTTTGGAAAAGCTTTTGCCGGCTATCAAGGCCGTGTTGGCTGGCCAAGGCACGGCCCAGCGGGAGATAGAGCGCGGGGACGCCATCCTGCGCTTCACCATTACCTCCCTCTATGAGGGTGGGCGCATCGAGGGCGCGGTGATGCTCATCCAGGATGTGACGGAGGCCGTACGATTGGAAAAGACCCGCACGGAATATGTGGCCAACGTATCCCACGAATTGCGCACGCCCCTGGCCTCCATCCGCGGCTTGGCGGACGCGCTCAACGACGGCCTGATCAAAAAGGAAGAGGATAAGGCCCGCTACTATGGTTACATCCTGCACGAATCCCTGCGCCTTTCCCGCCTGATCGACGACCTGCTGGAGCTTTCGCGCCTGCAAAGCGGGGCCGTGGCCCTCTCCAAGCAGAGCCTGTGCATGGATGAGCTGGTTTACGATGTGGCAGATCGGTATAGCGCAGCCGCACAGGAGAAGGGGCTGGCCATCGCGGCCAAAGTGCCCGAAACCTGCCCCAGGGCCAATACCAACCCGGATCGGACGGAGCAAGTGCTGATCGCCCTGCTGGATAACGCCATCAAGCACACGGAGGGGCCGGGCGAGATCGTGCTGGCCGTGGAGGATCAGGGCGAAAAACTGCAGGTTAGCGTATCCAACCCCGGCGAGATCGGCGAAAAGGACCTCCCGCACTTGTTTGACCGCTTTTACAAGGTGGATCAGGCCCATTCGGGCAACGGCACAGGCCTGGGCCTCTCCATTGCTTACGAAATTTTGTGCCTCCTGGGGGAAAGCATCTGGGCCGAGAGTAAAGATGGCCGGGTGACCTTCGCCTTTACGCTGGAGAAGGCATAGGGGCAAAATTGAGAAGATTGTGTGAAAAGGCCGGAAGGCCATATGGAAACGCGGGCAGAATGTGCTATACTGAAAGAAATATAGTACATTACTTTTTGCTGCACATATTTGCTGCACACAGGAGGAAAAGATGAGCGCGAACAAAATCCTCGTGGCGGATGACGACCGGGTCGTCCATGAATCCCTGGGCCTTTATTTGCAGGCCGAAGGCTATGAGACCGTGGATGTTTACGACGGCAAGGCTGCCGTGGAGGCGCTGGATGGCGAGATCGCCCTTTGCGTGCTGGATATCATGATGCCCGCCATGAGCGGCATCGACGTTTGCAAGGAGATCCGCAAGACCTCCCGCGTGCCCATTATCATGCTCACCGCTAAGGGCGAGGAGATCGACCGCATATTGGGCCTGGAGCTGGGCGCGGATGATTATATCGTCAAGCCCTTCAGCCCCCGTGAGGTGGTGGCCCGCATCAAAGCGGTGCTACGCCGCACCAGCGAGCAGCAGCAGGGCGCGGACGACGGCTGCGTTTCCCACCAGGAGCTGGTGATCGATATCAAGAGCTATACCGTGACCTTGCGCGGCAAGCCCATTATCTGCACGCCCAAGGAGATCGAGATCTTATTTATGCTGGCCTCTAACCCGGGCCAGGTGTTTACGAGAGAGCAGCTGCTCAACCGGGTGTGGGGCTACGATTTTGCCGGCGAGACCCGCACCGTGGATACCCATATTAAGCGCATCCGCGCCAAGCTCGATAATACCGGCCTCAATTGGAGCATCAAAACCATCTACGGCGTGGGTTATAAATTCGAAGTTGAATAAGGCATGAAAAGCGTATTCTTCCGCCGCCTTTTGGCGACGCTCACCGTTTGCATGCTGCTGGCCTCTGCCGTTTTGGTTGGGGGCTATACTTATTTGGTGCAGGATGCTTACGCGGATATCAAGCTGGAGGAGATGCAGGCCAAGGCCGCGCTTTTGCGCCAGCTGGTTATAGAGCGGGCCAAAGGGGAGATGGGGGACGAGGCCTTCAAGCGCCTGGCCGTTTCCTTTATGGAGGCGGCGGACGCGGCCATTTTGGTGATGGATGCACAGGGGCGGCTGTCCTATGTGGGGGCTGAGGAAGGCTACCCTGGGGAGGCTGCCGTGCAAGAGGCGCTCTCCGCCATGATTGCGGATATCCTCTCCGGCTGCAGCGTGGCCCGGGGCGATGTGGAGGTACGGGGCGCCGGGCGCATGCTGGTGGCCGCCGTGCCTGTGGAGGGTCAGGGCGGCGTGCTGCTCATGAAAAAGGCGGGGGAGGTTACACTGGCCAGCCGCAGGCTAAGCATCTTGCTGCTGTGGGTGGCGCTGGTGGTGGTACCGCTTTCGCTTTTGGCCACGGTGCTGCGCATCAAGCGAGAAACCAGCCCCCTGCACGCCATGAGCGAGGCCGCTATCTCCATGTGCAAGGGCGATTTTTCACTACGCCTCGATGAAGAGGAACCCGGCGAGGTGGGTGTGCTTTCCCGCGCCCTCAACAATCTTTGCGAAACCCTTTCCGGAACCATTTACCAGCTGCGCTTTGAGAAGGGCCAGCTGGATGAGATCCTGCAAAGCCTCACAGACGGCGTGGCCGCCTTTGACGGCAGCGGCGCACTCACCCATTGCAACAGCGCCCTCATGCGCATGTTTGGAGCTGTGAACGCGCAAAAGCGGGAGGATATCTCCGAGGATGGCGAGCTTTGGTCCGCCTTTGACGAGGTGTTCGAGAGCGGCCAAGCGCAAACCATCACCTACCCGCTGCCCGGCGAGCGCACGCTGTGGATAACCGTATCCCCGGTGATCAATGAGGATGGCAGCCGCAACGGCGTGGTGGGCCTTTTCAAAGATATGACCGAGATGGAGCGGCTGGAGGATACCCGGCGCGAATACGTGGCCAATGTATCCCACGAGCTGCGCACGCCGCTCACGGCCGTGCGGGGCCTCCTGGAACCCCTGGCGGATGGCATGGTGCGGGATGAGGAAACCCGCCAGCGCTATTACCACATCATGCTGCATGAGGTCCTGCGCCTCTCCCGCCTGATCACGGATATGATGACCCTCAGCCGCCTGCAATCCGGTGCCGAATATGTAGATATTTCCAGGGTGGATATCCACGAGCTTTTGAGTGACGTAGTGAGCGGCTATACGGCCGCTGCAGAGCAAAAAGGCATCCGCCTAACGCTGGACGCCCGCCAGGCCGTGGATGGCCTGACCGACCCGGACCGTATCGAGCAGGTTCTGGTGATCCTGCTGGATAACGCCCTTAGATTTACCCCGGAAGGCGGCACCATTACCATACGGGTACAGGCCGGCGGGGAGCGTATGCTCATCAGCGTGGAGGATACGGGCACGGGCATCCCGCAGGAGGATTTGCCGCATATCTTTGAGCGCTTCTACAAGGTGGATAAATCCCGGGGCAGCGCGGGTACGGGGCTGGGCCTTTCCATCGCCAAGTTCATCATTGACAAGCTGGATGAGCACATCACCGTAGGCAGCGAGATCGGCAAGGGTACATGCTTTACCTTTACCGTGAAGCGTTATGTATCCAACGCCATCGCCCTGGGCCCGGCCACGGAAAGCCGCCCTACAGGCCGGGATGGCCGCGCCCAGCAAGCCGAGATAAGGGCGGATGAGTGGGGCGCGGTGGACGCGGATTATGTGGTGGTGCCCGAGGGAGCAACTAAAAAGAAGGCCAGGGCCGAAAAGAAGCCTGCAAAACAGCCCACTGCCAAAAAGGGCGAGGCTGGGAGGAAGCGCAAGGAATGAGCGCCTGCATGCAATGCCCCCGCCGCTGCGGCGCGGATCGGAGCCGCGAAAACGGCCTTTGCGGCGCGCCCGCCACGCCCCATGTGGCCCGGGCCGCCCTGCATATGTGGGAAGAACCTTGCCTGAGCGGCACGCGCGGTGCGGGAACGATCTTCTTTTGCGGCTGTAACCTGGACTGCCTCTTTTGCCAGAATTACGAGATCAGCCACGGCACCATCGGCAGCCGCCTGGATGCTGGTGAACTCGCAGACCTTATGCTGTGCCTGCAGGGGATGGGTGCGCACAATATCGATTTGGTGACCCCTACGCCCCATTTGCACGTGCTGCTGCCGGCCCTCGAAAAAGCCAAGGCGTCCGGGCTTACCATCCCCGTGGTCTACAATACCAACGGCTATGAGTTGGTGGAATCCCTCCGGAGTCTCGAAGGGCTGGTGGATATCTACCTGCCGGATCTGAAATACATAAGCGCCGTGGCCGCACAAAAATACAGCGGCGCTGCGGATTATTTTCAATATGCCGCCCCGGCCATTTTGGAGATGCAGCGCCAATGCGGCGTGTTGCAGCTGGATGAAGAAGGCATAGCCCGGCGGGGGCTGATCGTGCGGCACCTGGTGCTGCCCGGCTCTGTGGACGAGGCCCGGGGCGCGCTGGATTTCATAGCGGCAAATTTGCCCAAGGATACCCGAATCTCCCTCATGAGCCAATATGTGCCCTGCCACCGGGCTGTAACGCCGCCCCTCAACCGGCGGCTCACCAGGCGGGAATACCAACGGGCCGTGGATTATTGCCTGTCCCTGGGGCTTACGCAGGTGTTCGTGCAGGAGATGGAGGCCGCCGACGCGGCCTACACGCCGCTTTTTGACGGAAAAATTGGTTAAAATGTTACGAAACTATGAATAATCTTAATAATCGCAGGATTTTTCTTAAAAAAGTGTTGCATATTAAAGAAAAAGGTGCTAGTATTTAATCAGAAAAAGAATATTTCCGCCGTCCGGAGTAAAGAGCAGTAATCTTCATTGTTTTTCCTCCAAACCAAAACACCTGAACTATTTTACTTCACCAAGCGGCTTGCGGATTAGGGCAGTCCACACGCCGCACCCACCGGACGGATTTGTTAGGGGCCTCGCTTCCAGTGCGAGGCCCCTTTTTTGTCATATAATTTCAAATCCCGCCCTACGATGGATGCGGCGGCACGCAGCCTGGCAAATGGTATAGGTGGATTGCATTGTGAAAGCTCCCTGCACATAGGATAGCAGGGGAGGTGTGATGCAAGATGAAGATGCGGGAATGGCTTTGGGGCCTATTGGCCACCGCGCTGGCTGCGGCGTATCTGCTGCTGATGCCGGGGTATCTTGCTTCGGAGCGGCAGGAGCTGACACTGCAGAGCAAGCAGGAAAGTGGCGAAACCTTTTCGGGCATCATCACCCTTTGGCATATCGTGGGCTTCAAGCCCTATCAGGGCAGCCTGGGCACCTGGCTTTCGGATCGGGCCTCGGCCTTTGAAAAAAGGCACTTCGGCGTATTCATCAACATAACGGCCATGACGCCGGAGGAATTCGAGGCGCGCTTGAATCGGGGTGAGCGGGCGGATGCGTATTCTTTCCCGATGGGCTGGGGCTATGCCGAACGCTTCCAACCCTTGCCGGATGTTAAGGCCGAGCTTTTGCCTGCGCTCGAGGGAACCGGCGCGCAGGCGGGCGAAACCTATGCCGTGCCCTATGCCTTGAGCGGTTATTTGCTGCTTTCCAACAGCCGCTTGGAGCAGGAGAAGGGCATTTCTTTATCGGAGGAAACCTGGCGGGCGGATTTGCAGGATGCCGTGGATACGCTCACCTATACCTATGGGAAAAAGGCGCGCCAGCGCTACGGCATGGCGGGCAGCGAGCTAATGGCGGCCCTGTTGGGCCTTCAATGCCAGGTCGCTCCCTATGATTCCTTCAAGGGCGGCGGTGCGGCCCTGGCCCTGGGGGATATCCGGGATGCAGGTGATATGAGCCGGCTACAAACAGCGGGCAAGGGCTTCAGCTACCGCGCCTGGCCCGCAAGCAGCTATACCGACCTCGTGCAATACCTTGCCGTGGCCCGGGATACGGAGCCGGTCAAGCTGCCCTATATCGAGGCATATTTCGAGCTGATCCTGCGGGCGTATCATCAGGCCTCTCTATTGGAACAGGGCCTGCTGCCCGCCGTTCTCTTACCGGAAGAAAAAGAAGCGGAGGCGGATATCGTGGCGGCGGTGCAAACGGCGCTGGCAGAGCCACAGGTGCCCAACACTTTCTTATACCAGCGCTATCGCGATGAGCTGTCTGCTTTGGCTAAACGCGCCCTGGACGGGGATGCGGCGGCCCGCGTAGACTTGGAGGCCCGGATGAAAGAGCTTGTGATACAGGGGGAAATACAGTAAAATATAAATTGAGTACTTATAGCATAGGAGCATAGGAACGTGCCATGGAGCAGCGGATCGATCGTCTCTTTGCCATATTGGCCCCTTACGGCGCCGTTAAGGATGTACCTTTAGCAGCCCATACTTCTTTTCGCATTGGCGGCCCGGCCCAGCTCTTTTTCGAGCCCGGGGATGGGGCGGCCCTTTCCCTGGCTCTTGAAAGCGCCAAAGCAGAGGGCGTAGCCGTAACGCTGATGGGCAACGGTTCCAACCTTTTGGTGAGCGACGCGGGCGTGGAAGGCCTGGTCGTCAAGCTGGGGTCGGCTTTTTCCGGCCTAGAGCTTCGGGAGGATGGGCAGGTTTTCGCCCTGGCGGGTACCCTGCTTTCCGCCCTGGCCAATTTTGCAGCCGACCATGGCCTGATGGGCCTTGAATGGGCTGCCGGCATTCCGGGCAGCGTGGGCGGGGCATTGGCCATGAACGCGGGCGCTTACGGCGGCGAGATCAGGCAGGTATTGTGCGAGGTGGAATATTTCGATGCGCAAACGGGCGAGTTCCTCCGCCGCGCGCCGTCAGAAGGGGAGCTGGGCTACCGCCAAAGCGCCTTTGCCTGGCCTGCGCGGGTGACCACCGCAGCCGCCTTCCGCTTGGGGCCGGATGACGGCGGCATGCGCGAGCGTATGCGTGAATATAGCGAAAAGCGTCGTGCGAAGCAGCCTCTAGCCTACCCCAGCGCAGGCAGCGTTTTCAAGCGGCCACCAGGCCACTTCGCCGGCGCGCTGATCGAGGCCGCGGGCCTTAAAGGCGTGGCCGTGGGCGGGGCTGAGGTGAGCGAGCTTCACGCGGGCTTCATCATCAACACGGGGAATGCTAGCAGCGCGGATGTGCACGCGCTGATCGAGCTCGTCCGCCGGCGGGTGCTGGAACGCAGCGGCGTGCTGCTGGAACCGGAGATCAAATTTATCGGGAGGGAGCAGCCATGAAACGGATGCTGGTGGTAACGGGGCTTAGCGGGGCGGGGAAATCCCAGGCCCTGCGGCGCTTTGAGGATATGGGCTATTTTTGTGTGGACAACCTACCTGCGGAAATGCTGGATGGCTTCGCTGCGCTTTGCGAAAAGGCGGATCCGCCTGTCGAAAAGGTGGCCGTGGTCATCGACAGCCGCGAGCGCGTTTTCGGCCACGATGCCGTGGCTGCGCTGGACAGGCTCTCCGCCCTTGGCGTGCGCTATGAGATCCTCTTTTTGGAATGCCGCGATGACATCCTTGAGCGCCGCTATAACGAGACCCGCCGCCCGCACCCCCTGCGGCCGGATGTGCGCGCGGGCATCGAGGCCGAGCGGGAGATCCTGGGCGGCCTAAGGGACCGGGCGGATTATATCATCGATACCTCCCGCATGCAGCCCATCGAGCTGCGGCAGGCCCTGGAGCGGGTGGCGGATGTGCGCGACGTGCCCTTTTCCCTCGAGATTATGAGCTTTGGTTTCAAGCGTGGCGTGCCCTTTGAGGCGGATATGGTGCTGGATATGCGCTTTTCGCCCAATCCCTATTATGAGCCCGCCCTTAAGAATCTTTCCGGCCAGGATGCGGCCGTGCGGGATTATGTGCTAGCGGATGCGGATGTGGCCGCCACGCTGAATCAGGTCGAAAACATGCTGCTGCGGCTGATCCCCCGCTATATAGAGCAGGATAAACGTCGCTTGCTGGTGGCCTTTGGCTGCACGGGCGGGCGGCATCGCTCCGTGTGCGCGGCGGAAGAGCTGTATAGCCGTATGCGGGGCCGCTATAACGCCACATTACAGCACCGGGATATCGCCCTCGAGGCGGCGTCCATTAAGGGAAGGATCGGTTAGCATGTCCTTTGCATCAGAGGCGAAAGAGGAGCTGGTTCGGCTCCGCCTTAAAACCGGGGGCGAAAAGCGCTCGCTGCTGTGCGCTCTCACCTATAGCGCCGGCTCCATCACCCTGGCCCGGGAGGGCTTGGGCGTACAGTATACCACGGAGAACAGCGCCGTGGGCGAGCTGATCGCGCAGCTCGCTGCGGAGCTTTACGCCGTAGAAACGGTCATGCGCCTGAGCGAATCCGCCCGCTTGCGCGCGCGCTGCACGGTGGTGCGGCTCTCGGGCGAAGGCTGCCGGGCGCTGCTGCTCGATGCGGGTTGTTTAAGCGGCGAGGAGGAGCTGACGCTGGGCCACATCCCCGAGGCGCTTGTGGCGCGGGAGGAAGAGCGGCGCTGCTATCTTCGTGGTGCTTTCCTTGGGGCCGGCTCCGTGAGCGACCCTCGCAAGGGCTATCATTTGGAGATCGTCTGCAGGCATGAGCGCTTTGCAAAGGAACTTTGCGCCCTATTAGGCGAATACGGCCTGCCCGCCCGCAGCTCCACCCGTAAAAACGCCTACGTGGCCTACCTAAAGGAGGGGGAGATGGTTTCCGATTTCCTCACCCTGGTGGGCGCTATGAACAGCACCCTGGCCTTTGAGGAGGCGCGGGTGGTGCGGCAGGTGGCGGGCAGCGTCAACCGCATCCGCAATTTTGAAGACGCAAATATGAACAAGGCTGCGGCCGCTTCCGCCGCCCAGCTGGTGGATATCGAATACATCGAAAGCGCCCAGGGCCTTGATACGTTGCCGCCCAGGCTGCGTGCGGCGGCCGAGCTGCGCCTGAGCAACCCGGAGGCAACGCTCTCCGAGCTATCGGAGCTGGCGGAGGTTTCCAAATCCGGCCTCAACCACCGCTTCACCAAACTCTGCCAATTGGCCGAAGAATTGCGCGAGCAGGGCGCGGGCCGGCTAAAAACGGAGGAATAGGAAATGTCGTTTACCCATCTGCATGTGCATACCCAATACAGCCTTTTGGACGGCTCGGCCCGCATCCCGGAGCTGATAGCCCAAGCCAAGGCGTTGGGCATGGATTCCCTGGCCATTACGGACCACGGGGCCATGTACGGCGTGATCGATTTTTATAAAGAATGTAAAAAGCAGGGAATTAAGCCCATCCTTGGCATGGAGGCCTATGTGGCTCCCCGCTCCCTGCACGATAAGGAGGGCTTTCGGGAATACGCCCACCTGATCTTGCTCGCCAAAAACCAGCAGGGCTATCAAAACCTCATGCAGCTTTCTTCCATCGCCTTTGTGGAGGGCTTCTATTACCGCCCCCGCATCGATTACGGCTTGCTGGAAGAATATAAAGAGGGCCTGATCTGCCTTTCCGCCTGCCTCGCCGGGGATATCCCCCAGCTGCTTTTGCAGGATCGGTATGAGGATGCCAAGGCCCTGGCCGGCCGCCTGCAAGGCATGTTTGGCGAGGATTTTTACATCGAGCTGCAAAACCACGGCCTGCCAGAGCAGCAGAAGGTGTTGCCGGGTCTGGCGCGTATCGCCAAGGAACTCTCCATCGAGACCGTGGCCACCAACGACATCCACTATGTGCATAAAGACGACGCCGAGGCCCAGGATGTGCTTTTGTGCATCCAGACCAACAAGGTGGTGACCGAGGTCAACCGCATGCGTATGTCCGCCGATGAGTTTTACCTCAAAAGCGAAGATGAGATGCGACAGATGTTGTTCGACTATCCCGAATCGATCGAAACCACGCAAAAGATCGCAGCCAAGTGCGATGTTTCCATCACCTTTGGCGAGCAGCATTTGCCAGATTTCACCGCCCCGGCGGGCATGGATAACAACGCCTACCTGCGCAAGCTCTGCCATGAGGGCTTGGAGCGCAAAATGCCCGGCGCGGGGCCGGATATCGTGGCCCGCCTCGACCACGAGGTGGATGTGATCATCCAGATGGGCTTTGTGGATTATTTCCTCATCGTATGGGATTTTGTGGATTTCGCCCACCGCAGCGGCATCTTCGTGGGGCCGGGCCGGGGCAGCGGCGCCGGCAGCCTCGCGGCCTATGCCATGGATATCACCGATACGGATCCCATCAAATACGAACTGATCTTTGAGCGCTTCCTTAACCCGGAGCGTATCTCCATGCCGGATTTCGATATCGACTTCTGTATCGAACGGCGGCAGGAGGTCATCGATTACGTGGTGCAAAAATACGGCGCGGATCATGTGGCCCAAATCATCACCTTCGGCTCCATGGCGGCCAAGGCCGTAATCCGGGATGTGGGGCGGGCGCTGGATATGCCCTATGCAGAGGTAGACCGCATCGCCAAGCTGGTGCCCAATGCCCTGGGCATTACGCTGGATAAGGCGCTGGATATGTCCGGCGAGCTGCGCGGCCTCTATGAAAACGACGAACGGGTCAAAAAGCTGATCGACCTTTCCAAGCGCCTGGAAGGCCTGCCCCGCCATGCCTCCACCCACGCGGCCGGCGTGGTGATCTGCGCCCAGCCGACTGTGGAATACGTGCCCCTTCAGCGCAACGAGGACGCTATCACCACCCAGTTCCCCAAGGATACCATCGAGGAGCTGGGCCTACTGAAAATGGATTTCCTCGGCCTTCGCACCCTCACCGTAATCCGCGACACGCTGGAGTTTATCGAACAGGGCGGCGGAAAGCGCCCCGATCTGACGAAGCTCGACAACGACGACCCGGCCGTATACGAAATGATCGCTTGCGGGGATACGGACGGCGTCTTTCAGCTGGAATCGGCGGGCATGCGGCAGTTCATTACCCAGTTCAAGCCCGGCTGTTTTGAGGATATCATCGCCGTGATCGCCCTTTTCCGGCCGGGCCCCATGGAGCAGATCCCCCGCTACATCCGGGGAAAAAACGATCCCAAGAGCGTAGTCTACGCGGATGAGCGTCTCAGGCCCATTCTCGAAAAGACCTACGGCTGCATGGTCTACCAGGAGCAGGTCATGCAGATCGTACGTGATCTCGCGGGCTATTCCTGGGGCAGGAGCGACCTGGTGCGCCGTGCCATGGCCAAGAAGAAGCCCGAAGTCATGCAAAAGGAGCGCGAGTATTTTATCGATGGCATTGTGGAAAACGGCGAGGTCGTGGTGCCCGGGGCCGTGCGTAACGGCATACCGAGGCAGGTGGCGAACCGAATCTTTGACGAAATGATGGATTTTGCATCCTACGCCTTCAATAAATCCCACGCAGCTGCCTATGCGGTGGTGGCCTACCGCACGGCCTGGCTCAAAGTGCACTACCCAGTTGAGTTCCTCACCGCCCTCATCAACAGCTTCATGGGCAGCAGCATTGAAAAGATGGCGGAGTATATCTACTGCTCCAAGATCAACGGCCTTGAGGTGCTGCCGCCGGATATCAACAAGAGCCGTGCCAAATTCACCGTGGAGGATGGCAAGATCCGCTTTGGCCTGGCCGGCATACGGAACGTGGGCGAGGCTTTCATCGACGAGATCGTGGCCGAGCGGGAGCAGAACGGCCCCTTTACGGATTTTTACGATTTCATCCGCAGGAGCGATGCCAAAAAGCGCATGACCGAGGGCCTAATCAAGGCGGGCTGTTTCCAGAGCCTGGGCCTCAGGCGGGCCCAGCTGATGCCCGTATATGAGCAGATGATCGACAACGCCGCGGGCGAGCGCAAGCAGCGCGCCCTGGGGCAAATCTCCCTTTTCGACCTGGCCGGCGGCATGCAGGGGGAGGTGCGGATGGAGATCGCCATCCCCAGCGTGCCGGAATACGATATGAACACCGTGCTCTCCATGGAGCGGGAGGTGCTGGGCATCTACATCAGCGGCCACCCGCTGATCGAGTTTAACGACGAGCTTTGCAAGCTGGGCACCACCGTATCCGCCATCCTCGAGGTGGATGGCGCGGGCCAATTTGCGGATGAGCAGCGTCTACGTCTGGGCGGCATCGTTACGGGCTTGCGCACCAAGCCCACCCGCTCCGGCAACGGCATCATGGCCTACGTTACGCTGGAGGATCTCACCGGCAACCTGGAGCTGACGCTCTTTCCCTCGGTCTATCAAAAATACGCTTCCCTCCTGGTTACGGATAGCATCGTGGTGGCCAGTGGCAAGTTGAATATCCGCGAGGAGCAGAAGAACACCATTTTGGTGGATGAGATCCGCACCCTCAAAAAAGGCGGGGAAAAGAAGCTTTACCTGCGCCTAAGCCTGGAAGAAGGCGGGCCGCTCGAGCAGGTGAGCGGCCTGTTGCGCCGCTACCCGGGCGATGTGGCTGTGATCCTTTACGATGGCGCAACCAAAAAGCAGCGCATCGTGCCCAGGGAGCTGTATATTAACCCTTCGGAAGCCCTGCTGGCACTTTTGACCAATACTCTGGGCAAGGAGAACGTAAGATTTTGAAAAAACGAACGCCGCCTATAGAAAAAAACGATATGCTGGAGCTGCCCATCCAGGGCCTCACGGCGGATGGACAGGGCGTGGGCCGGGTGGAGGGCTATGCCGTCTTCGTAGCCGGCGCGCTGCCGGGCGAAGTTGTACGGGCCCATGTGATCAAGGCGGGCAGCGGCTATGGCGTGGCCAAGCTCACCGCCGTTTTGCAGGCAAATCGCGGCCGCATCGAGCCGCCCTGCCCGGCCTTTAGCCGCTGCGGCGGCTGCGCCTTGCAGCATCTGGACTATCCCGCTCAGCTGGCAGCCAAAAGAGAGCAGGTACGGGATGCTTTGGCACGTCTGGGCGGCTTTGCGAATATCCAAGTGGAGCCTACCCTGGGCATGGCCGACCCCTGGCACTACCGTAACAAGGGAAGCTTCCCGGCGGCGGCGGGGGAGGGCGGGGTACAAATCGGCTTTTTCGCGCCCCGCAGCCACCGCTTGGTGGCCTTGGAGGATTGCCCTATCCAGGACGAGCGGGTAATGGCGGCGGCCTTGGCCGTGCGCGATTGGGCGCGGCAATGCAATGTACAGCCCTATGATGAGGAAACGCACAGCGGTATCCTGCGACATGCCATGGCCCGCGCATCCAAAGAAGGGGTAATGGCCGTGGTGGTTACCACCGGGGAACTGCCGCAGAAAGAGGCCCTCATCGAGATCCTGCGCAGCCGCGTGCCCGGTCTTACCGGCATCGTGCATAACAAAAACCCGCAGGCTTCCAACGTGATCCTGGGGGAAAGCTATGAGACCGTCTGGGGCAGCGGACGGCTGAATGTAGAGCTTTGCGGCCTTCGGTTCAGCGTCAGCGCCGCCTCTTTTTTGCAGGTGAACCCCGCACAGACGGAGGTGCTCTACAATACGGCTCTTTCCCTGCTCGGTCTGCGCGGATACGAGACCGTGGCGGACGTATACTGTGGCATCGGCGCCATCACCCTTTTGTTGGCCCAAAGCGCCAAGCGGGTGATTGGCATCGAAAATGTGGCCGAAGCAGTGGAGGATGCAAAGCAAAACGCGCTTGCTAACGGCCTCGTCAATGCGGAATTCCACTGTGCCCCGGCAGAAGAAGCCCTACCCATGCTGGTAGCTTCCGGCCTACGGCCGGATGTGATCGTGCTCGATCCGCCCCGCAAAGGTTGCGATCCGGCAGCCCTTGCCGCCATCCTGCAAAGCGAAGCGCCCCGCCTGCTCTATATCTCCTGTGA
>DHOI01000008.1:0-182 GCA_002409725.1 Christensenella sp. UBA5394
CGCAAGGGCATGTGCATCCGCTTTAACGAAAGCGATGTGCGGCCCATGGGCCGCACCGCCACGGGCGTTAAATCCATCCAGCTCGATGACGGCGACGAAGTGGTCAACGTGGAAAAGGTCATTACCGGCCAAACCGTGCTCTCCATCACCGAAAAGGGCATGGGCAAGCGCACGGAAGAAGC
>DHOI01000008.1:465-3796 GCA_002409725.1 Christensenella sp. UBA5394
CTGGTTTGCATGAAGATGGTGGATGGCACCGAAGACGTGATGATGATCCGCGACGACGGCACCCTCATCCGCATGAACGTGGAGCAGATCCGCATCATCTCCCGCAATACCCAGGGCGTGAAGCTTATGCAGGTACCCGAGGGCGCCCGCGTGGCCAGCGTCGCCATCGTGCCCCCTGCGGAGGAAGAGGATGGAGAGGGAGACGAGGTTACGGAGTAAGGGACGCAGGGGCTCTACCCCTGTAACCCCGCCCGCTTTTGCCCCGAAACGCCTTGGCGTTTCGTGATTTCATCGAGGTGCTATGCGTTTGGCCCTGCGGGGCACAAACGCAACCTTAAAAAGCGGGGGAAAACTGCGTAGAATAATATAATAGTTTTACCACCTGCGGCGCATATCGGATGCGCCGCAGGAAGATAGGAAAGAGCAGAAAAGCTAACAAATAGTACAAACCTGAACGGAACCGGAGTGTGTGGGAGGGCCGGAGCCGAGCGCCGCCAGTGGCGGATGAAGCGAGGCGGAAGCCCGGTGAGCAAAGGAGCAGCGCGGCCGATGTGACAATTGCGAACTGAGTTGGTTAACCCCCACAAAAAGAAAAAACGATGCAAGAACAACCCATCCCAACCGAACTAACCACGTTGGCCCGCCTGTTCCAGAAAGCGGGCTTTTCGCTCTATGGCGTGGGGGGAATGGTACGCAACCCCTTGCTGGGCCTGCCCATCAGCGATATGGATATCGCCAGCGGCCTGCGGCCGGAGGCGGTGCTGGCCCTTTGTAAGGAAAACGGGCTCGCATGCGTGCCCAAAGGAATCGCCTTCGGGATGGTTGAGGTGCATGTGGGCAGCCTCGCCTTCGAGCATACCACGTTCCGGGCGGATACCTACGGCCCGGGCGGCGGGCATCGGCCCACGGCGGTGCATTTCTCCGATACGGTTGAGGCGGACGCCTTCCGCCGGGATTTCACGGTTAACGCGCTCTATCGCGATCTGACGAGCGGCGAATTGATCGATCCCACAGGCGGCCTGGCCGATCTGGAGGCGAAGCTATTAAGGGCCACCAGCCCGGACCCGGCGCTCATCATGAGAGACGACGCGCTAAGGGTGATGCGCCTGGCCCGCTTTGCGGCGGAGCTGGGGTTTGAGGCCGAGCAAGGCACCTTCCAAGCTGCGCAGGCGCATGCCGGCGGGCTAAAGGATATCTCCGGCGAGCGCATACGCGATGAATTGAGTAAAATCCTATTGGCGGATGTCAAATACGGCATCGCTAGCCCGGGCGCGGTCTATAAGGGCCTGGCGCTGCTGGATGCGCTGGGCGCGCTGGATGTGATCCTGCCCGAGCTGACCAAGGGCCGGGGCGTTGCGCAGCGGCAGCAATACCACGCCTATGATGTGCTGGGCCACTGCCTGCACGCGGCGGATGCGGCGGAAGCATCCGGCGGGCTATCGCTAAGGCTGGCCGCTCTTTTGCACGATGTAGGCAAGCCCGTGGCCATGGCGAAATCGGGCCGCATGTACGACCACGATAAGCTGGGCGCGCCCATTGCCAGGGAGATCCTCACCAGGCTGCGCTATCCGGCCACGGTGATAAGCGAGGTAAGCGCGCTGGTGGCCGGGCATATGTATGATTTGGATGGCAAGGCCAAGGAGAGCACGCTTAGGCGCAAATTCGTGGATTGGGGCTATGAGCGCAGCCGGGCCATGGCGGCCCTGCGCCGCGCGGATGTAATCGGCAGCGGCAAGGAGGGCAGCCTGGCCACAGCGGCGCGCTGGGACGCCGTTTTGGACGCGATGCGGGCCGAGGGAGCGCCCTTTACGGAGGGCGAGCTGGCCGTGACCGGCGAGATGCTGATGGCGGAGCTGGGCCTTGAACCGGGGCCGGCAGTGGGGCGCATCAAGCGGGCGCTTTTATATCACTGCGCCATGCGGCCAAGGGATAACGAGCGGGCGCGGCTTTTGCGATTGGCGCGGGATGCACGGTAGTCCTTAGTAAAGTTAACATTTCGTGACAAAGCGGCCGAAATGGCCATTCCTACCGCTTAAGGCTTGCATTGCAGGGCGAAAGCAGGTAAAATAAACTGACTCATTATGTGGGAATAAATTTATTTGATCATATAGACGGCAAGGCGCGCCTTTACAGGCTGCGCTCGGGGAGGAAGATAGCGTGGCACTTTCGTTGGAAGTTAAAAAATTTATCAACTCCGAGCATGTAGGTAAATATGTGGATATCTACCTGCCCTTGGAGACGCTGCCCCAGCAGCCGAAAAAGAAGCGGCAGCCCAAGCGGGAAGCTGCGGCGGTTCAGGATGACGATATTAAAGAAGACGGCCCGATTGAGGGCGTGCAGGATGGGCTGGGTGAAAACGCCGCCCAGGCCGAGCCGCAGATCGAAGAGCCGGAAGGCCCGGAGGCTGCCTATGAAACCGTGCGCATCCACTATATGGAAGAGGGCAACGGCGAGCCGCTGATTTTGGTGCACAGCATCGGCCAATCCATATATACCTGGCGCAGCCTCTTCTACAGCATGGCCCAGAGCTACCGGGTGATCGCAGTAGATCTGCCCGGCTTCGGCTATTCCGGAAGGCCTGAGGAATACAGCTATACCATCGAAGAGCAATCCCGCTCCCTCGAGCTGTTTTTAGACGCCATCGGCATCGAATCCGCGCATTTCATGGCCTTTTCCATGGGCTCGGGCTATGTGATGGATCTTTGCCTGCGCCACCCCGAGCGGGTGGGCCGCGTGGTGCTGCTGGCGCCCGGCGGCATGGCGCCGGAAATGCCCTTGGCCATCAAGCTGCTCGATAGCAGCCTTTTCGGCGGCATCGCTTCCATCATCTTCGGCATGCGCACGTTGGAGAACGTGCTCAGCGAATGCTTTTTCGACCAGACCGTGGGCGTGAAGCCGGATGTGATCGAGGAATACTACAAAACCATCTGCGACTCCGCAGCCCGCCGCGCCCTGCGCCTCAGCTTCCACAATTACGACGATGAGAACTGGCTGGCGCATCTCCGGGCAGCCGAAATGCCCGTGCTCATTCTTTTGGGCGCTGAGGATAAATGGCGCACCACGGACCAGGCCGAACTGATCCACGCCGCCATCCCGGACGCAGGCTATTCCCTCATCCGCAACGCGGGTCACCTGCTCCACGAAGAAAAGCCCGATAAGGTGATGGCCGCCCTGCTGGAGTTCATCCCCGTTATCAGCCCGGAAGTTGAATAAAATCTTCTAAAAATAAAGGGACTGCCACCGGCGGTTCCTTTTCTTATTCCCCCTCCCCCCGCCCGCCGGGAAAAATGGTTGAAAGCCGGGCGCTCCTTACAAATACGCGGCCCGGCGC
>DHOI01000074.1:0-1133 GCA_002409725.1 Christensenella sp. UBA5394
CCGCCGGGCCGTGAAAACGCCATTCTCCTCCCGGTAGGTTACGATATTCTTGGCGCTTGCACCATTGAGGCCGGAGACCCGCTGCAAAAGCGAGGGCGAGGCGGTGTTCACATCCACACCCACAGCGTTCACGCAATCTTCCACCACGCCGCCAAGGGCCTCGTCCAGCCGCTTTTGCGGCATGTCGTGCTGGTATTGGCCCACGCCGATGGCTTGGGGGTCGATTTTCACCAGCTCGGCCAGCGGGTCCTGCATCCTGCGGGCAATGGATACGGCGCTGCGCAGGTTTACGTCATACTGGGGGAATTCCTCCGCAGCCAGCTTGGAGGCGGAATAAACCGATGCGCCCGCCTCGTTGACGATCATGTAGCACACGCCCGGCGTGCGGGCGATCAGCTCCGCCGCCATCTGCTCCGTTTCCCGCGAGGCCGTGCCGTTTCCGATGGCGATATGCGCCACCCCATGCTTTTTGATGAGCGCTTCCAGCTTATCGATGGCTTCCGCCTTTTGCCGCTCGCTTTGGGCGGGGTAGACCACTGCGGTATCCAGCGCCTTGCCCGTTGCGTCCACCACGGCCACCTTGCAGCCGTTGCGGTAGCCCGGATCCAGCCCCATGGTCACATGGCCCTTCACGGGCGGCTGCATGAGCAGTGGTTTTAAATTGAGGGCGAAGTTGTGGATCGCGCCCTCGGCCGCCTTCTCCGTGAGCGCGGATCGGATCTCCCGCTCAAGCGAAGGGAACAGCAGCCGCTCGTAACCATCCTCCGCGGCCTGCCGCACAAAATCCGTGGCGCTCGAGCCGTTCCTCGCTACCTCGTTCCATACATGGGCCAGGGCCCGCTGGCGCTCGATTTCCAGCGTGACCTTCAAAAAGCCCTCCTTCTCCCCCCGGTTAAGGGCCAAAACCTGATGGCCCTGCAAACGGGAAATGGGCTGCTCGAACTGGTAATAGAGGCTGTAAACGGAGTCCTCTTCTTTTTCGGCTGCCGAGCGCAGCAGGCCCCGGTTCAGGATGACCTCCCGCAGGCGACGGCGCACAGCCGCGCTATCCGCCACCATCTCGGCGATAATATCCGAGGCACCGGCCAGCGCTTCTTCCACACTTTCCACGCCCTTTTCGGCGTCGATATAGG
>DHOI01000074.1:1415-7574 GCA_002409725.1 Christensenella sp. UBA5394
ATGGTGGCCCGGGTGCGGCGCTTTTGCTTATAGGGGCGGTAAAGATCCTCCACCTCGGCCAGGGTACGCGCGGCGTCGATGGCGGCCGTCAGTTCTTCCGTTAGCTTATCCTGGGCCTCGATGGCCTTTTTGACCTCGGCCCGGCGCGCTTCGAGGTTTCGTAGGTAACTTAGCCGCTCAGCCAGCTCCCGCAGCGTGGTATCGTCCATGGCACCGTGCATCTCCTTACGATAACGCGCGATGAAGGGGATGCTGTTCCCCCCGTCGATCAGCGTCACCACGTTTTGCACGTGCTCCTCGCTTTTTTGCAGCTCCTTTGCCAGTATCTTGACAATGCTCTCCATGTATTCTTCTCGTATTCTCCTTGACGTATGTGGAATATACCTTATCTTACCACAAAACAGCCTTCGGTAAAAGAACGGGGGCCAGCGTGTCAAAAACCCGGGATTGTCAAGGGGCCGTAGCGCCTTGACTTCCATTCCGGCTTCGGCGGCATGTACGCCGAACGGATGAAAGCCGCAGGCTTTCTAACTTTTTACACTTTGCCGCCTGGAAACGCGCAGCGTTTTAGGCAAAGCATGCATCCTCAAAAAAGTGGCTGCGGCCACTTTTTTGACAAGCAGGGCCCTGCGCTCGAAAGCGCAGGGCCCTGCCTATGGGTTAGGGTATTATTACGGGGGATTACATGCGCTCCTGCACAAAGCCGTCGTCCGCATGGGCGGCCTTGTTCTTATCCGCGCCGATGGAGAGCAGCAGGTTGAGCAGAATGCCGGCAACCGCGGAGGCAGCGATGGCGGGCAGCTTGGCGCCGAAGAAGGGGATCATGCCGCCTTCATAGCCATAGTGGCCGCCAAGGCCGATAATGAAGATCACGGAGATGACGGCCAGGTTGCGCCCATCGAACATATCCACGTTCGAGTTGATCATGATTGCCACGCCTTGGGCCGCAATTACGCCGAAGAGGAAGATGCACGCGCCGTTGATAACGGCTGCAGGCACGCTGTTGACCAGGTTGGAAAGCGGCGTAAAGAACGAGATGATCATGGCGATGATGGCCGCAGTACCCAGCATCTTCACGGAGAAGTTCTTTGTGATGGCCATGGTGGAAATGTTCTCGCCATAGTTGGTGCCCGCGGGGCCGCCGAAGAGGGCGGAGATGATATCGCCAGCGCCGTCGCCGATGAGGTTAAGTCCCAGCTTATCGGCGATCTTGTATTGCCCCTTGCCCTTTTTCTTGGCGAGGTCGTTTACATAGATATCCAGCTGGAACAGGTGCGCGGCGGATTCCGGTATGGTCGCGAGCGCGATGGGCATGATGGCCAGCACAGACATAGCGTTAGGCTTGGGCAGCGTAAAATGCGGCACGGAGATGAACGATCCGGCCAATATCTGGGAGAAATCCACCATGCCAAAGAGGATGGATACGACATATCCCACCAATATACCGAATAGGATCGGCAATTGCGCCATCACCCCCCTGAGGTAGATGGAGAACAGGATGGTGGCCAGCAGCGTTACCAGCGCCACGATAGTCGCGGTGTTGGGCATGAGGCCCGGGATAGCCGGGTCGGTAAACGCCTGCGTAAGGGCCGTAGTCGCAAGCGAGAGGCCGATGATCATGGCGATGGGGCCCGTGATGGTGGGCGGCAGGACCTTCTCGATCTTGTCCATGCCAAACCGGTTCACAATCAAACCGGCGGCAATGGAAACAAAGCCGGAGCAGATGATGCCGAACTGTGCTTGCGATATAAGCGCATCCGATGCAAGCTGTCCGAATCCTACGCCGCCCGTAACGCTCGCGATGGCGGCGATATAGGAGAAGCTCGATCCATAATACAGGGGAATCTTGCCCTTGGTAATGAACAGGAAGCCTAACGTTGCAAGACCGCTTGCAAAGATCGTGGTGGAAACGTGGAAGCCAGTGAGCAGAGCTACAGTAACGGTTGCCGGGAACATGACCAGCACCTGCTGAAGTGCAAAAACGATCAGTTTCCCAAAGGTTGGGGTTTCGTCCGGCAAATAACCAATAATGCCCTTTTTATCCGGTTTTTGTTCCATATGATACACCTCTCTCAATTTTTTGCAGTTCGGGGTACATGGTTAGCACTTGTGTTCTCGTAAAGCCGACAGTCTGGGATCGAGCGCCTATATGCCCCTGCATCGCCTCCTTTCATGCGCCGCTGCCTACGGCGACCGATCAGCCCTTCTTGTGTTCGTTCAGGCGTAGGTAAACGCGGTCTGCCGAAAGCGGGAGGTCTAAAAATTCTTCCCCCGTCGCGTTTGCGAGCGCGTTTGCGATCACCGACGTTACGGAGATCAGCGGGTGCTCGCCGCAGCCGCGCGCGCCATAAGGCCCGTCAAGTTGTGGGGTCTCCACGTTGAGCACCTCCACCTTCTTCGGAACATCCCGGAAGGTCGGAATCTTATAGTCTGTGAAGTTGCGCGTGAGCAGGCGGCCCTGCTCGTCATAATGCACGGCTTCATAGAACGTTGTTCCAATACCCTGCAGCGCACCGCCGACCACCTGGCCCCGCAGCAGCGCCGCGTTCATCACCTGGCCGATATCCAGGGAGCTGACCATGTGTAGGATATCAATATCACCGGTTTTTTTATCCACCTCAATCTCCACCGCGTGCGCGCCATAGGTCCAGTCGAGGGCGGTCTTGCCCTGGCCGGTCTCGGCATCCAGGTTGGTGAGGCCCTGGGCGATTGACTTACCGCGGCCAATCAGCGGCCCGCCGATGGCGTTGCCGTTTTCGAAGGTATAGCCCATCGCCATGTTGCAAAGATGCACCCTCTGGTGGGGGTTCTGCTTGACGTAGACGTATTCATCTTTGAGCGCGACCTCATGCTTGGCTGCGCGCAGGATGATGCTGCCCAGCTCGAGGATCTGCTCTTTAAGGTCATCGCACGCTTCGCAGACCGCGACGCCGCAGAGCACCGTCATGCGGCTGGCCACCGTTTGCCAGTCGTAGGGGCTGAGGTTGGTGTTGATGGTGGGGGAGATGCTTACCTTCTCAATGGGGAAATCCAATCGCTCGGCCACGATCTGTTTCATCACCGTGTAGGTGCCCTGGCCGTAATCCACGCCGCCCACGCTCAGGCGCATGGTGCCGTCTTCATTCATTTGCAGCAGCGCGGAGGAGGCGCTCCAGGTAGGCATGGCCGGGGATTTCTGCAGCACCGCGGCCGCCTTGGCGCGGTATTTGCCCTGCTTGGCCCATTGTGCCTTTTCTTCTTCTGTGTAGGGCGTATTGAGGCCAATAGCCTCCGCCACCTGCTTAAGGCACAGATCCACCCTGCCGGTATTCTCGGTAATCAGCTCGCCGGTAATGGTTTTGCTGCCCGGCATGAGCAGGTTCTTGAGCCGGAATTCCGTGGGGTCCATATTGAGCGCCTTGGCGATGAGGTCCCGCTGGCGCTCGATGCCGAAGAATACCTCCGGATGGCCGAAGCCGCGATAGGCGGTGCCGAACACGTGGTTTGTATAGACGGTTTTGGAATCCACCTTAACGTTCTCGATATCATACGGCCCGCAGCCCGTTACGGCGCCCGCCCTGCCGATATTCACGCCATAGTCCGCGTATGCGCCGGCGTCCCAGAGGTATTCGGCCTCTTCGGCAATGATGCGGCCTTCTTTGGTTACGCCCGTTTTGATGCGAGCTACCAGGCCCTGCCTGCAGGGCAGCGTGGCGCATTCTTCCTCCCGCTGGGGGATCAGCTTCACTGGCTGGCCGCCCGCCGCCCTGGAGAGCAGGCCTACCAGCGGCTCCATGTGAATGCCGCTCTTGCCGCCAAAGCCACCGCCCACATAGGATACGTTGACCTCGATATTGGTTTTTGGCAGGTTGAAGGCTACGGAGAACAGATCGCGGATAGAAAAGGGGGATTGAGAACTGGAATAAATCTTGATCTTGTCGCCAGGGCTCCATTGCACGATGGTGCCGTGCGTCTCAAGGGGAATGTGGAATACCTGGGGCTGCTCGTACGTATTCTCTATGATCAGATCCGCCTTTTTGAAGGCTTCTTCCGTATTGCCCTTGCGGATCTTGATGTTGCTGGCCACGTTGGTGCCTGGGATTGGGAAGAACACGCCCTTGACATGGGCGTATTCGCCCAGCTTTTCATGCACCAGGGGGCTTTCGGGCTTGATCGCCTCCTTCACATCCAGCACGGCGGGCAGCGGCTCGTATTCGACCTCGATCAGGTCCACAGCTTTTTGCGCCGTTTCCGCATCGACTGCCGCCACAGCCGCCACTACCTCGCCATAATGGCGCACCTTGTCGGTGGCGATGATGGATCTATCCACCATGTAAATGCCCAGCTTGGCCGCGCCCTGCCGCCCGGTGATCACCGCGCGCACGCCGGGCAAGGCCTCCGCCTTACCGGTATCGATGGAGATGATGTTGGCGTGCGCGTAGGGGCTGGTCTTCACCCGCGCCTGCAGCAGGCCGTTCATCTTCAGGTCGCCCACATAAGCGGCGGTTCCCGTTACTTTATCCACGCCGTCATGGCGTTGGATGCTTTGGCCGATGTATTGATAATTCTTTTCCATCTTATTCACCCGCTATCGCTTGAACTGCCGCAAGAATTGTTTCATAGCCCGTGCACCGGCAAAGGTTGCCCTCCATCGCCTCCAGGATTTCTTCCTTGGAGGGGTGTGGGTTCCTATTGAGTAGCGCGCGCGCGCTCATGATCATGCCGGGCGTACAGAAGCCGCACTGGAGGGCATTGTGGTCGAGGAAGCTCTGTTGCAGGTCGGAAAGCCTGCCGTTCTTGGCCTCGCTCTCGATGGTGTAGATCTCGGCGCCCTCCGCCTCCATGGCCATCACCATGCAGGAGTTGACAGGCTCGCCGTTGAAGATCACGGTGCATGCGCCGCATTCGCCTGCGCCGCAGCCCTCTTTGGTCCCAGTCAGGCCCAGCTCCTCGCGTAGCAGCGACACCAGCGTAGCGTTCTCGCTGCACACAACATCGTAGCTGACCCCGTTCACGGTTACATGTATGTTGCGCTTCATGCCCGCACCTCCACCTTCTCTCCGGCAGCAAATGCGTCTACCGCAAGGCCGGTAAAATATCTGAGCATGGCCAGCCTGTATTCCTTAGAGCTGCGCACATCCGAGATGGGCTTCGCCTGGGCCATGACTTTTGCAATGATCTCTTCCTTCGCCGCGGGCAGCTGCTCCCTGGTGAAGCTGCCGAGGCCCTCCACCAGCACGGGCGTTGGCCCCACGGCTGCGATGCCAAAAGAAAGGCCGCCATCCTCGCCATAGAAGCCCGCCAGGCCCACCTGGGCCAGGTCGTGTCCACGGATGCGCCGCTTTTTAAGGTATACACCGCGGCCGGGCTTGTTTGGCAGCGTGATCTTGACCACCATTTCATCCGCGGCCAGCACGTGCTTTTTCACGCCGGTAAAAAATTCGCTGATAGGGATCACGCGCTCGCCTGCGGGCGAGCAGGTATGCAGGTGCGCGCCCAGCACCAGGCAGGCGGGCAGCATGTCCCCGCCGGGCGAGGCGTTGCAGATGTTGCCGACCAGGGTGGCGCGGTTACGCAGCAGGTCATTGGCTAGGGTGATCGCGGACTCCTGCAGGAGCTTGTGCTCCTCGCGGAGGAAATCGGCATGCAGGATCTGGTTGCAAGTCACAGCGGCGCCGACCGTCAGCCCTTCGGGCGTATATTCAAACGCGTTCAACTCCGGAATGCGCTTGACGTCCATCAGGTATTGGCAATCCACCGCGCGGGCCCGGAGCATGATAATTAAATCCGTGCCGCCGGCCAAAAACCGCACGTCTTGCTTCTCCCGCAAAAACTCCATCGCTTGCTTGCGTGACGTTGGTTGCAGAAATTCAGGCATAGTTAGCCACCTCCCGATAAGATAAGGTTCAGGAATAGAGGAAAGTAGATAGGTTGTAATGAAAGGGAAGCAAAAATGATTCGGGGGCCTTGCAACCAACGTTCCCGGATCTGCAAGGCTCGGGAGACGGTTTTGTTTCCCAAGATTGTAACGCAAGATGCGTGAATATGGAATGCCCTTTCGTTATTCAATTTAAGACATATTGTGCAGAAGATTACAGCGTACCAGCCAATATCCGAAGGTAGGAACTTATTGGGGAGTCACATTCTTGCCATCCCTGATCACATACAACGGCGCTTCAT
>DHOI01000129.1:0-19567 GCA_002409725.1 Christensenella sp. UBA5394
GTGGAACTGGCAGCGCAGATCTGCAAGGATTCGCTTTGCGCTGCCGAAACGCTGGATAAGGTGGGCCTATCGGAGCGGAAAAACAACTTCCCCGCCCAGCTTTCCGGCGGGGAGCAGCAGCGCGTCTCCATTGCCCGGGCTTTGGCCAAAAACCCTAAGCTGCTCCTATGCGACGAACCGACCGGCGCGCTGGATTATAACACGGGCAAGCAGATTTTGCAGCTTTTGCAGGATACCTGCCGCAAGGAGAAGATCACCGTGCTGCTCATCACCCACAATTCCGCCCTCGCACCCATGGCGGATAAGGTGATCCACTTCAAAAGCGGCAAGGTGATCAAAACCGTGGAAAACGCGCAGCCCACGCCCATTTCTGAGATCGAGTGGTAGCAAAATGAACGCGGCTTATCAAAAGGACATCTGGCGCTCCATCCGCAAGGGCTGGAAGCGCTTCCTCTCCATCCTGGCCATCACTGCTCTGGGCGTAGGCATGCTGACCGGCCTTTACGCGGCCTGTACGGATATGTATTATTCGGCGGACGCTTTTTTTGACGCGCAAAACCTTTTCGATATCCGCATCCTCTCCACCTTGGGGCTGACAGACGAGGATGTAGAAGCCATTGCCCAAGTGGCGGGCGTGGAGGCCGCCGAGGGCGCATATTATGAAACCGTACATACGGATGTGAACGGGGTGCGCAAGAGCGTAGAGATGACCGTGCTCAGCGAGAACTGCCTGAACATCCCTTATTTGCTTGCGGGCAGCCTGCCCGCAAAGCCGGGCGAGATCGCCGTTACGCAAAAATACCTCACCGACAGCGGCAAGGCCTTGGGCGATACGCTATCTATCGAAGAAGATTTGGATGAGGGCGAAGAAGAGGAACCGGCCGCCGGGCAGGCGGAGGTTTCGGCGGACGAACCGGCGGACGAAGAGAACGACGGCCTCGATACGGATATTGAGCTGGATATGGAGGTGGAGATCGAGGAAGAAGCCGAAACGCCCACCTTCCGGCATGCAAGCTACACCATTACAGCCGTGGTCATGGACCCTAAGGATATCCGCGGGGATGGCCAGGCCAACGTCTTCCGCTCCGCCCAAGCGACGGACTATACCTTTTTCATCTGTGCGGAGGATGCACAGGTGGATGTTTACAGTGCCGTTTATATCACGCTCTGTGGCACGCGGGCTCTGAATGCTTTTGACGAGGCCTACGAGCAGGCTGTGCAGCGGGTGATCGATGAGATCGAGAACCGCATCAAGGCCCAACGCACACGGGCGCGCTACGAGGCGGTGGTGGGCGAGGCCAACGTGAAGATCTCGGATGCCGAGGCCACCATGCAGGAGAAATTTGCCGAGGCGGATGAAAAATTCGCCGACGCCTGGCTGGATATTGGCGACGCAGAGGAGGAACTGGCCGACGGCGAGCGCACATTGACCTGCGAGGAACGGGATGCGAAAAAGAAAATCGCACAAGCCTGGGAAGAAATCATGGACGGCAAGCGCGAGCTGGCCGAGGGCTGGCAGGAACTGGTGGATGGCGAGCGCGAGCTGAAAGACGGACTGGCTGAATATTGGGAGAACGCCGATAAGCTGGAAGAAGGAAAGGCCAAGCTCAAAGAGGAACGCGAAAAGGCGGAGGCGGGGTTTGCCGAGGCCGAACAGAAACTAACGAATGGTCTAAACGAGCTGCAAACGCAGATGGCCGCCCTAGAGCAGGGGAGGGAGGCCCTCGCCGGTCCCTTGACGGAGGCGGAGGGCCAGGCGGCGGGGGCACTAGCGGCGCTGGAAGCGGCGCAGGCGCTGCTGAGCCAGCTGGAGGCGGCCCCGGAGCCTGATGCAGCGGCGATTGCCGCACAGCAGGAGGCCGTATCAAACGCGCAGGAGGGCCTGACCGCCGCCAACGAAGCCGTTGCCGCTCTCCAAGGCCAGCTGGCCGAGCTCGATGGTCAATCACAGCAACTGCAAGCTGCCATCACGGATGTGGAAGCGCAGCAGAGCGCCTTTGAAGTGCAAAAGGCGGAAGCCCTGGCGAAATTGGACGCGGCCGACGCCGAGATGGCGGCGGGGGAGAAGAAGCTTAAAGAAGGCTGGCAGGAGCTGCAAGACGGTATCCGCGAACTGGAAGAGGGCAAGGCGGAATGGCTGGATGGTAAGATCGAGCTGGAAGAAGGCGAGGCCGAGCTGATTGACAAGGAGGCCGACGCCAAGAAGGAGATCGCCGAGGGCTGGCAGGAGATTGAGGATGGCCGGGTTGAATTAGAGGATGGCCGCTCGGAGCTTCTCGACAAGGAGCGGGAATACGCGGATAAGAAGCTCGAAGCCTACCAAAAGTTGGCGGATGCCCGCGCCGAGGTGGATGATATCGATATGACTGAATGGTATGTGCAGGATCGGGAATCCCTCGATAGCTACGCGAGCCTGAGCAGCGACCTTTCCTCCATCGAGGCCGTGGGCCGGGTATTCCCGGTGATCTTCTTGCTGGTGGCCGTACTGATCAGCCTCACCACCATGACCCGTATGGTAGAGGAGGAGCGGGGCCTGATCGGCCTATATAAGGCGCTGGGCTTCGCAGATGCCGCCATATACCTGCGCTATATTCTGTTTGCTTTTGTCGCCTGCCTATTGGGCGGCGCTTGCGGCGACCTATTCGGCTTTGTCCTCATGCCAAAGTTTATCGTGCTGGTGCTGGAGGAGCTCTACCATCTGCCGCATTATTACCTGCGCTTTGATCTGGCCTACGGCGTGGGCGGCGTGCTGCTGTTCATGGCCGGGATCGTAGGGGCGACGGTGCTGGCCTGCCACAGCGAACTGGCGCAAATGCCGGCCGCGCTCATGCGGCCCAAAGCGCCCCGTGCGGGTGCGCGGGTGCTGCTCGAGCGCGTGCCGGCCATCTGGAACCGGCTCAAATTCCTCAACAAGGTCACCGTGCGTAACCTCTTCCGCTATAAAAAGCGTCTGTTCATGACCGTGGGCGGCATCATGAGCTGCACGGCCCTGATCCTCTGTGGCTTTGCCATCAAGGATTCCATTGCCGATCTGGAGCCCAAGCAATACGACAACATCTACCGCTATGACCTGCTGGCCGTCTTTGAGGAAGAGGACAATGCGGCTATGCTTGAAGAGCTGGCGGGAGACGCGAACATCGCCGATTACGTAAACCTGCGCATCGAGAGCGTGAAGCTCATCAACATGGAGGGCCGCTCGGAAAAGGTGCAGCTGATGGCCGTGCCGCAGGATGCCGCCTTTGCGGATTATATCCGCCTAGAAACGCCGGAGGATACCATAGCGAAGCTGGAGGATGGCGGCGTGTTGGTCACCCAGAATGCGGCCAACCTGCACGGCCTTGAAATTGGAGATAGCGTCTACGTGCAAAACCTCGATTTGGTGCAGCGCGAGGCTAAGGTGGCCGGGATTGTACGCAATTATATGGGCAACAGCGTGTATATGACGGCCGCGCTGTATGAAAGCCTGTTCGAGGAATACCAACCCAACGGCGTGTTGGCGCATATGTCGCTTGCTTGCACGGATCATAGCGCCTATGTGGATGCGCTGATCGATAACGATTCCGTGATCTCCGCCGTGAGCAAGGCAGACTTAAAGGAGAACTTCGGCTTTGAGCTGGTGAATGCGCTGGTGCTGCTGATTACCGCCATGGCCGGCGGCCTCGCCTTTGTGGTTCTCTTCACCCTGGCCCATACCAATATCTCCGAGCGGGTACGGGAGCTTTCCACCATCAAGGTGCTGGGCTTTTACGATGGCGAGGTGCATCAATATGTGAATAAGGAAACGCTGATCCTCACCCTGGTGGGTATCCTGCTGGGCCTGCCGCTGGGCCGCTCCATCAGCGGCTTCCTCACCGCAGCGCTGAATATGCCCTCCATCTATTTCGCGGTATATGTGGCCCCGGCCAGCTACGCCATCTCCGCCGGCCTTACCTTCAGCTTTGCCCTGCTGGTAAACCTGCTGACCAACCGCACGCTCAACCGCATTGATATGGTGGAGGCGCTCAAGAGCGTGGAATAGTGCCAACCAGCCGCATAATAGCCAATGACAAGGGCGGAAAAATATGGTATAATAAATTAAACACTTACGGAGGCATATGCAGGCCAGCGCCGATCAAGGGCGATGGTATAAGAACGTACCACGAAAGGAGCTTATACTATGAAGGGGAATGACAAACTGATCGACAAGCTGAACTTTTTGCTCGCGGATGAGCTAACTGCCATCAACCAATATATCGTGCATGCGGAAATGTGCGAGGATTGGGGCTATGGCAAGCTGCACAAAGGCTTTGAAAAGCGCGCCATCGATGAAATGAAGCACGCGGAAAAGCTCATCGGCCGTATCCTCTTCCTGGGCGGTATGCCGGTCGTATCCAATTTGAACAGCATCCACATCGGCAGCGACGTTCCCAAGCAGGCGGAAAACGACCGCGTTGCCGAAACCGGCGCGATTGCTGCCTATAACGAGGCCATCGTGCTGGCTGGCGAACTTTTAGATTACGCCACGCGGGATATCCTCGTGCAGATCCTCAACGATGAGGATCGGCATCTGGATGAAATCCAGGAATTGCAGGATCAGATCGAGCAGATGGGCCTGCCCATGTTCCTTACGACCCAGGTCGGCTAGGCCGGGGCACATCACAAAACAAACCGGGGCGGTGCACATTCTGCGCCGCCCCTTGACTTTTCCCTGCTAAGCGACTATGCTACTTATGGGTAAAAAGGCCCAATATTCAAAAAAGGATGTGGAACAATGGACGGCAAACCACGAAGTCCGCTGTGCGGCTTCGATCTCCAAGCTGAAAACACAAGCCAGCTTGCCGGCGCTTTTGCGGGCGGCTATCCGTTGCGTTCCACTCTGCGCGGATAGTTTGCTTCCGCATTTTCCGCCGCCTGCTGGGGCGGCTTTTTTGTTGCCCTTCCTGTGCGCCAGCTGGGGAATCCTATCACAGAAAGGAATGATTCCAATGCGTTACATGAAGGGTAAAACCCTTGAAAGGAAAAACCGGCAAAACAGGTACGCGATCGGGACGGAACTGCGGGCCGCTGCTTTCCAAACGCAGGAGGCGCTTTTTGCGCAGCTATCCGCTACGGCGGCGGGCCTGACCGGCGAGGAAGCCGAGAGCAGGCAAAACGAATTTGGGCCGAATATCATCACCGAGGGGAAAAGGAATACGGTTTGGCATCGGCTTTGGGAGGCCGCTGTTAATCCCTTTAACGCGATCCTGCTGCTGATCGCCGCCATCACCTACATTACGGATGTACTGGCCGCAGCCAGGCCGGATTACCTTACGCTCTCGATCACGCTCTCGCTGGTGTTCCTCTCCAGCCTGGTGGCTTTCGTACAGAGCCAGCGCTCAAACGCGGCCGCACAGGAGCTATCCAAAATGATCTCCAACACCGCGGATGTGCTGCGGGATGGGCAGCTGGCTGAGATCGGCATGGACGAAGTCGTCCCCGGCGACATCATACGGCTTTCTGCCGGGGATATGATCCCGGCGGATGTGCGATTCCTGGCCACCAAGGATACCTTTGTGGCCCAGGCGGCGCTGACGGGCGAATCGAACCCGGTGGAGAAATTCAGCGGCGTGCCCAACGACCCCGAGGATGCGCTGACGGAGCTCCACAATATCGGCTTTATGGGCACCAATATCGTCAGCGGCAGCGCCACGGCCCTGGTGCTGGCCACGGGCAACCAGACCTATTTTGGCTCGATGGCCAAATCCCTTTCCGGAGACCGGGCCAAAACCAGCTTTGAGCGCGGCGTGGACGCGGTCAGCCGCCTCCTGGTACGCAGGATGCTGGTGATGGTGCCCGTCGTTTTTGCGCTCAACTGGCTGATCAAGGGCGAGTGGCAAAGCGCGCTGCTTTTTTCCATCAGCATGGCGGTGGGGCTGACCCCGGAAATGCTACCCGTGATCATGACCTCCACGCTGGCGACGGGGGCCGTTTCCATGTCCAAGCACAAGGTGATTGTGCGTACGCTGGGCGCCATCCAGGCCTTTGGCGAGATGGATGTGCTTTGCACGGATAAGACCGGCACCCTCACCGAGGATAAGATCATCCTGGAAAAATACATGAATCTGCACGGCGAGGACGACGACCGCATCCTGCGCCATGCTTACCTCAACAGTTATTTTCAAACGGGCTTGAAAAACCTAATCGATCTGGCTATCATCAACCGGGCCGGGCAGCGCGGGCTGGATCGCATCCTCGGCGATTACAGCCGGGTGGACGAGATTCCCTTTGATTTCTCCCGCCGCCGCATGAGCGTGGTTCTCGTGGGAGAAAATGGCAAGCGTCAGCTGATCACCAAAGGGGCTGTGGAAGAAGTGATCGCTATCTCCTCCTTTGTGGAGATGAACGGGAGCGTTGTGCCTATGGATGAGGAGACCAGGCGCACGGCCCTGGCGACCTATGAGAAATACAACGCAGAAGGGCTGCGCATGCTGGCCGTGGCACAAAAGAACACGGTGCCGGGCAGCGGCGCGTTCAGCGTGGCCGATGAAAAGGATATGGTGCTGATCGGCTTCGTGGGCTTTTTGGATCCGCCCAAGGAGAGCGCCCGCGCAGCCATTGCCGCCCTGCGCGAGCACGGCGTGCGCACGGTGGTGCTCACGGGCGATAGCGAAGGCGTGGCCTGCAAGGTTTGCGATAAGGTAGGCGTAAACACCGCCCACCTGCTGACGGGCCGCGATGTTGAGCGCATGGGGGATGCGGAGTTGCTGCAAGCTGTAGCGGGCTGCGACCTCTTCGCCAAGCTTTCGCCGGCGCAAAAGGAAAGGGTGGTCAAGGCCTTCCAAAGCGTGGGCCATACGGTGGGCTACATGGGGGACGGCATCAATGACGCGCCGCCGCTGCGCCAGGCGGACGTTGGCGTTTCCGTAGACACTGCTGTGGATATCGCCAAGGAGACCGCGGATATTGTCCTGCTCAAAAAGGATCTGATGGTGCTGGAGGAAGGGGTGCTCGAAGGGCGGCGTACCTTTGGCAACATCGTCAAGTATATCAAGATGGCGGCCAGCGGCAACTTCGGCAACATGATTTCGGTGGTCGCATCTTCGATCCTGCTGCCGTTTTTGCCCATGCTGCCGGTACAAATATTGGCGCAAAACCTGCTGTGCGATTTTTCTCAGATGGGCATCCCCTTTGACAGCGTGGATCAGGAATACATGCAAAAGCCGCGCAAATGGGAAACCCGTTCCATCCAGTCCTTCATGGCCTATATGGGGCCGCTAAGCTCCGTTTTTGATCTGATCTGCTTCGCCGCCCTATGGTGGGGTCTGGGCGCCAACAGATCGGCACTCGCGCCCCTCTTCCAAAGCGGCTGGTTCGTATACGGCACGGTCTCGCAGGTGCTGGTCATTCATATGATCCGCACGGCCAAGCTGCCCTTTCTGCAAAGCAAACCCTCCCTGCCGCTGGTTTTTTCCACCGTCCTGGTGGCCGCCGCGGCGCTAGGCGTCGGCTTTACGAATTTTGCCATCGGTCTGGATATGCACCCCCTGCCGCCCATGTTCCTATTTTGGCTGGTGGCTATCCTCGCCGGGTATCTCCTGTGCGTGCAAGCCATGAAGAAGATTTATGTGAAGCGCTACGGGGAATGGATGTAAGAATTTAGCCCGCCGCCTATGGTATGATTTGAGCAGCGGCAAGGTACTTGTTGTGCGCGGTCGGCTTCAATAGGCGACCGTGCAGAAGGAGGGCCATATAGGTGGGGCGTTTCAGATGTGGAACGCCTTTTTCGTGGTCAAAAAGGGGGAAGGAGAAGGTTTCAATGATTTATTGCTTTATTATATTTAGAATCCGGTTTTACTGGCAACCAGAAGGAATTCGGCTGCTTCGCCTGATGGATTTTTCCAACTGTGCGAAAGATTGGCATCATAGTATGCCATATCTCCTTTTTGAAGCGTTACATCTTGATGCATATCCAGCATTAATACAACTGTGCCGGTGAGGACGAACAAAAACTCCTCGCTCTTATGTTTAGCCGGATTGCCGGAATCCATATAGGGAGGGAGGTGCATAACGGTCACCTGCATATCGAAAGAGGCGCCGCGCGTCAAAAATTCTTGCACAGCAGTCCCTTCGCTTGTTTTATGCTGAATAACCGCGTATCTGTTATCATGGGGCACAACCAACAGCGCGTGATCCTCTTCGGCCGCAAGAAGGAGCTTAATTGGAACCTCAAGCGACTGTGCAATCTGATATAATGCTGCGATGGATATGTTTACCTTTCCGTTTTCGTAATTGCTCAGAAACGAGATGGAAAGCCCCGATTTTGCCGAAAGGTCTCGTAGGCTCATCTTTCGTTCCTTGCGTATTCGCTTTGTATTCAGATAGCTGACATCCATTTAATAACACCTCATTATTTTGTAAAACAATTATATAATGCAACAATATTATAGCATAGGTTATCTTTCGTGTCTGTGCCGCCTTGCTCGTCCTCTCCCCATGACTCAATTTATTATACCAAGCATTTAACGGCATAGCTTGCGGTAAAATTATACCCATTATTAAATCATATGTTTCTGCATATGTCATTCAAAATTTTAGGAATAAAGAATTTTTCCAAAAAAGTATTCCATTTCAGAACATACGGTGCTATGATTAAGCCAAGAAAAAACATTTATGATTTGACAATCGGCAAATAATAGGCTCATTATCGAAAAGCCGGTTGATGGTTTTAGTGTCTAGACGTCATACAAAACAAAAAATAAATTAGGGAGGCTAACATGAAAAAACTGCTTGTACTTGTGACTGTGTGCTTGATGATCCTGGGAGCGATCGGTTGTTCAAAGGCACCCGTTGGAGGTGACGATGCAAAGCTGAAGGTGGCTCTCTGCGTTTCCGGGCCGGTTAATGACGGGGGCTTCTGCGCGGGCGCCTATGAGGGTTTGCTGTTGGCCGAGAAGGATCTGAATGTTCAGGTATCCTATACGGAGAACGTGGAAATCACCGATATTGAGGCTGTGTTCACAGACTATGCTTCGCAGGGCTACGATCTTATCATAGGGCATGGCTTTCAGTTTGGCGATCCTGCGCTGAAGGTCGGCGAGAAATATCCGGATACTAAATTCGTATGCACCAACGCCAGTGCAAAAAGCGAAAATGTGGCTTCCTATGAGTTGGGAGGCAAGGATGGAAGCTACGTGATGGGTGCATTGGCCGCCTACATGACTACAAGCAATAAAATTGGCATGATAGCCGGCATGGAGGGCCCGTCTCAGATTAAAATCATAGAGGGGTACAAAATGGGCGCCAAAAGCGTAAATCCGGATATCGAAGTACTCTATACCTTTACCGGGTCCTTTACAGATGTTGCGAAGGGCAAGGATGCGGCCGTGGCCATGATTGATAGCGGAGCTGATGTGATTGCCCATTGTGCGAACCAAGCTGGCATGGGCGGTATTAAAGCCGCGCAGGAGGCCGGCATACTGGCTACAGGCAACTGTGACGATCAATATGAGGCCGCCCCGGATACGATCATGTGCAGCGATGTATGGTCCACACCCGGTTTGATTAAGGCTGCCATACAGGATGTGCTGGAAGGTAAGTTTGTCGGTGACTTCCATGAGCTCGGCATGGCCGCCGGCATGGTGGACATCGCCCCTTATCATGATTTTGAGGACAAAATTCCACAGGACGTCAAGGATAATATAGCAAAGCTCGTACAGTCCATTAAGGACGGAAAGCTGGAGGTACCCTCCGTTTCCGAGCTGACTGATTAGCGAAAATAGCTGCGTTGCCCCCGTTTAAGGGGCAATGCAGCCTTTTGTTTCCGTAGCTTTATTGCGCAAAAGATCCGTTGCGGACTGCTGAATAATTTTGCGCGGGGTTCTAAGTCTGGCTACATATGAGCAGATAGGGGTTTGTGCGAATGGAACTTTTGGAAATGAAAGGGATCGTAAAGGCGTTTCCCGGTGTGATAGCCAACAATCATGTGAATTTGAGCGTTAAAGCCGGGGAGATCCATGCCCTGCTTGGAGAAAACGGCGCGGGTAAAACAACGCTTATGAATATATTATATGGGTTATACCAGGCGGATAGCGGCTCCGTTTATTGGAAAGGGGAAAAGGTCCACTTTCATTCGCCTTTGGATGCCATTGCGGCGGGAATTGGGATGGTGCACCAGCATTTCACGCTGATCCCAACCATGACCGTTTTGCAGAACATTATACTTGGCCTTAAGGAAAAGGGCTATCCTTTTATCAAAATTACCGAGATTACAGAGAGCATACAGGCCTTGGCAAAACGCTATGGGTTGGCTGTGGATGTTAAAAAGAGGGTGTGCGAGCTTTCCGTGGGAGAGCAACAACGCGTTGAAATTCTAAAGGCGCTCTATCGCGGCGCGGAGCTGCTCGTATTGGATGAGCCCACGGCCGTGCTAACGCCCCAGGAAACGTGCGAATTTTTTGAGGTGCTTAGGCGCTTGAAGTCCGAAGGACATGCTGTAATCCTCATTACGCATCGTATGGCGGAAATTATGGCCATAAGCGACAGGGTCACCATATTGAGGGACGGTTCTGATTTGGCTGTTATGAATACGCAAGACACGGATCCCGCTTCCCTAGCCAAGTTGATGATAGGCAGCGAATTGCCGGAACGGCCTGTGATTGAACCGCACAAAGGCGACGCCGCTCCCCTTTTAGAGCTGAAAGATATTGTGGTAAAAAAGGAGAGGATATCTAGGCTTGCGATATCCCTACAAGTATATCCGGGAGAAATAGTCGGCATAGCCGGTGTAGACGGCAACGGACAAAAGGAACTTGCCGAGGTAATATGCGGAATTTTATCTGCGTCCCAGGGTACGATCCAATATGACGGCCAAGATATAACCAAGGCAACGGTATACCAGCGATTCCGCCGGGGGATTGCCTATATTTCGGATGACCGGCATCATGACGGGCTCGTTCTGGATATGAATTTGCGGCAAAATCTCATGCTTCGGAAATATAAACTTTCTCCATATACAAAACATGGATGCCTAAATAGAAATAAGATGGACGAGTTTTCGTCAAGCTGTATCGGCAAGTATCAGATCAAGCCCCCCTCGCCGGGTATAAAAATGCGCCTGCTCTCGGGCGGGAACCAACAAAAAGCTATTCTTGCAAGGGAAATCAGCGAGGAGGCCAAGCTGATCGTCGCCTGCCAGCCAACCAGGGGCCTTGATATCGGCGCTACGATGCAGGTAAGAAGCATATTGGCGGAGCAGCGCAACCGAGGCGCCGGGATTCTGCTGATATCCGCCGATCTGGATGAAATTCTATCTTTGAGCGATCGGATCGCCGTATTGTTCCGCGGCCAGCTGATGGGCGTTTTAGATAATGGAGCGGAGCTGAAGACGGAGACCATAGGCAGTATGATGGGCGGGCGCCCCTTGGCGGAAGGGGAGACGACATATGCGTAAATATACGGTACAAGTCGCACGGGCCCTCGTGTATACGGGCCTTACATTGGCGGTGGCCACGCTTTTGATTCTGGGCGCAGGGGCGAGCCCCCTGCAATGCGCCGGTGTGTTTATCCGAGGAATATTCGGCAGTTTAAATGGTTTTGCGGAAGTGCTTGTAAAAGCTGCGCCGCTGATGTTGGCAGGGCTGGGCATATCGATTGGCTTCCGCAGCGGGTTCTTTAATATTGGCGCGGAAGGCCAAATGTATATGGGGGCAATCGCCGCAACGGTGGTAGCAATGTGGCCTGTACAAATGCCTTCTTGGATACACGTTACATTGGCCATGGCCGCGGCCTTTCTCGCCGGTGGGCTTTGGGCATTTATACCCGGCATTTTAAAGGCAAAGTTTGGAATCTCGGAAATCATAAACACATTGATGCTTAATTACATCGCATTTGATTTGACGGGGATTCTGATAAGAGGCGTGCTGCAGGACAGCACGGATTACTTGCCTCAATCCCCTGCACTTGGGCCTGAGCTGGCAGGCATATTGGCGCCCACGCGGCTGCACGCCGGATTTTTGCTGGCCTTACTAATGGTGTTAATCGTTTGGTGGCTGATGGAGCATACGCCGACAGGATTCGAGCTGCAAGTTGTAGGCAGCAACAAGCGGGCCGCGCGGTGCCTTGGAATTAATGTGATGAAGAGCATCGTTATTGCATCCTGCCTGGGGGGCGGGTTGGCGGGAATTGCGGGCGCTGGAGAGCTGTTGGGCATCCAGCACAGGCTTTTGGAGGGGCTGGTAGGCGGCAGCGGATACACGGCTATTTTAGTTGCCCTGCTGGGGCGTAACAATCCTTGGGGCGTGCTTGCTGCATCTATCGGCTTCGCTGCGTTGCAGGTGGGAGCAAATACCATGCAGCGCCAAATGGGGATTCCTGCCGCTATTGTATCCATCTTAACGGGCTTTATCGTGATTTTACTATTGTGTGACGCCCTGATCCTTAAACTTATAGAAAAAAGAAAAGTGGAGGGGGCAGCTTAACATGGAACAAATTTTTACACTCGCCTTCCTCACTTCCTTTCTGAGTGCGGCCGTGAGCACAGCTATCCCCTTGGCTTATGCTTCTATGGGAGAAATCTATTCGGAGAAGGCCGGTATCCTGAATATCGGGCTGGAAGCGAATATGCTGGCAGGAGCCTTTTGCAGCTTCGCCGTGGCATATACGTCCGGCAGCCTTTGGATGGGGCTGCTGGGCGGCATTGTCGGGGGATTAGCCGTATGTATGCTGCATGCGTTCATATCCGTCAGGCTGGCGCAAAACCAAACCATATGCGGAATTGCCCTCAATATATTTTTACTCGGAATCTCCAGCTATTTTCTGAAGATTCTTGTATCCAACAATCCTGCATTCCCCCAAGTGGCTACTTTCCCCAAGCTGGCAATCCCCGGCCTGAGCGCCATCCCCCTCATTGGAGAGGCGCTATTCAATCAGAACATATTGGTGTATATCTTGTATCTTCTCATTGGGATGAGCCAAGTGCTGCTCAAGCATACCCAATGGGGGAATTCCCTAACGGCCGTGGGCGAGCATCCGCGGGCTGCCGATACGGTAGGCATACGGGTTTATAGAACACAATACTTGGCTGCAGCAATAAACGGAATGCTGGGAGGTATGAGCGGCGCTTACATGGTTCTGGCGCAGCTCGGCGTTTTTACCGAAAACATGACTGCCGGACGTGGATATATTGCGCTGGCGGTTGTAATATTCGGCCGACGGGAACCCATACGGGCTGCCCTGGCGGCGTTGTTGTTTGGCGCGGCAGAGTGCATGCAATTCCGTATGCAAGCGCTGGGTATCGATCTGCCGGCCCAGTTTATGAACATGCTGCCTTATCTTATAACCATGATCGCGCTACTCGGCTCCATAGGGAAGCAGAGAGACCCGGAGAGCCTTGGAAAACCATATATCCGCGATGCCAGATAGATCAGGAGGAGTTACATGGGAAACTATCTTATTACCAATTCAAAAATCATGACGATGAACGAAGCCGGCGATGTGCTTGAAAACGGCTATATTGCCATAAAGGATAGTCGTATCCAGGCAATAGGGCCCATGGATACCCTGGAGCGCCAGATGTATCCAGGTTATAAGGAATTTACCGCACCGCCTTATGCTAAGCCTTATGTAGTGCTGCCCGGCTTCATTCAAACGCACATACATACAACCCAGGCATTAGGCCGAGGCCTTGCGGACGACGTGGATCTGATTGTATGGACGCGGAAACGCATATGGCCATACGAAGCGGCCCTCACCCCGGACGATGCCTATATTAGCGCCATGCTGGGCATTGCGGAGATGATAAAGAGCGGCACCACTATGTTTTGTGAAGCCAGCGGCGAGCATCCCGATTCCATTGCACAGGCCGTTTTGGATTCCGGAATAAGCGGCACGGTATGTTTATCCACAATGGATTTGCCTGGCGAAATTCCCGAAGCGCTTCGCATGACCACACACGAGGCTATCGAACGAAACCTCGCCCTTATAGAACGCTGGCATGGAACAGAGGAGCGGGTGGATGGCTGCTTAAATATTTTGAATTTATTCCTCTCCAGCGAGACACTTTGGAAAGAATTCACCAAGCTTTCTAAAGAGCGGAATTTGCTGCTTCAATCCCACGTGGCGGAGTCCAAAAGCGAAGTGGAGTTCGTCAAGGAAAAAACCGGATTAACACCGGTTCGGTATCTGGATAGCATCGGTGCACTCACCCCAAACCTGCTGGCGGCGCATCTGGTATTCATCGATGATAAGGAGATTGACTTACTCCATAGGAATGGGGTGAATGTGATGCATCTGCCTGCTGCGGAGCTGCGCATTGCTGGCTTTGCTCCCATCGCAAAGGAGCTTGAGAAGGGAATCCCGGTATCGTTAGGCACCAACAGCCCACCTTGTAACAACCGCATGAGCATTATGGACGACATGTGGCTGGCCGGGCTTATGCACAAGGCGGTAAATGATGACCCTGCCGCAGTGCCCGCAAAAGCCGTGCTGCGTATGGCTACCATAAATGGAGCAAAAGCCCTTAAGCGGGAGCATCAAACGGGCACCTTGGAGGTTGGTAAGCTTGCTGATATTACAATCATGGATATGAATAAGGTTTGCGCAACCCCCACGCATGATTTGGAATCTACCATCGTATATCAGGCGACAAGCGAGGTGGTTGATACCGTATTTGCCAGGGGCGAGTTGCTTATGGAGCATGGCAGACTTACAACCATTGATGAGGGCTGGATCATCAGGGAGGCGGAGCGCCGCGCGCATTCTATCGTTAAAAGGGCGGGCATAAAGCTATAAAATTGGAGGGCCCGTGGGACTATTGTGCAGCCCAATCCTATGTAAACTTAGAGCATTGTGTTAAAAGCAGGACGTGACACGCCGGCTTTGCTCTAGGTGCGCTAAGAAAGTGGGGAGCAGCTTACCTTTTATCTTACGGATATAAATGGAAACTTCAGAATTAAAGACGCCAAAAATCCCTTGGAAGATGCTTTGCTTTCGAGGGATTTTTGGCTCACGCTTATTTTCCAACATAGAAAAGTGGATAGCGAGTTACAATGCGCCAGTTTGGGCACCGGCTTAGTACGGAATGAAAAGCGGCCTTCTCGGTAAATGGCTATTCTCAAGGCTCTTTATCCATCAGCATGGAATATCTGTGGGCTGGTGCAAACCTAATAAAATCAACCAAGGACTGCTATCGCCACGAAGATGTTTCTCCCGCTTTGGCTGATCCGGTGCGCAGTCTGCTTTGTGAAGCCGAAGAAGGCAGGACGGCGGGCGGCGGTTCCTCTGCAACCAGCATCTCAATACCCAGGCCGCTGTACTTTTCAAGCTCTTCCGGGGCGATTTTATAATCGGTGATGATGGTGTGTATCTCGTCCACTGTAGCGACCCGGGTGAAGGCCGTGCGGTTAAACTTAGAGGAATCCAAGAGACAGATAATCTGGTCCGACGCCGCCATGAAGGCACGCTTGGTAGAACGGTCGCCATAGTAATAAATCATCAGTCCGTTTTCAATATCGATGGTACTGGCTCCAATAAAGAACTTGTTGGCACGGTATTTTTTAATGAACTGGATAGAATCCTCCCCATTGATGACAAAGGACTCGCCGTCCCGCTTGAGCGAGCCGCCAATCACGTAAAGGGACACGTTGGATTTATACATCAGCTCGTTGATGATGAGAACATCATTGGTCAGGACCGTAATTCGAAAATCCCCCAGCAGCTTAGCCAAGGCGAGAGTAGTGCTGCCGTCATCCAGAAGAATTACGTCGTTTTCTTTGAGGAGGCTCTTTGCTGTTGCGGCAATTAGTTCCTTTTCGTGGAGGCAACGATTGCGATAACCCGTGTTAGAAAAAGAAATGGTAGAGGGCTGCTCTATCTGCACGGCGCCCCCGTGAATACGCCGAAGCATGTTGGCCTTTTCCAACCGATCTAAATCCAGCCGTATCGTTTTTTCCGTTACGCCCAGGCTACAGCTCAAGTCTTTTGCGGAGACTACGTTTTCTCTTTTGATCAACTCCATGATTTTCTCTAAACGTTTTCTGGCAATCATAAATTCGTAAATTACCTCCGGCTTGGTACAAAATAGTATAGCACAGTTTGTGGGGGCTTTTCAAGCATAAATGTTCGAAATAGAACAAGACCATGCCGGCAAAAGGGCGCAATGTTCGGATACAGTATTTTTATGCAGATATACCACAAAGTAATGAATATATGCGCATTAATATTCACATTGACAGTATAAAACTATTTGGACTATAATGCAAGTAAAGAGCGGGATAGACCAAATTGCCGCATTAAACAAACATAAATGAACATTAATTCAAAACATACTTACAGAATAGTAACTTATATATCCGGTGTTTGCCGTTTTCGAACATTATTGATCGTATATGTAACCTGCCGGGACAGCCGGCTGTTCTTGGCCAGGCCATATATAAAGTATAAAAATTGGAGGAAATAACGTGAACGGATTTGTCGAGGAAGTCTGCACACAAGGCACCCTGATGAAAGAGGTTATCCGCTATTATCGCGGGGAAGGCCTTAAGACAATAGAAACCATTGTGGCGGCGTATAAAGACAGGGGATGCAACCAAGTGATCCTTTCGGGCATGGGCAGCTCCCTATACGCTATGGATGCCGTGCGAGGCTATCTTACCGGTAAAGGAATAAGGACGCTGGCCTTCAGCGCGTTTGAGCTTTCCCGGTTCCAGTTTAACCATATAGATGAAAAGACTTTGTTGGTGGCGATATCTCAATCCGGCAAATCCATGGAGGTTATCGAGCTCGTGGAAAAAGCCCGGCCCATTGCCACGGTCGTGGGTATTTACAATACGGAGGGCTGCCCCCTGAGCCAGATGGCCGAGTATTCCCTGCCCATCCGTGCCAATAAGGAAAGCTCCATTACCAGCAAAACCTATGAATTTACCATGCTCATTCTCAACGTTCTGGCGCACACCTTGACCGGGGAGCTGAACGATGCCTTCTGGAAAGAGCTGGATTTTGTTGCGGATTGGTGCAGCGGGTGGCTGGAGAACTGGCAGGAAAATTCCAAGCCAATGTACGATTTTGCCCAGGGTACGCTTCTGTTTGACCTGTTGGCGAACAACGCCTCCCTGGCTACGGCCCGGCAGCTCTCCCTGGCCTACCGGGAGGGGCTGCATAATTGCACAGCCGTTTGGGAATGTGCGGATTATGCTCACGGCCAATTCCACAGTTCCAAGCTGGCGGGCGAATATCTGGCGCAGATGTTTTTCCCGGTTTTTGAGGATAACACGAAGGAAATGAAGATGCTGAATTACATCCTCGAGCACGGCGGCCGGGTGATGCTTTATACCGCCTCGGATATCCCGGAACGGGAGCGGCTGATGGTGGTTAAGCTCCCTAAGGTTCGGGAGTCGCTTATGCCCCTGATTGAAAGCGTTGTCGCGGAAACATTCCTGGGGATGCTGTTTGGACCGACCTGGGTAAAAGATCATTAATGAAAGGAGCGCAAAAAAATGATCATTGATGTTTCCAATATCATCGGCAGGCACAAGTTTAAGCCGGAAATAACCGCACAAAGCCTTTTGTCCCAGATGGACAAGGCTGGAATCGATATGGCGGTGGTGAACTGCTATGCAGAATCTATCGACAATGCTTCCGTTGAGCAGGCCTTTAAAAGCTATCCGGGCCGCTTTATCGGCCTATATACCGTGAACCCTTGGCAAGATAACGCTGCCCGGGAACTCGAGGACGCTCTGGCCAATAAAGGTTTTAAGGGCCTGTATATGAATCCTCTGCGGCACGGCTACATGCTTTGCGAACACCAGGTTTTTTATCCCCTGCTTGAGGTTTGCCGCAAATATCAGGCTCCCGTTTGGTGCTACGGGGCGGCAGAGGTTTTTACAAGCCCAATCTTTTTCGATGAGATTGCCGCAGACTTCCCCGATGTGAACATCATCATGGGCCGGATGGGTCTGCAATATGATAACGCAAGCGCCGTAGCTATTGGCAAGCGCCACACCAACATTTACCTGGAAACCTCATCCAGCATGGATTTCAACACCCACCGGGCCATTAAGGCCTTGGGGCCGGATCGGGTTCTTCTAGGGACCGGAACGCCGGAAGCGGGTTATTTTGAGCTGGAACTGCTGAAGGTGCGCAACGCCACGAAAGGCTATGAAAACGGCGAAGCCAAAGTTTTGGGCGAAAATGCCGCCCGCATTTTCCACATCAAATAAGGGGGTGTGACGGATGATTATCGATATGCTTGCCCACATCGGCATTAAAAAAGGCGAGAATTATAAAGTGGAATCCCTTCTGGAGCTCATGGACCAGAACGGGGTGGAAAAGTGCATGATCTGTTCGCAGCTGGAAACGGTGGATAACGACTATATCTATGACTGCTGCAAACGATACCCTGACCGCGTGATCGGCTTTGCCGTCATCAATCCGTGGGATATCGACGGAGAGGCGGAGGTGGAAAAGTGCTATCGGGATTATGGCTTCTATGGCCTGAAGATGAACGCTATCCGCTTTGGATACAGTGCGGACAGGCACAGCATACTGGATCCCTACTTTGACCTGTGCGAAAAATACGGCAAGTGCGTGGTTGCGCACGGCCAGTCGGATATGTTCTCCATCCCCGATAAGTGGGCGGAGATGGCTAAGACATATCCCAAGGTACCTGTGATGCTTTATCACATGGGCGTACCGCTTATGTATGAGCGGGCATGTGAACTGGCCAGGGATGTGCCCAATTTCTACCTGAGCACCTGCGGCGCTTACGTTCCCGTGATGCGCATGGGCTATGAAATTGCAGGCCCGAAAAAGATCCTCTTTTCCTCCGATGCGCCCTTTGGGGATATGGGCCAGGAAATTGCCAAAGTAAAATACATTACCCGCAATGAGGCAGACCAGGAAATCATGCTGGGCAAAAACGCGGCGGATATGTTGGGCATCGCATATCGGTAACAGCGGCCTTTACGGCAGAAAGAGGCGAACCATGCAAAGTATCATGTGGAAGTATATTGAGGAAGAGACGGCCGCGCTGGGGGGATTGCTTCAGGATACGGCTATGGATCAGTCCCTGGCGACCCTTGATATGGAGGTTGAAGCTATTTATTTCGTGAGTCATGGCAGCTCCTACAATGCCGCTATTGCCGCTGCCGGCTTTATCAGCCGCGTGGCCGGCGTGCGGGCCTATGCCTATACCCCTGCCAACCTCTTATATAGCTGCGGAGCTCTGCTTTGCGAGGCGCGGGAGAAAACACTCGTTATCCCCATCAGCCAAACCGGCACCAGCCGCGGCGCCATTGAGGCGCTACAGTGGGCCCGTAAGGAGGGCTTCAAGATCCTTAGCTTTACCGATGTGGAAGGCTCTCCCATCCATACCATGAGCGACGCCACCATCTTTCTAGGTTGCGGCGAGGAGAACAGCAACGCAAAAACCAAGGGTTATAGCGCAACACTGCTTCAGCTCCTGCGCCTAGGAATTAGGCTGGGCTTTCGCAAGAGAACGATTGGGCAGCAATTGTATGATGAAATTACCCAGGAGCTTCAGGCACAGGTGGCAGCCTTAGCCCCGACCAAGGAAAGGGCGCGGGCATGGTGCCAAGAGATGGGACTGGGTAAGGGC